>JABDKO010000208.1 GCA_013002165.1 Rhodothermales bacterium | reverse complement strand
GTCGTATTACGCTTCCGCCAGGCTCTTCTCCGTTCGGAAACAATACTGCCTATGTACAGGACCGCACCGGTGGGATTCTGTTGCATAATGTAAAGCAATCAGTGGCCGAGGGTGACAGCGTTCGCGTCTCGGGTACGATCATACTAAAAAATGGTCGTACCGCTCTTTCGATAGCCACACTGACCAACACAGATGCGCCCGCTCTGTTACCGACCGCGACCTGGATCCCCGAAGATGAACTTGATTTGGTTCAGTTTGTAGGGGAGCGCGTCGAAATCAGCGGCATCATTGTTCACATGGAGCGATTTGACGAACGGTCTACTGTCATTATTAATCGTCCCGGCATTCCAATTCACGTCCACGTACCACACCTCGATCAGGGTCAGGATTATCTCAAAGCAAATGTCGGTGACTTCGTCCGCGTCAAGGGCGTTCTGGCTACCCGCCGTGCCAGCGCATTTCCACCCGTCCAACTTCTGGTAAAAGATTTTACTGCGTTTACGCCATCAATTCCTATCGAGAGTTTCGTCAACTGGGGAATCCTGGTGATGTCATTGCTTCTTCTCACGGCTTTCTATGTCCTGTTGACAAAAGTTCGAAGGCGGATTCATGTGAGAAAAACTACTCCCTTCAAATCCATGGTCGATCAGGCCGGGAGCGCGATTGTCGTCGCTGACGAAAACATGAAAATTACGTACGCCAACAGGGCTGCGACCGGACTGCTTCGCCAGTCGCCTGCAAATATCAGATCTAAAAGCCTTGAGAAACTCCTGACTCTCTCTGCAGAAGGAGAGACGTTTGGCAAAGTCGCTAGCCAACTGCGCCGCGGCGGGTCGAAATCAGTTACTGCTTTTCTTGCCGATGACAGAATCGCAGATCACAAAATGCTCGACGTCAATCTCGCTACGGTAAAGGTTGGCGGCAAAAAGGCAATCGTGGCGGTATTCAACGACGTAACAAATCATGCAGAGGACGTTGAGAAATACAAGCTATTCCACGAAGAATTGCTTGACGGCATGCCTGTTGAAGTGGCGATTCTTTCGCTTCAGGGTAAATACCTCTACATGAATTCAGCCGGGCTTGTCGATAGTGTTGCAAAAAGCTGGCTCATCGGAAAAACAGACGTTGAGTTGTGCAAGAAGTGCGGCCTGCCAGCAGACATCGGTTTGCGACGCAGGGCCCACTGGAGACGCGCCGTCACATCGGGTAAACCGGTCAAGTTCGAAGAGGTGATTTCGGTAAATGGAATGGAACGGCACATGCTTCGAACCTTTCAGCCGATCCGAGACTCCGATGGTGATGAAGTCGCGGCAGTTGTCACGTTCGGTATGGATATCACAGAATTGAAGCAGAGCCGTGAACTTCTTGACAGGGCTCGCGGAGAGGTCAACGAGGTTACGCAGCTCAAGGAATCCTTCCTGGAGAATATCAACCATGAGTTCCGCACACCGATCACCGGAATAATCGGATTTGCTGAAATTCTTGAGGATGAGGTCAGTGATGAGCAGCGCGAATTCGTAAACATGATCGAGCGCAGCGGTCGCAGGTTGATGAATACGCTTAACGCGGTTCTTGATCTGGCCGGATTGAACAACAATGAGTTTGACCTGACGCCGACTGTCTTCAACCTTGTGGATGAGGCAAGACTCATAATACAAGGGTCCACGGAAATGGCCGAGGAAAAAGGGCTCTTCCTGAAACTTGAAACGGTACGACCGGAGATAGCGACACTGGCAGACCAGGTCTGCTTCGCGAGGATTCTTCAGAACCTGATAGACAACTCGATCAAATTCACTGAAGCCGGCGGTATCATCGTAGAGATCGATAGCGATGAACGAGGTGTTAATATTCGTGTTCTGGATACCGGTGTCGGCATTGACCGCGAGTATGTACCGATGGTATTTGACGATTTCAACCGGGCGTCAGGTACTCTGACGGGATCGTTTGACGGAGTGGGAATCGGCCTCGGGATTACGAAGCGCCTCGTCGAGCTGATGAACGGAACGATCACAGTAGAGAGCACAAAGGAAGAAGGAAGCATCTTTTCGGTGACTCTTCCACGGGCATTCCCGGCCACGTCGAAGCATGGACCGGGTAAACCTCGCATACTGGTCGTCGATGATTCATCAGATGTGAATACAATGATTCAGTACATGCTCGCAGACTTCTTCAAGGTCGACCGTGCAGTCAACCTGCGAGAACTGGAGCTCATGACGAAGCGGGGCCGTTACGACATGATGATGGTGGACATGTCATTGATGAAGCACGACCTAGCTCATAAAGGACTCGTCGAAGCCAGGGAACGCTATGGCGATGTCAAGATACCTATTGTAGGGATTGCCGAGTCCAACCGCAGAACGGACGAACCAATTGAGCTGCCGGAAGGATTCGATTTTATTCTGGAAAAGCCATTCAAGAAGTCTGACCTGTTCACCTTTGTTTCGATAATCCTTTTTCACCGGGACGCCTTCTCGGATAAGGATGAAAGCGATCGGCCTCGTCACTACCTCAAAACAGGGTAACTTCGGAGCGCAGCGGGAAACTAACTGGTACCACGTCGGGTTGTCCTGATCACCGGACAATGTCGCAATGGCCAGACTCTCAATACCTCTCCTCATAATCGGAATGCTGCACGTACCCGTTGCAGCAATCGCTCAAACAGAGCACCCTGAGATAGTGGTAGCGACTGCGCAAGAGATCCTGGAATCCGTCGGCTCGAATTCTACACCGTACACGCTGGTCAACATCTGGGCAACGTGGTGTTCTCCCTGCGTCGAGGAGTTTCCCGAGATTGTTCGACTTGCGAATCAAATGGGTGAGGATTCTCTTTCCGTTGTATTTGTCTCCCTGGATTTCGTCGATGATATGGACCTTGTTCGTGCATTCCTTGTCGATCAATCATGGGCAAGGCAAAGCTACATTGAAGCAGGATCGGCCGACTTTGTCAATGATTTCATTCCCGAGTGGACCGGAACTGTACCATCGTCGTTTATATTTGACATGTCGGGTACGTTAATCTGGCAAAAGGAGGGTAAAACGACTTTCCCGGAACTGATTAGTGCATTTGCTGCACGTGAATAGTTTTCGGCCTGATCTTTGTAAAATACCTGTAATAGCGGCCCGCAGGGCCGTTTCAAAGTAATATCTACCTGCATTCTTGAGCTGAGCAATGAAAATGTATAATTCTGCATACCGTTATAGTCTGGGAGCGATTCTGGCATTTATTAGTCTGGGGTTCGGAATTTCTGACGCCCACGCCCAAATCCCGCTTGGTTCGACTATGCCAGGTCAGAACGTTCAGGTTACGCTGCCTGATGGAAGCACAACGACGCTAGGCGCACTCAAAGGTGCAGATGGGACTCTTGTAGTATTCTGGGGCAACCGATGCCCGTGGATTGGAAAAATAGAAGACAGGCTAAAGTCTTTCGCCGGGACATTTTCCTCGGCGACACGGAAAATTATCCTGATCAATTCCAACGACGGATCTGCGTTTGCCGCTGAATCACGTTCTGGCAACGCCGAGGCTATCGCAGGACTGCCACAGGGAATACCGTACGTTGCCGATGCTGAAGCGGCGATAATGGAAGCGTTCGCGGCAACAAGATCACCTGAATTCTTCCTGTTCGATGCCAGCGATGCGCTTGTTTACACAGGCAGCATGGATGACAGCCCTGGTGATGCCGATAAGGTGACCAAGTCGTACCTGGCTGATGCGTACGCAGCCATGAGTTCTGGAAACGCCGTACGGGTCGGCGTTACAAAACCATTTGGCTGCATGATCAAACCCAAGCGATAAACTATCTCGTATGACGCTCACAGACATTGAGAAAAGGTTTGCGAGCTACCACGGCGAAGAACTTTCTGCCGCCAGAGAATTTGTCTCGCGCCACCAGTACGATTCGATCCCTTTATACAAGCGGTATTGCGATGCTCTGGGACTCGATCCCGTCCAGTGTCACATTCCTATAAAGGCGTTCAAAGATTCCGCCATCGCTGGATTCGATCCTGCGGATTCAGAAGCTGTATTTCGGTCAAGCGGGACGACCGGGACCACTCAAAGCACTCATTACGTCAAATCGCTCGACGTCTACGAACGGTCAATCAGTGCTGCCTTCCTTGGCTTTTTTGGACGTCGTCGGTACACCATCATGGGTCATTTGCCCGGCTATGTTGAAAACGGGTCGCAATCCTCGTTACTGTACATGGTCGAACACTTGATTCAACGCCATGGTACAGCGGAATCTCAACTCTTCCTCGACGATATTCACTTGTTGTCGGACGCATGTGAAAACGGGAATCCCGTGATGCTATTCGGCGCTGCGTTTGGACTACTCAACATTCTCGAGTCGCACTCATTTCGACTTCCACCGGAGTCTATAATCGTCGAGACGGGCGGAATGAAAACACAACGGAGAGAGATCAGCAGATCCGATCTGCATACACATCTTGCTGCCGGGTTCGGGGTAAACGAAGATCAGATCTGGAGCGAGTACGGTATGTGCGAACTCCTGAGTCAATCATATCGGCCACCAGGTGGACCCTTTCGTTTTCCGCGCTGGGTCTCATGGAAACTATTTGATCCGAACAGCCCGCTGCAGGAAGTACACGAAGGACCAGGCCTGCTTGCTGTGCATGATCTCGCAAATATCCACACTATATCGGGCATCCTGACAGAGGATTTAGCCGTCCGATCGGATACCGGGTTCGAGATTATCGGCAGGCTGAAAGGTTCGGATCTTCGCGGGTGCAATCTACTGATTGAGGCAGCAATGTAGGCTGTACCAGTAGTCGCGTAAGTTATCGGACATATGATTATTCGACCATTAGCCGTACCTTTTCACGGTTTCACCTTCGCCTGACGCAATGCCAATCGACCTTCTACAGACCATCCCCGAACTACTTGACCCGGAGTCAAGGTCAATGCTGGCCGCCCAATTAGAGGTTGATGTTGAGAGTGTCGATCATGATCTGCCGGTAGTTGTGGCCGCAGTAATGGGCGGTTTGATGAAAAAGGCTTCCTCAGAGTCTGGCGTTGCTACAATTGGAGGGCTTCTCGAAAGCGAAGCCGCATTGCGCTCAGCTCACATCGATTCAAACGGAGCACAAATAGTTGAACGGGTATCGGTGCAATCTGTAAGCGAGGGTACGAAGGCATTGGACAAAATATTCGGCAGCGGACTTGATGATCTCATCGGCGCAGTCGCGCGCTACTGCAAGCTGCCGAAATACAGACTGCGGGACTTGTTTGGAGCTGTTGGCAAGACTGTCATGGCAGAGCTATCCGTAATCCAGGATAAGTATTCGTTCGAGCAGGAAGATATCGCGGCCATAATCTTACAGCACGCAAATAAGGTAAATAGTGCACTTCCCGACAATCTCTTCGCAGCTCTCGGACTAAGGCGCCAGAGCACCTTTGCCTCGAAATTGAAATCGGAGCGCAGCGAGCGAATCACTGCGGCACTCGACCGAAAACCAACGTCCAAAACTGAGAAACTCCTACTCCGTCGTCTTCTTCCGATCGCAGTAGTCGTCCTGATTCTATTGATACTCTGGATCATTTTGCGATAGTCCAGGTGGTAGGATGTGATTTTTCCAGTAACCATTAGTATCCGTTGAATCAGGTACGTGTTATCGGTAGATTTCAGAAATGCCGGGATGGCGGAATAGGTAGACGCAACGGACTTAAAATCCGTTGGGACATTCGTCCCGTGCGGGTTCGAGTCCCGCTCCCGGTACCGCCTTTTCAGGAAGTATCTTTTTCGGCGCCCGTCGAAACACTATAAGTCGATACTCCCGTCCGGTACTCGAACGTGACGCGGTACCAATCCCTTCGTGATTCGCATTTTCAAAAACGCTTCTGGAATGTCCATAATACGTTCTAAAATAATATGCAACCATAATGTTGCATATAAATTATATCGATGTTATTATTGCAGACATCATCATAAATAGCAGCTGACATCATGCATAAGTACTCTAACCGAATCGCGGGTATTTCATACGTCTTGTGGGGGGCTATTCATATTCTGGGTGGTTCTGTGATGGTGTTTGCGCCGGGAGGAGCGGGGGGTATTGAAGAAATTATCACTCAATCTCCAGCTGCCATAGCCGGGACAAGTGCGATCGACGCAATCGCAAAATACTATGCGTTCAATCTGGCAGTGCTCGGGGCCTGTGCCTTCGGGCTGGGAGTGTCTATACTTCGATCTGGTAAGAGACTCACACACCTCGCGGCGATGGTTCTCATTGGAATTGTGGACCTCGGTCTGCTGCTTTTTCTCGTTCTTCCCGGACATCTTTCGCTTGCCGATGGATCTCCAGGATTGATTCTATTCGTGACAGGCGCTCTATTCTCGATTCGCTCTCTTTATGAAATTCGCACACGGTAACATCCATGATCGATACAACTGACATTATTGTTCTGCAACACTTTTATAATCATCCTGTCGAAACGGTATGGCAGGCAATCACAGATCAGGATGCGATCTCATCCTGGTTTATCAAGGCGGTGTTTAAGCCAGAAGTCGGATCTGATTACACATTTACACACGAAAGCACGACGATATCAGGCACTGTGCTGATCGCTGATCGGCCACACCAGCTGCAGTATACCTGGATTGTCGGTGATTCTGGCGTTGAGACGATTGTGACCTGGACGCTTGTTCCAACAGACGCGGGTACAGAAATCAAACTTGTGCATAGCGGAATCGACGCCTACGGTGACTCCGCGATGAAGATGTTCGAATCGTTCAATCAGGGCTGGGCACATTGCGCGTCAGAACTTGAAGCCTATCTGGCGAATGGCAGTGAATAGCGATCGCGATGAAATATTTCGGGCAATTGCGGATCCAACCCGCAGGGAAATAATCCATCATGTTGCCCGATCCCAAGGCCCGTTAACGATCAATGACCTTTCAGGACAGTTCAACATGTCGCGACAGGCTGTGACGAAACACGTTAACGTTCTGGATGAGGCAGGTTTGATTCGTTCAGAATGGGAAGGCAGGCAACGACTTTGTTCAGCCGATTTGGCCGGACTGAA
>JABDKO010000190.1 GCA_013002165.1 Rhodothermales bacterium | reverse complement strand
ACAGGTCTCCGACTATGCCATACGTTGCATAATTGAAAATCGGCGCATCCGGGTCCTTATTAATTGCAACAATCACCTTGCTGTTCGACATACCGGCGACATGCTGAATGGCTCCCGAAATACCTATCGCAAAATAGAGTTCAGGTGAAACAACCTTCCCGGTCTGTCCAATTTGCGTCGTTGCGGGAAACATTCCGGACTCAACTACGGCTCGAGTCGCTCCGGATGCTGCGCCCAGAAGTGTCGTAAGCTCCGAAACAAGCTTCAAGCCTTCTTCATCCCGCACACCCCTTCCCGCACTGACAACGACCGAGGCCTCTGACAGATCTACGGTACCGGCCGTGGCAGTAACTATGTCCCGGATCGTCTTTCGTTCACTGTTGGAGACGGCGACTGACACCTCTTCGATTGTTGATTCTACCGGATTAGTAGATACATCATACGATCCCGATCTAACAGAAACGAGTACGGGCGACGTGGTGGCATGGACCCGCGCGAGTGTCTTGGCAGCCATGACGGGCCGCAGCGCAGTCACCTTGCCGTCTGCTATATCAAAACTCGACACGTCTGGAATTGCAGAAGCGTTCGCCTTTATCGCCAGCGCACCAAGAAAATCCTTTACGCCTTCAGTCGAGGCAAAAGCGACGAATGCCGGAGATACTGTACCGATAGTGTCTGCCAACAGTTGGATCAGTCCTTCTGTTGAAACGGAATCATACGCTTTGTCCGTGGCAACGAAAACCCGACTGGCACCGTACTGCGCCAGCTCACCAGCAATTGCTTTCGCACTTGAGTGTGCAACTATTGCTGCGCACTCACAGCCATCTCGACTGGCAAGATTGGCAACATGCGACAGGACCTCGAGTGATGATCTCTTGATCGATCCATTGGGTGTAGCGATATACGCCAGATACGTCGACATTCTTAGATGACCTTCGCTTCGTTAGTTAACCTGTTCCGCAAGTCGCGGGCTACCTCTTCCGGGTCACCTTCAAGGACAACGCCGGGCGGCCTGCCTGGAACGTCTTGATAACCCTCAACCCTGACCCTCGGAGAAACTGTTGCAGAGTGCTCTTGAGACGTAATCTGCTTACGCTTGGCAGCCATAATGCCCTTGAGTGATGGTATTCGGGGGTCATTCATGTCGTTTGAACATGTAATCAAGCATGGCGGCGTTAATTCGATGATTTCCTGACCCGAATCACCCTGTCGCGTGACTACCCATTTTTTGCCCTCGACGTCGAGTCCCACAGCATTCGTTGTATACGGAATATCCAGCAGAGCAGCGAGCATCGGACCCGTTAATCCGGCATCTGTGTCCTGCGCCTGCTTGCCGCAAAGTATCACGTCGTACTCTGTATTCTGAAAATGACCAGCCAGTATGTCTGCGTATGTTCGTGAATCAAATTCCGAATCGTCAGCTATAATGTGGGTCGCGTCGTCGGTCCCCATGGCGAGCGCCTTCCGAATCGTTTCGGATGCCTTCTCCGGTCCGATTAACACAAGGTCGATTGAACCACCCACCTTGTCGCGGAGTACAAGCGCCTCCTCGACCGCCGATGCGTCGTATGCGTTCAGAACCATGCGTCCGGTATCAACTGATGCGTTGACATCGGGTACCTGCTTTATACAAATATGAACTTTCATTCGATCAGTGTTATGGCTTGAGCAACTTGTCTCCGCTGCGTTGTCGTTTCGCGGTCGGATCGGTAACTTTCATCGCCGTGTTGGCGTGAAAAAGTACAAAACGGGGTTTCGTCAGTAAAACCATTTTTTTGAGAAGTAAATCGCGATTGTGCGACGGATTCTGGTCATTTAGCATGAAGTTCAAACTACCCGGTCTCTATTCAGCTGGCCTCCTTGCTGTTTCACTATTACTGGTATCTCCCTCGAGAGCTCAGGACATCGATCCGAGGTTTGGCTTCGGCTTCAACGGGTTGATCTCGACGGCAGACGGCCTGGGTTTCGGTTTTCGTGGAAGAGCTTCGGCACCTGTCTCACCAGATCTGTCTTTCGCCATAGATCTGGGCACTACCGGTTTTTTCCTGGGAGGATTTGAGGGTTCAACGTGGGTTTTTGATCCGCAGCTCTCTGCCATTGTAACTCTCGATGGCATCACAAAGGCTCCCTACATCATCGCAGGTATCGGTGGATACATTCCTGTCGCGGATGGAAGCAGCGGCAAAGGAGGCCCGACACTGCACGGCGGATTCGGATACGTAAAACAACTTAATGAGACATCCCTTTTCTATGAAGTAAATCCTGCGATCGTCATAGAAAAGTCCGAGATCGAACTCCTGATACCATTTCGGATCGGTGTAATCTTCTAGCTCCCGGTCAACTGAACTCCTGATTCTCAACAATCGTCATGGCCGGAATATACATTCACGTCCCGTTTTGTACTCAGCGATGTGTCTACTGTGATTTCTACTTCGTAACGACGGCTACCACGTATAGTCCCTACGTTGACGCCCTGGTTAACGAGATAGATCACTACGGAGCCAAGCACACCAGTGAGGAACCCATTCGCACTGTCTATTTCGGCGGTGGCACGCCATCTCTACTGAAAGTCGCCGATGTTCAACGAATCCTCCTGGCAGTAGAAAACTCATTTCAACTCGAACTCGAAGAGTTGACCTTTGAAATGAATCCGGAAGATGGGTCACTTGACTATTTGTCGGGGCTCCGAGACGCCGGAATCGACCGGCTTAGCATAGG
>JABDKO010000181.1 GCA_013002165.1 Rhodothermales bacterium | reverse complement strand
GCCCTGGCGTCGACAGTTGCGTTCGGGATTCCTGGCAGCTCTTCCATGGCCATTGCGCTGAGTGGATTCTACATACTTGGACTCGAGACTGGACCTCAGTTGTTGACTCATGAAATCCGTTTCGTCTTCCTTATGATTTTCACAGTGATAGCGGGCAATTTAATAGGTACTTTGCTGGGTATCTTCGTCATGAATCCGTTGATCAGGTTTTCCGTGCTACCTGCGAACATACTTGTACCATTGGTGGTTATGGTGATATTTGCAGGAGCCTACGCTTCGGACAGTTCACTGATAAACATCGTGATTACGCTGGTGTTCGGGATAGTCGGCTTTTTCATGAAAGTGTTGAAATACTCCAGGGCATCGTTGCTAATAGGGTTGGTTCTGGGTGAGACCATAGAGAAGAATCTTTATCTTGCGATTCAGATCGATGGGCCTCTCTTCTTTCTGGAGCTGCTACCGCTTTCGCTTCTGCTCATTGCGATTCTGGTCCTTATCCTGAATGTCAGACTGGGCTTGAAGCCTGGCAGGAGTGCCAATGAACGATGAGTCGACTTGCCCTGGTGGGAGCCAGAATCCGACGGTGGTGCCTGAATTCCTGTTTATTTTACTATTGTCAGCAATGACAATTACCGCGTTGATCGTGGTCAGGGAATATCATCCTGTCTCCGCTCTGGCGCCAAGAGTGGTGTTGTTTCCTCTGTTACTGGTACTTCTGATTCAACTATTCAGGTTATCAAGAAAGTACAGGGCAAACCTGCGGGACAAATCAGCGACGGCCTTGGAGTCGGGGATTCCGGCGCACGCAAAACGGTTCCTGATATTCTTCTCCTGCGCGTGTGGCTTTGCAGTCCTGATGGCGCTGGTGGGCTACTCGCTTGGATCCGTAATCTACATGGTTGTCATGATGAGAGTGTTCGGTCACTGTTCACTGCTGAAGTGTCTGGTTATCTCGATTACCGCTTCGTTATCCATATATGGCCTGTTCGTTCATATGCTGGATATTCAGTTGAATTCCGGTTGGGTGATCGATCAACTCAGTGATAAGTTGGCGGCTACGCGAACCGTGTCCGAGAGCGTTCAGGTGACTATTTTTTCGGTAGAGGGTATAGAGGGTAGTACGTGGACACAATAGCGACACGTTTCGAATCCATTGCTCGAAACTCTCCTGACAGTATTGCTGTACAGGATCATCAGAGGTCAATCAGCTATCGAGAACTTCTGCGAAGAGCTCACGCATTGTCAGCCAGATTGACACAGGGTGAACGGCGGGGAAGTGAGCCGGTTCTGATCTGTCTTCCGCACTCCGTTGAAATGATCGTAGCTGTTGTTGCTGTTTTACTCAGCAACAAATTCTTCATTGGTGCTGATCCCAATACGCCACCAAAGCGCCTTGAGGCGTTGTGCCGGATCAGCGGTACTTCCTTGATTGTGGTGAATACAAGCAGTGCAGGCACAATCCATTGCTTCGGCGGAACAGCCAGTATAGTCAACATGGAAACGGCGATCAGCAATGCTGCACAACCAATCCATTGTCTGGATGAGTTAGCGCCTGCGTCACTTCAGTTTACCTCCGGAACCACTGGTGAGCCAAAGGCAGTAGCACGCAGGCATAGAGATTTTCTACGCAGAGTGGATTTTGAAACAGACAGTGAGAATCTGTCGAGTACGGACAGCTTCTGCCTGATGTACCGAGTCGGATTCAGTGCTGCAAGTAATGATGTTTTCCTGGCTCTGTTAAATGGCGCTACTCTTCAGATATACGATTTTGAACTCTACGGTGTGGCGGGTATCAGCAGCTGGATACTCGATCGCCAGATTACCAGATTGCATTTGCCGGTTGAAGTCTATCGACAATGGCTGGATTCGTTGTCGGAAGGAGATTTTTTTCCGTGTATCAAACAGATCATACCCTCTGGAAAACAGATGGTGCGGGACTATCAGAACGCCTGGAGGTATTTGAGCGCGGATTGCACGTTTGTCAGCAGATATGCATCAACGGAGACGGGTATGGTATCCCGTCATGTCATTTCCCGACAGAATCAGCCATCGGAAGATCCGGTACCGGTGGGATATCCACTCGAGGAGTCGAACATTCGAGTATTGGACGAAAACCTGTGTCCCCTGAAAGATGGCGACATCG
Source organism: Rhodothermales bacterium (assembly GCA_013002165.1). Classification (GTDB taxonomy): domain Bacteria; phylum Bacteroidota; class Rhodothermia; order Rhodothermales; family JABDKH01; genus JABDKO01. Next base: position 147 of record JABDKO010000181.1, on the reverse strand, counting down.
GAGAGATCATGATTTCCGGACATAATTTTACCGGCAGGTATTGGGATACCGCGACTTTTTCATCTGCACTGGATCGCCGTGACTACGACAATCCTGCGCCTGCCAGTCATATGACCGGAGACTTCGGATACTTCAACGATCAGGGCA
>JABDKO010000175.1 GCA_013002165.1 Rhodothermales bacterium | reverse complement strand
GTCAAGGACCACATCCTCGAAAAACTTCTTCCCGGAGAAGATCCCTCATCACTTACTGAAGATACCCCGCTTATCACCGGCGGCATCCTCGATTCAATTTCGACAGTTACGCTCGTCGCGTTCCTGGAAGAAAAGTTTGGAGTAGAATTCGCAGCTCACGAAATGAGTGCCGACTACTTCGACTCGCTTTCTGATATCGCTGACACTGTTCAAGACAAAATGAGCTAATGCGCACGCTGCACGAACTACTGGTTAATTCGGCCAGACAGTTTCCGGATAATATTGCTGTTGTAGATCCGGTACGGAACAATGAAGTTTCGTACCGACAGCTCGATGCCATCTCTGACGAGATAGCGGAGATGCTTGGATCTGCCGGTATCGTCAAAGGGGACCGCGTAGGTATCTATGCTCCGAAGAGCGTTGCATCCGTTGCCGCACTTTTCGGAATAATGAAAGCCGGCGGCGGTTATGTACCTGTAGACTACACAGCCCCTCCTGCCCGGAACGCCTTTATCTTCAACGACTGTACCGTCCAAGCGATCGTGGTCTCACGTGATTTGCTGGATGGTCTGCTCGGCGAATATGAAGGAGGACTGGGTAACGTTACGGATATAGGACATATCGATTCACTTGGGATCGATGCCGTTCTGGTCGAAACGAAATTTGAGCGTGACAATAGGTCTGCTGAAATTATCGCTGACGATCAGGAGCTTTCTTATATCCTGTACACATCGGGATCGACCGGTAAACCAAAAGGAGTGATTCATACTCACAGTAGTTCGCTTGCCTTCGTTGACTGGTGTTCGGAGGAATTCAAGCCGACACCGGATGACAAAGTATCTTCGCATGCGTCCTTTCACTTCGACCTGTCAATCCTGGACATATATGTCCCGATCATGCATGCCGGTACTCTCGTCCTTATTGGTGAGGATCTGGGCAAGCAACCGATCGGACTTGCACAGGTTATTGCAGAAACAGGGATAACGATGTGGTACTCTACCCCGTCGATCCTGCGCCTGCTGGTAGAATTTGGCAAGCTCGACAACTATGACTTCTCGAAGATCAGGATCGTGAACTTCGCTGGAGAAGTTTTCCCGATCAAGCACCTTCGTGCTGTAAAAGAAGCGTGGCCACATCCACGGTATTTCAATTTGTACGGTCCGACAGAAACCAATGTCTGCACGTACTACGAGATACCCGATGCAATCCCCGAAGATCAACGGGATCCATTCCCTATCGGCTTTCCATGTTCCGGCGACCGAACAAAGGCGATGGATTTTGATGACAACGAGGTTACACGCGGGAAAGAGGGCGAGTTGTATGTAACCGGTGGATCTGTTCTGCAGGGCTACTGGAATTTGCCTGACAGAACGGAGACTGCATTTTACGTTGACGAGGACGGCGCGCGCTGGTACAAGACGGGCGACGTAGTTATCGAACGAGAGGATGGTGCCTACATTTTCGTCGGACGTCGTGACCGGATGGTCAAGCGTCGCGGATACCGGGTTGAACTCGGTGAAATCGAGGCCGCTTTGTACCGGCATGAAAATGTAGCGGAAGCTGCGATCGTCGCTATTCCTGATGAGGCCAATGGCGTTCGAATTACAGCATTCGTAAGCACGAATGATGGAGAGCGTATTGGATTGATCGCCATGAAGCAGTTCTGTTCAAAGAACTTGCCGTTATACATGATACCGGACAAGTTTGACTACCAACCAGAATTGCCCAAGACATCGACGGACAAGATTGACTACCAGAAGTTGAAACTGTCTGCGTGATCCAAACAGCTATTAAATTGAAATGGGACTCACCCGCCGGGTGAGTCCCATTTTCGTTTTGAGCGGTCCGTCCCACACCTGAGAGGAGCGCGATTACCTACAGCTCGACCTCCTTCTTCTTGAGGAAGAAAACCCCTTCGCGGCCTGATGTCACAACGATAACACCACTTTCAAAATACGGATAGGTACTCCATGCTCCGAGAACGGGCGAGTTGTCATTCTTGCCGTACGGGACAGTATCAAAAAACGCCACCTCCTTCGGATTGACCGGGTCCTTGATATCGATGATCCGGAGGCCTGCCGAATAGTTGGCCTGGTACATCAGATCCCCTTTCACGTAAAGGTTGTGATCAATAGCGTTATTGTCGGCCTTGTATTCGCCAGCTACCGTCGGATCGTCAAGTTCTGTAAGATCAAAAATGACCGTCCGCGTAGCGTCTACTAATCCTGAAACTTCGTCGCCCTCATCATTCAGATAGAAGTACCGATGATCCTCCGTAAGCCAACCTTGATGGGTGTAGGCAACATTGGGGTATTCCGCGATTGAAATCGCAACAGGATTCTCTTTGTCGGTCACGTCTGCGATAGATAGCGCCGTACCATTTGATGACAGACAAATCTCCCTTCCGGTGTATCTGGAATCGGGACCGCGGTACGTCACGCACTGCGTATCATGGGTAGCGCCTGATCCATTTCTACCCGTTCGAGGATCGTTAAAACAACCGGCGAACTTTGGATTTGCCGGATCTCTCACATCAATCATGTGCAGTGCACCACCGCAGGTTTCTCCACCAGAGTCACTGCCAACAGCATATGCAAAGCCGGTCTCTTCGTTGATTGCAATATTGTGCGAGCTATAGACGCCTTTGTAGATAGCAGTTTCCTCGAACTGTTTCGGTAAATCAGTCAGTCCTCTCAACTGTTTGAGATCAAATATCTGCAGGTGGTGGGCACCGGCACCATCCGCTACTATAAATGCATGATCGCGATAGACCTTGATGTCTCGCCATAGACTCTGGTTTGCAGTAGCCGTTTTGGGCAAGTCACCTAAATAGACGGGGTTGTATGGATCGGACAAATCAATAAATGATGTTCCATCCGTCCGACCAACAATGGCATATTCACTGCCAGTCTGCGGGTCTGTCCATCCCCAGACGTCACTCATCTGAATCCCCCGGTCGGCCCCGACGTCTTCCCGTGCAAGGAAGGACAACATATCTACGTCACTGCAACCAAATGATGCTGCAGCGCCGTCCTCACATTTGACTTCTTCGCCAACCAGCGAAGCGAACTCACCCGTGTTATTCACAACCAGTTCAGCATCAGCCCACATTTCTCCATTGACCAGAAAAGCGCCCCCTTCAAAATTATCGTGCCCGACGGCACCAATTGCCGCTACAGCGTCGTTCGCCGCCAGCGACGTGCCATACGAACTTCGGAATTCGAGATTGGCAGGCGCTATCTGTTGGACGCCGCTCATTCTTCCCGTTTCCATACTGGTTTCAAACACATAGACATTTCCTGATCTGGCGTCATAACCGGGAGCTCCTACCAGGAGCGAGCCGTGTGCAAACGCGAGGGAGGCGCCAAATTGCTCACCACCACGAGCATCAAATGGTGACAGTCTTTTTTCAAACTCCCATGTACCGTCCATCAAGCGATAGACCGCAACGGCACCCACGCCGTTCTCGTAGCCAGGCGCGCCGACTATCAGATGGTCACCAGCCAGGTAAAGGGCTGAACCAAAACTGTCGCGCTCATCGAGGCCCCTGAATTGAAGCGAATCCGAGAGTTCCCATCTCCCCTTCTCTTGACTGTATTGATAGGTGTAGACCGCACCCGTCCTTCCATTCGCAGTCGGTGCCGCTATAGCCAGGTTATTATTCTGGACGACGACCACGCTTCCGAATCCGTCGTTTTCACCGGTACCCGAAAGAGAGCCTGCATAGTCCCAGTCGCTATCTTCTGAACGCCGATACATGTGTACCTTCCCCGATCCTCCGCGCGGAACTGCTGCACCGACCGCCAAATGATCTCCCGACACAGAGACCGCCCCGCCGAATCCCTGATTATCTTCGGACAAGATGTTCTTTTCAGTCCAAAGTCCACCATCGTATTCGAAGATGTAGGCAGATCCCTTCTGCGGTGCTCCGACTACGAGTGTGCCATCGAATGCTGACATCGCTCGTCCGAAACCGTCCCCATCGTCGCCCGGATCAGACGCAGAAAGTGATGCCGTTTCGTTCCAGGTATCATCTCCAAAACTATAGATGAAGACTTTACCCGGTTGAAGCAGGTTTCGCCCCTCCGCAACCATTATCTGATCGCCATCGACGGCGACCGAAGCACCGAACTGGAGGGCGTACTGCCCGGCTGCACTACCGGCTGTTAGAATCGTGAATGATATCACTGCGAATATGGATTTCATTGGCTTGCGGTCCCCTGACGATTGATCGATGTCGTGATCAAGGTATTAAAATGAATTGAGTACATAAAGCACTACTTTTGGATAACCCGACGCATTAATGAATGATTACCATGTGCCGAATAGCCAGCATCCTGTTTGTTGTCACATTTCTGGTCTCGTGCTCACAACAACCGACACCGGCATTCCAGTCGACATCATACGCACTTGTCGGTGGTACCATGGTTGATAGTCGAGGTGCGCTCGATGAAGAACCTGGCCTTTTATGGATACTCGACAACCGGATTCATTACGTTGGCGCAGTCGATGGCATCGAACTCCCCGATTCAGTGCTTCAAGTGGATGTCTCTGGCAAATGGGTGCTTCCCGGATTGATGGACTTGCATATTCATCCTCCGGCACGTTCGGATCAGGGTAGCGTAATGAAAACTCTACTCGCTTTTGGAATCACAACTGTTCGTGTTGCTGCATCGACAGTTGAAAGTGGTACCGCATTGAAAGAACAATCGCATTCGGGCGCTTTTGTCGGGCCTCATGTCGTCACAGCCGGTCGACTTATTGACGGACCCAACAGCGTTCATGCCACAGCTGCCGAAGTGATTTCCCGCGAAGAAATCCGTCAGGAGATTGCGGCCCAGGCGGAACAGGGAGTCGACTACATCAAGCTATACACCGGACTTGAAAAAGAGCTTGTCGAGGAGGCCGTTGACATATCACACGATCTCGGCCTGAAGGTGCTAGGCCACCTGGGGCAGACAAGCTGGTACGACGCTTCATCGTCAGGAATCGATGCAATCACGCACTCGGGGTTTATCGGCCCGATCTGGGAACTGGTTCCGTCCGAGCTTCATCCTGAATTTCAGACGTCACACCCGGGAACGTCGATCAACGAGTTGCGATTGTGGCTCTCGTATCTGAACGAATCAGATAGTGGGCTGGATTCGCTTGCGATCAATATGCTCCAGCACGACGTTGAGGTCAATCCGACACTTGTTCTAACATGGGCAATGATATACGGCAGCGAACCAGATTCGATAGAGCGTTTCGAGCCCCACTTTGCACCTCCCGACCAGAGTCGGCGATGGATTGGTCGTCCTCATCCGTTCAGCCGTGCAATTGGCCCGTACTCCACGGCGTTTGCCGACTCTCTCTACGAAGCCTTTGCATATATCATCGCTGGCCTTCATAACCGCGGCGTTCGAATCACGACTGGTACAGACCTGATACTTCCCTGGATGACTCCGGGCGTGGCTCTGCACGAGGAGATGGTTTTGCTAGCCGACGCAGGACTATCAAATTCTGATGTTCTCGCCGCCGCAACCATAAACGGTGCTGAATCGATCGGTCTCCGATCGGTTGGGCAGCTACGCGACGGTTGGAAAGCCGACCTGATCATTATCGATGCAAATCCGCTCGTTGATGTGAGCAACCTGCGCCAAGTCGAAATGGTAATTAAAGATGGCGTGGCCTATTATCACGATGAGCTTTTGTTGAACGAGTAGATGAACGTTTTTTAACGAATGCATTGTCAGAATCTCATCAGATCCACCCTACCCGGCTTATTTGTCATTGTACTGAGCCTCCTGGTAGTCTCCTGCGGACGAGGTGATCACGCAGGTGATGACAATGATGCACCGGTATTGTCCCTGGATGGGCGAACCCTGACACCTGTAGATTTTACCGCCGAGAGGTATGCGCAGCTCGAAGAAAACTATCTCGATGCCCAGCGTCGCCTGTCAGCCAATGCGGACAACGTCGAGAACCACATCTGGTTTGGCCGGCGGGCAGCGTACCTGTGGCGCTACCGGGAAGCAATCAACATTTTCAGTCGCGCGCTGGAGCAGTTTCCGGACGAACCGCGCCTTTACAGACACAGGGGCCATCGGTATATCACGGTGCGTGACTTCGAGAGGGCAAAACGCGATTTGGAGTATGCAGCGAAACTGATCGAGGGTACAGAGGATACTGTCGAGCCAGATGGTGCACCAAATGCTGCCGGGATCCCGGTGAGCACATTGCACACAAACATCTGGTATCATCTTGGGCTGACATACTATCTTACCGGACGATTCGATGATTCGGCTGAAGCATTTCAACAGTGTCTGGAGTTGTCAACCAATGACGACATGAAGGTCGCCTCAAGTGACTGGTTATACATGTCCCTTCGACGTTCAGGTCGGGAGATGGAAGCTCTTGCCGTGCTTGATCTGATTGACCCGGCTGTGGACTTGTTGGAGAACCACTCTTATCTGAAAAGGCTATCGATGTACAAGGGCCTGACAACACCTGACTCGCTTCTCTTTGTTGACGACATGGAAGATCGTGCACTTACCCTTGCGACCCAGGGTTACGGCGTCGGTAACTGGTATTTGTATCAAGGAGATTCGACCCGCGCCTTGCAGATATTCGACGACGTGCTTGAGGGTGAGTACTGGCCGGCGTTTGGCTATATCGCGGCCGAGGCAGACCGTGTCAGGTTGACAGACAGATCTTCTTATTAGTATGAAACCACCTATTTGCAGCATCTGTGGAATCGACTTTCGCGCCAACCCCGGTAGCGGTCAACTGGTAAGATTTTATCAACCCGAACCGGAGCCGAAATTAGATCGACCAGGCCACCCCAAGAATGCGGAATGGTTCTGCGTCATTCATCAGGGACCTGCAGTTGCGCTGGAGTCCTTGAGCATTAAGGAAGCGGAGCCCCGCATTAGAAAAACCTCAATCCAGCGCACTCTGTCGCTGTTCATCGGCACATCTGTACTGTCCGGACTGATGGCTCTCGGCGGACTGCTTGTTGGCGGTTTTTTCGGAGGGACGCTCGGCCTTTTTGTCGGCACAATAGCCGGAGGTACCTCGGGTGTCATCGCATCAGGACTAATCGCGGCTGCCCTGGACTTTCTACCGCGTCCCGTCGTTCCATCGTCAATAGTTGGTGGTGCACTCGGATTTCTGATGGCTGCTGCTCTGGCGATCGGAGGAAGTACATCATTCAACAGTGCGTTGATTCCACTCGCCGGCAGTCTTTTTATCGGCTGCGGTTTTCTACTCGGCAGACGTCACGCCGCACGTCGCCTTGCCATGGAGTCTGAGTAGCTCTTGATGAAGATTGCTCGATAGATTTCTTGCGTTTACATTGTGATTCTAATTCATTCAGCTGCTCAAGGCCAGATGCGATATTTATTGACAACCATTGTTTCTTTCCTGCTTGTAAACTCTGTTGCTGGCCAGATGGAGGTACAATCACTCGCGCCGGATACGAGTGTCGTGACGACTCACGAGGTGAGAGTCGCCGGACAGCGTGTTCCGTATCGTGCGACGGCGGGAACACAGCCAGTTTGGGATGAGGATGGAATTATTGTGGCGCATCTATTCTTCGTCTACTACGAGAGGACCGATGTCGAGGATCAAGCAAATCGGCCGCTGGTGTTCTCGTTTAACGGTGGTCCGGGTTCGGCGTCGGTGTGGATGCATATCGGTTACACGGGACCGAAACTTGTGAACATTGATGACGAGGGCTTTCCGATTCAACCGTACGGGGTCTCTGATAATCCGAACACCATCCTTGACGTCGCAGACATCGTTTACATCGATCCTGTTAACACGGGCTTTTCTCGCATTGTCGGCGACGCAGACCGTGAACAGTTCTTCGGAGTCAACGAAGATATTGAGTACCTGGCACGATGGATTGACACGTTTGTCTCACGTAACTCGCGCTGGACATCTCCAAAGTTTCTTATCGGAGAAAGCTACGGCACGACGCGAGTTTCAGGCCTTGCAGCGCGTTTACAGAATTCTCACTGGATGTTTCTGAATGGCGTAGTCCTTGTTTCGCCGACCGGCCTCGGTGTCGATCGAGATGGTCCCGTAGCGGCCGCGCTCACCTTGCCGTATTACGCGGCAACAGCATGGTTTCATGATGCACTGGATGCCGGCCTCCAGGCACGTGATCTTGAGGATGTGCTTTCCGAGGTTGAAGAGTTTACGGTCGACAACCTGATTCCGGTTCTAGCTCGCGGAGGCAGCGTGAGTGACGGTGTCCGCGAGGAGGCTGCCAGTGCCGTCGCGCGATACTCTGGATTGTCCGTTGATGCAGTTTTGGATCATAGCCTCAGAGTGCCGACATCGTTTTTTTGGAAAGAGCTCCTGCGTGATGATGGTCTGACTGTCGGCCGACTGGACTCCCGGTATCGTGGGTCTGATAGAATCAACGCGGGATCCAGATACGACCGGGACCCGGCACTGACGGCATGGAATCATTCGTTCACGCCTGCCATCAATCACTACTTGCGCGACGTGTTGAATTTCAACACAGAGCTACAGTACTGGATTTTTGGACCTGTACACCCCTGGAACAGGGATGGTGATAGTACGGGCGATGACCTTCAGGGTGCTATGTCGGCCAATCCGTATCTGCACCTGCTGGTGCAGTCGGGCTACTACGATGGCGCTACAGATTACTTCTCGGCAAAGTACACGATGTGGAATATGGATCCCGCAGGTCGATTGCAGAACCGGATGCGTTTCGAAGGATACCGCAGCGGCCACATGATGTATCTGAGAACTGAGGACCTTGGTTCTTCGAATGATCATATCAGGCAGCTAATTCTGGATTCGGTCAAAGCCTCAGAAAACGCCGCACGGTACTAGCTTGTGGATGTCACTAATTCTGGAGAATAACGTATTGACTGGTATAGCACACCTCTCGGAGACCTTACGATCCTCAAGAGGTGTGTACATTGCAACAAGTCTCATTTGATCACTGTGAGCCATGGCACATAAGGAACAAGCACCGATTGACAAAGAGTCGATGGTCCAACTGGTATCCACCATTTTTGCCGATCTCAATATTGGGATGCTGATTTATCAGCTTGAGGAACCGGGGAATGCGTCATCATTGAGACTGCTTTATGCAAACGAGGCGGCTTCTCACTACACCGGAGCCGACCTTACCGGGCGTGTTGGAAAACGGATCCTCGAAGCCTTCCCTGCCCTGAAGGACAGCGATATTCCTCAGTCATTTCATGATATTGCCCATGAGCGACGGTCCCGTAATCTGGGTTCCTTCGAGTACGATGGAGATAAAGCGATTGAGCGAAGTCATTATGCGATAAAGGCGTTTCCTATGCCGTCAGACTGCGTTGGAGTGGCGTTTGAGAACATCTCGGTCAGGAAGAAAGTGTCTGATCTGGTACGTCAGAGACCAAAGAAGTAGGCGATTCTATTCTCCGGAACAAAAATTCAGGCGGCGCATCAAACCATTTGTCATGACAAGTAAAGACATGTGATTGAAGTGGTGGCAAGATTGCCTCACAATGCAGTGTGAAAGGCTAGGAATTTTTCTAGGAAATTATCTAGACAAGTCCTAGACAGAACCCATTGGCGCATTGTCCGGTTTGAGTTTAAGTTGTAACCGGGGAGGAGGAAGTGGAGGCCCCCACGCATTTTTCAGGCATCGACGAATTATCAGGCGACAACGCCTCAGCACATTACTGAGCATATGATTGAGACAATCTTGCAGCCCTGGCCCTGGTATGTCGCAGGTCCCCTGATCGGACTGATGGTACCAGCGCTATTACTGTTTGACAGTAAACGATTCGGAATATCATCCAGCCTCAGACATATCTGTGCCGCAACAATACCGTCCAACGCGTCCTACTTCAAGTACGACTGGAAGCAGCGAGGAGGCTGGAATCTTCTTTTTGCTCTGGGTATGATCGGAGGAGGAACCCTCGCCGCCACCGTCCTCGGTGATGCCAGTGCCGACATAGCCCTGGCCCCGGCAACTATTGCTGACCTGCAAAACCTTGGTATACAGGACTTCTCCGGTCTCGTACCAGACGACGTTTTCAGTTGGTCTGCGCTGACCACCCTGCCGGGATTTCTTTCCCTCGTTGTGGGTGGATTTCTTGTCGGATTCGGAGCCAGATATGCCAATGGCTGTACATCAGGCCACGGAATTACAGGCCTCGCCAGTTTTCAGATGTCGTCCCTCGTAGCTGTGATTGGATTTTTTATCGGCGGCCTGATCATGACTTACTTCATCCTTCCACTAATCTTTTAGACGATGGAGCCAACCAGATTCAATCTCGATCCGAAACGTGTGACCGGCTATCTGGTGCTGGGCATTCTGTTCGGTCTTGTCCTCGTCAAATCCGAAGTAGTTTCCTGGTTCAGAATTCAGGAGATGTTTCGCTTTGACAGTTTTCATATGTACGGTGTCCTCGGAAGTGGTGTAGCTGTAGCGGCTATTTCACTCGAGATAGTACGCCGCCTTAACCCGGTCACCGCAACTGGACAGAAGGTGGAAATCGAAACAAGAGCCTGGCAGGGCCCCGGTGTCAGGTACATTGCAGGTGGAACCATTTTCGGCCTTGGATGGGCACTGCTGGGTGCGTGTCCCGGACCGATTTACGCTCTTATAGGTACAGGTATTAGCGCAATGGTGGTTGCTTTACTTGCAGCAATAGCAGGCGCGTGGGCCTACGGCTCCCTCCAGCAGCGTCTACCGCATTAATTACGAATAGAGCGTCGAAGGACGCAAACCTTTAATTGTTGAGGTAACAATATGTTGTTCAGACAAATCTCAGATGACCGTCTTGCGCAGTATGCGTATCTGATTGGTTGTCAGAAAACCGGTGAAGCCCTGATCATTGATCCTCAAAGGGACATTGACAGGTACATCGCGCTTGCCGAAGCGGAAGACTTGAAAATCGTTGCCGCTACTGAAACTCACATTCACGCGGATTTTGTATCCGGCAGTCGTGAGTTCGCAGCTCGAGGGGTAAAGGTTTATCTCTCCGACGAAGGTGACAAGGACTGGAAATATCAATGGGCGTCCGAATACAACACTACCCTGCTCAAGCACCGCGACACATTTCAGATTGGTAATATCGAAATCAAGGCCCTGCATACGCCCGGTCACACTCCAGAACATATAGCATTCATGATCACCGATCTTGGTGGAGGCGCGAACAAACCGATGGGCATAGCCTCTGGCGACTTTGTGTTTGTCGGAGACGTCGGACGACCTGATCTTCTCGAAAGCGCCGCTGGAGTAGCCGGAGCACAGGAGCCATCGGCAAGACGCCTTTATGCCTCCCTTCAGGAGTTCATGAAGATGCCAGACTATTTGCAGCTATGGCCTGGCCACGGCGCCGGATCCGCTTGTGGCAAAGCACTTGGGGCGGTACCCGAATCGACTGTCGGCTATGAGAAAATGTTTAATGCTTCCATTGATGCAGTCAGGCAGGGAGAAGATCACTTTGTCGGATCAATCCTGGAAGGACAACCGGAACCGCCGATCTATTTTGCACAGATGAAGAAGTGGAACAAGGTGGGACCTCCCCTTCTCAAGAAGATGCCGGATCCAGTTGAACTAGACAGTTCAGCCGTCAGGGACATGGTTGCCCATAATTCAACAGTCTTCGTGGATACGCGCCTCGACCGGTCGGCGTTCATGAAACAACACATTCCAGGATCACTGTATGCTCCGTTCGACAAGACCTTCCCGACCGTTGCCGGTTCCTACGTCAAGGATACGGACAACGTATGTCTGATTGTCGACAGGACAAACCTGGATGAGGCAGTTCGCAATCTGATCAGAATCGGTAGAGACAACGTTGTCGCATTCGCGACCTTTGATGCTCTGAACGAGTATTTCAAATCTGGTGGGCCCTCGCAATCAACATCGGAGATCGATATGAAAGATCTCGACCTTCATACGAACGATGGCACTGTTGTTTTGGATGTCCGGCGAAAGAGTGAACATGATCCCGAATCAGTTCCAGGCTCAATCAATGTGGCTCACACGCGTCTGGCAAGCCGCATGTCTGAGATACCGAAAGACAAGAAGTTGCTGGTTCATTGCAGAACCGGAGCTCGATCGGCGGTAGCCACGGCAATGCTTGAGCGAAACGGATACGATGTTGTCTACGTCAACGGAATGTTTTCGGACTGGCAGATAGCGCACGGAGAAACTGCCGTCGCGTGAAGAGGCCGACGCTCTAATCATCTAAAGGCGTCATTGTGAGCCGATTACAGAGGTTTGAATTCAGGAGGGTACCAGTTCGGCGATTTCTAACAATCGCTGACTGGCTACCCTCCTATTCTTTTTCGACTCTCAGGCACGATCTGATCGCCGGGCTTACCGTAAGCGTTATCCTCATTCCGCAGGCGATGGCCTACGCTCTGCTGGCAGGAGTTCCGCCCGTTTACGGTCTCTATGCATCCATCGTCCCGCTGCTTGTTTATCCACTTTTCGGTACCTCGCGACACATTGCCCTGGGCATTACGGCTATTGATGCACTGATCATCTCTGCTGCGGTGTCACTATTTGCCACACCAATGACTCCGGAGTACATCGCTCTGGTAATTGTACTGGCTCTCATCACCGGTATCATTCAACTCGGGCTCGGACTATTCAAGCTGGGCTTCGTAGTCAATCTTCTCTCCGGTCCGGTGATTACCGGATTCATGGCTGCTGCTGCTCTTACTATCAGTGTATCCCAACTGAAATATATCGCCGGTGTATCAATCGATCGCTCCTCCTCAGTCATCGAGACAGTCGGGTTCCTGTTTTCCAGCGTCGGCGAAACGCACCTTCCCACATTGGCACTCGGAGTTTCCTCAATAGTCATTCTCGCACTGCTCGTACGATTTGTCCCAAGGGCACCAGGGCCTCTGATCGTGGCAGTCATTGCGACCTTAGCTGTGTGGTTGTTGAAGATGAACGACGTCGGAGTGAGCGTTGTCGGGGAAATCAGTGCAGGACTACCGGCGCTCAGCGCCGTCGAACTTTCGTTTTCAAACATTCGAAACCTGACTCCTGCTGCAATAACTCTCGCACTGGTTCAGTTCATGGCAGTGATGTCACTTGGAAAAATGTACGCGGCGAAGCACCGCTATATCATCAAACCGAACCGGGAGCTCATTTCTATCGGAATGAGTAACATAGTGGGCAGTTTTTTCAAGAGCATGCCCGTCTCAGCCAGTTTTGCTCGAAGCGCCGTCAATGAACGAGCTGGAAGTAGCACGCCGGCGGCTAACGCAATTGCTGCAATGGCCGTAGCACTGGCAATAATGTTCCTCACCGGGCTGCTGTTCTATTTGCCGGAAGCGGCACTTGCGGCAATAATAATTGTGACGGTCCTCGGATTGATAGATATTGAAAGGGTCAAGTTTCTCTTTCGAGCCAAGCGCGTCGATGGACTTATCGCAGTTGTGACATTCCTTGCCACGCTAGTAATCGGTATTACCGAAGGCGTAGTCATTGGCATCACAGCATCAGTCATTGCCATAATGTACAGGATCAGCCGTCCTAACGTTGCAGAGCTAGGACACCTGCCAGGAACGCGATCGTTTCGGTCGCTGGACAGGTACCCCGAAGCCGAACGAATTGAAGGTGTCATTATCCTTCGTGTGGATGCGTCATTCTCGTTTGTCAACGCCGATTTTCTACGCGACCTCCTGCTGGAACGGAGCGTACTTGAAGCGGACATCAGGGAAATTGTTATCGATGCCAGCTCAATCAATGATCTTGATACTTCTGCAGCAACAGCTCTCGCATCAGCTGCACGAACTCTGCGCGATCGGGAAATCGAAATCTACTTCGGTGGAGTGAAAGATCCTGTCCTTGATACGATGCGCCTGTGTGGTCTACTCGACCAGGTCGGTGAGGATCACTTTTTCCTGAGCCCGCATCGTGCCATACAAGACATCCTCGACAAGAGGGAACAAGAAAAGACCGAGACTGAAAACGACCCGGCCAGGCGCGCAACGGAGCAAGTGCACTAGACTATTCTTTCGATGACCCGGGCAGCAACTCAACAAGCCTGTACGTATTTTCAAGCCGCCCAATCCAGTCAACTACGCAGTTAGCTTCCGGAAGTCGTTGCTCAATCATGCGGAACGTGGTCAACTCGGTGTCTAGAATTTCCAACAGGCCCTGTCTCAATACCTGCTGGGAGTTATATCGCACGGCACCATCAATCAAGAGTTCAACCATCTGGCTGCGGCTTCCAAATCCTACGGGGACGTTTGCTTTTCGAGCAAGCGTCGAAAGTTGGGATCGGGAAACGAACATCCCGGTCAGATCAGGATACGGAAGCCACTTTATTAAATCGGTCCAATCGATCGTCGCCAACTCCTCCGAATCAACCGGTTTGTGATCTTCAGACAGTTTCTCGGACTGGTCAAGCAACGCATCCAGAAGAGAAAGACACACATCAATGGCCATGCGATCTGCCACATGAGATTCTCTTTGCACGACGGCCGCCACAGGGACAATCCATTTTGCGATATAGTCTTCAGCGAACGTGATCGCTTCCGAGAACCGGTCACCTGCCATCATAGTTGCCAGTATGAACAACTCCTGTGCTAAATGATCACGCGGCAGACTGTATTCTTTGACACCAAAGGAAAGTACTGACGTAGCCAACTCGTCATCAAGACTGGCTCGTCGATCGCGGTGGACATAGGCTGAATGACGCAGGTACACATCGCGTTCTATTCCTGAGAATGGTGAGTGTTCACCGGCGGAGTCCAGCGACAATCCAATCCCTAAATCAGTGTCGGTCTGCAGCTGAGAAACAAGTGTTCTACTTGACTCGCTATCGCCGTCTCGCAACAAGATCGCGACAACATGTGCGACACTCGCCAACTCGGATTTCGGAATGTTTAATGTTGACTGCTCGCTCACGCTTCGTCTTCACCGCGCACGTAGTCAGGAAATTTCACGGGATCAAGCCGTGACGACACGGTCTTGAACGGTGACGGGTTTAGCTTGTACGTTTCCTTCGTCGGCTTCAGCGGACGCTTCAGCCAGTGCGGACGCCGAGTACCATCCGGTGAATGCGTATTAGCAGAGCGCGTGAGGGCGACCCATTCCCGGTAGACTTCCATCGATCGATCAACGTCGACAAAGACGTCACCGTGCTTGTCTTCGGGACCTGCTTTGGAAACGTTGGTAGCCTTCTGTAGCCAGCAATGCGCACCCGAAATCGGGTCCGGATGAACAGCATGAGTCAGATTCTGGTGAACGCCGACATCTTTCCACCAGATTCGCTCGGTATCAGGATCCCACGATGAAAAAGCCCGGGTGGACGGCTGCTCCATTTCGAGTTTATAACCTGAATTTCCGGCTAGCGTCAGAGACGCTTTGTTCGAAGCCTGTCGGTTGACGCCTTCGGTCTCTTTCAGCCGCCATCTGCCCAGATGGTGACTCATCGCAATCACGCCAGGTTTTATTCCTTCCGTAACCCAGACCACGTCAACAAAGTAACCGATTTCTGTTTCCACGCGTACGAGGCCACCGGACTCGACACCGAGGCGGCGGGCATCTATTGGATTAATCCAGACCGGGTTCTTGTGACTGAGTTCGTACAACCATTTTGCATTCGCGCTACGCGTATGAATAAGCGTCGGAAGTCTGAAGTTCGGCAACAAGAGCATCTCACCCTTTTCCGGATCAATGAAATCAGGGTGGACATGACTTTTCAGGGTCCACGGAATGACAAACTGTTTTTCGCTCCAACCCCATTGAAAAAGAGTTGGACTAAGAAACTCCAGTTTACCGGAAGGAGTGGGGAAACCCTTTCTGCCCTCTCCTTCAATTACGAGACCTACTCGCTTCCCATCTGAAGCTATCGCTTCTCCTTCTCTCGTCTGTCCGTTCTTTGAGACCGGAGCTTCGAACGGCTTGTAGTTTGACGAGACAACTTCAAAGGCCCCGTATTTCCTCATGTACTCGTAAGGTGTCAGACCTTTTGCCGTCGCAGCATCGGGAAGACCCGGAACACTATTCTCGAATATCCACCTGTAATATTCTCGAACAGTCACTATTTCACCAGGACGATACGGGCTTTCGAAATACTGTCGGACACCAAGTGAACCGTCCGGATCCATCGCGACGGAGAGCTCGATCCAGAATTCATTCTCCTCCCACACCTCGCCCGGATTGGCCTCGTAGGTGAATTGGATCGGCCTGCCCGCCTTCTCCATTGCAACCCTTCTAACCGGTTGCCGAAAGGCTAACCACTGCCCTGAGTGCGTTTCCTGGCTCATCAGATCATGTCGCTCACCGGAATGCCCCATTGGGAGGACATAATCCGCAAACCACGCGGTTTCATTCCAGGTAGGCGTCAGCGCGACGTGACACTTGATCTTATCCTCGTCAACAAGGGACTGCAGCCACGTAAACCCATCCGGGTTAATCCACATCGGGTTGTACACGCGAGTAAAGTAGACATCGATATCTCCCCTTCCTTCTTCAAGAAAATGCGGGAGAAGGAAGCTCATCTCATAAAATGCAAGCGGCCACTCGTGCGGGAGATGCAGTTCGTTCCAGGTGCTTCCAGCCGGAGGTTTCGAAAAAGGCTCCGGCACGAACTTGTTCCACGAGTTGATAGATGTCCCGCCGCGATTACCGACTGAACCGGTCAATACATTGAGGAAAAACAAGCATCGCGCAACTTGCCACCCGCCGAGATTTCCAATCGAGGCACTCCTCCACGTGTGCGCTGCAAGCCGTCCATCACAATCTCCAATATACTCCGCTGCCGATGTCAGGTCAGCAACTGATACCTGAGCCTCTTCAGCAGCTCGTTCGATCGTAAACTCGGCGTAGAGGTTTTTAAGAAGCGCGTCGAAATCTTCAAACGTATCTCCGGAAATCCCGTCAAGTGAAATGCCAGGCACCGAGTTTTCGCGAAGGAATTCCAACGTCTCTTTCCAGTTGACCCAACGCTTGACAAATTTCTTGTCATAGAGATCGTTTTGGATCAGATAATTGGCTATCGCCAGAAGAAGGGTTTGTTCACTACCCGGCCAGGTTGGCAACCAGACGTCAGACTTCGAAGCCGTGTTGCTCAGCCGGGGATCCAGTGTAATCAGCTTCGCACCTTTCTCCTTCGCCTCCATGATGCGCTGCGCGTGCGGATTGAAGTAGTGTCCGGTTTCCAGGTGACTGGAGATAAGCAGGACCACCCGTGCGTTTGCATAGTCAGGGCTCGGTCGATCTCCGCCGGTCCAGAACGAATACCCGGCACGTGCACCAGCAGAGCAAATGTTTGTGTGACTGTTATGGCCATCGACGCCCCACGCCTGTATACATCGGTTTGTGTAGCCGTCCTCACCGGGCCTTCCGACGTGGTACATGATCCCATCGCGTCGTTTTTGACGACTCGCCCGCATTTTCTCGCCAATCTCTTCCAGGGCCTGATTCCACGAGATGCGCTCCCATTTCCCCTCGCCCCGATTGCCGACGCGTTTCAGGGGATAAAGCAATCGTTCAGGATCATAGACCTGATTGATGGAAGCCGGGCCTTTGGCGCAATTCCTGCCCCTGCTTCCCGGATGCGCCGGATTACCTTCAAATTTTTTGATTTCGTAGGTATCGTGGTCGACGTACGCCAGAAGTCCACAGGCACTCTCGCAGTTGAAGCATACCGTGGGAATCAATCGATACCTGCCGGCAGTTTTCTTCGGCCAGTCTTTTCCAGAGTATTCGGTCCAGTCATCCCAGAGTTCGTCTGGAGGGTACTGGCTCATGCGTCCGTCCGGATGAATGACGGTCGTTAGATCGACTTTTTCCGGAGTCGAGGACGGAATCGAGAACTCGGGTTTGCCGAAGGCAGGATCTGCAGTTTTCGGGCCTTCCTTGATCTCAGTATTGTTGATCTGCTGAAGACTCTTCAGTATTGCCTTGAGGCGTGATCGGGATTCGTTCTTCATGGATCAGCTATTCGGAACTCGTTGCGGGGCCATGACAAACGCAAACTCGTACGCGTACAATCCGCCAACAACCATGAGCATTATAGTCGATGAGGCAAACGCGGCTACGGGCAGGGTTAGTAAAAGTATCAGTGGCAGAATGTGTCCAACGACGATGGCGCCGCCCCAGAATGTGCGCTTGTACCGGCCATGAGTAATCATGTGTGACGCGCGGGCTGCCACTTCCGAGGCATGAGGCATCGCCAGCTCGGCAAACAGCATAATCGCCAGATCCAGTGCAATACTTCCAATCAGAGTTGTCTTGAGGATACCGGTCAGGTAGGAGCCGAAATCGACGAAAGCTGAAACCATCAGCAGCGATGCTGCTCCGACCATAATAGCCTGAACGAGCAGATGGACCGGAAGTAGACCGCTTTGCCACAGATCGCGTCCCTCCGCTTGTCCGAAGAGAAATGCCGTGTAGACTGCTGCACCGATCGCAAGCGGCAGCACAATCGCAATGACTGGCTTCTCAATACCGGGAAGCGGGTTCCACATTTCAAGGTGCAGACCGGCGACGTAAACAGTCCACAATGCGCTAAGTGTTGAAAAAGCAATCAGGATAACCGCTCCCCTTGTTAACCAACTCTTCCACTGGGGTCGTGTCAATATTCGCAAGAAGCGCTCTGGTCGCTCAAGATCAACAACCAGTAAAGCGGAGGTAATCGCTGAGAATACAGTTGCGGTAATTCCCGACACCAGTGACAATACTCCCGGGGCGCTTGCCATATTTAACAGAAACAGTACTGCGAAGATGATCATAGCGCCAGCAGCGATACCCTTCGTAACCAGGTACGCCGGCACTGGCCAATGCCACGGCATCTTGTGCTGAACGTTATACGTCGGCTGAACCATCTGCTCGGCCATTACACCCTTGCCAATCATCACGGGCCCGAGATCAGGCAGGCCCTGCGTACTGTGTGCTCCGTCGCCTCCGACACGGTCAACCGGTTCAAGCGAATCAGCCCAGGCGTAGGTTTCGGGTGCCGATGTGGCCGTCGGTGTAAGGTTGGCGTCGTTACCCTCCACATAGAAAAGCTTCGGCGCCGTCCCCTGCTCTGGTTTCCTGACCGTGACTTCGTTTGAGGCTATCATTTTACTGATCTCGGATAGCGGATCGTCAAGGTCGCCGGCAATGATAGCATGCTCCGGACAAACCACAACACAGGCCGGCTCAAGGTTGATTTCAACCCGGTGAGCACAGTAGTGACATTTAGCGGCCGTCCCGCTGTCAGGATCCACGTAAATCGCATCGTATGGGCAGGCCTGCAGACAAGCCTTGCACCCGATGCACGCTTCACCATCAAATTCTACAATACCGTCGTCCCGCTGGTACATCGCAGTTACCGGGCAAATGCGTACGCATGGCGGGTTTGAGCAGTGATTGCACCGCGTTACCTGGAAATGCCGCCTTACGTTAGGATAAGCACCGGTCTCGACGCTCTTAACCCACGTGCGATTTACGCCAAGTGGGACCTCATTCTCGCTCTTGCACGCCGTGGAGCAAGCATGACAGCCGATGCAGCGGTCGTTTCGTATTAGAAATCCGTAATTCACGTACCAGCCCTTAGTTTAGCGACAATATACTTGTCATATCGTGTTATGTCAATTTTATGCAATCGACCGTTTTATCTCGCCCTCTGCAGCCTCGACATCTTCAAGAGTATTGATATTGAAGAGCTCTGAATCGGCGACCGGCAGGTATTTCACGTTCGGCAACAGGTCGACCATTCTCCAAACAGATGCAGAACCTGCGGACAGCACATCTTCAGCTGCGGAATCGATAGACGCCGAATAGCAACCAACGAGCGGATGGACCCTGCCTGTGGAATCCCGAGCGAGAAATGCATCGAGATTATCCTCCTTTGCGCCATGCGCCAGTTTAAGTAGTGTTTCGCCCGATACAAACGGTGTATCACACGGCAATACTATGAAGTGGGTGCCACTCACGTGGCGTGCCGCCTGCATCAAAGCCTGAACCGGGCCGCGTCCGCGAGACTCATCGGCAAGCACTGCAGCAAAGTCTGAAAGATTTTCTACTTGATCCGCGGATGTAATGACAGTCACCGAGATGCCGAGGTCCTGGAAAGTTCGTATCCCGTAGGAAATCAGGGGTTCGTCGTGGAGATGGTAAAGGCACTTTGCTGATCCAAATCGCCGTGATTTACCTCCGGCAAGTATGATTCCTTCCATATCGGGCATGTATTCATTGTCCATCACTACCTCACCCGCTTTCAACTCACGATGATGAACAGCCGGTACTCATCATCAGTATTGGAATTCAGTGCCTTGTCACCCCCGGCGCAACTGAAATCTTCTTAACTATAAACCTTATCAAAACAACCAAACGTGTTGTATACCACAGATTTACACGATAGTCTACACAGTAAACACTGGTTCAAATTCCTGAAGCGGCATAGAAAGCGAACCACCATTGTCGCCACGCTCAAGAAACAACTCGTACGCCACCTTGTCGCTTCGATAGTACCGACGTTGAAAATATATTGGTTTGTCACCGGCAGCAAATGAGACCCGCTCGATCAACAGCAAAGCACGTCGTACGGGGACATCCAGAAGGTCGGCTACATCCTGCCTCGCATTGACTGCCTGTATACGAAAACGACCTCCTGTAACCGGAATGTCGTACTGATTCTCAAGCACCCGATAGATGGTTTCTTTCGCAAGGTCATGTTGCTCGATCATTTGTGCGTAGAAGGCCGGCAGCCAGGTGCGGTCAAATGCAATGGGTGCACCATCGCCAAGCCGCAGTCGATCGAGTCTGAAAACTGATTTATCTTCAGACACACCAAGAGCAGCAGCAACAACCGAATCTGCCTTCTCAGGCTTGAAATGCAGAACTTTCGATGAGGCTCGAATTCCGGCAGCTGTCATGTCTTCGACGAAGTCGTTCAATCTGATGAGTCCCTGTTGAACTCGACCCTCCCTGACGAACGAACCAAGTCCCTGACGACGATAGATCGAACCTTCGTTTTCAAGGGTCTGCAGCGCCCGCCGGACCGTTATCCGACTTACTCCAAACCGTTCTCCTAGCTCACTCTCTGACGGCAACTTTTCATTGATGGAGTAAATACCATCGGCGATTTGCGATCGGAGCCAGTCACTAATCTGCTCGTGTCTCGATTTACCCTGCTTCAGCATTTCCTGGTGCGTTCCATTACATGATCACATTACATGTCATAACGTGTATACCGTGAGAGGTGTTTCCGGGGTTGAACCGTCGGGACTGGTCTCATGTCGCCAATAACTCACAGGCGCTTCATTTCGGCATATTCAGAAATAATCGAAAGAGATTCGGGTCCATAGTTGAAGATCAGATCCAAACCTGACAGGCCGCGGACGAAGCCTTCGAAATTCTGCCGATACGTTATTCCCGGTATTCCAACCGCAATGTCTGAGCCGCCGGGCCGGGTTAACCTTTCGATCGATATTCGCTCCGGGTCCCTCTCAAAATCGACCGGCATCCCTTGTTTCCTGACTTTTACCTCTGCCGCCAGGCCGAGCAGTTCAATCGTGAGCAGTGTACTATCCACCATGAGTGCGGACAGACTCCCATCTTTGCCAGAAAGCACATCTTCAATGCGCGGCTCAATAAAATCATAGAACGGGGTTGATCTGTAGTTGTATCGAAGAGACTGCAGGTGCACCTTGCGCCAGTCCTTCCCCTCATCAATAACTACTTCTTCAATGCTGCGCCCATGCTGGTGCGCAACCAGGGGAATCGACAGCCACTGCCAGCCATCCGGCGTCCTTACCTTCGCCCGATTCTGAAATGATTGCCTTACATACTGTCGGGTGCAGTCCAGCACGATCGTCCGGCTGACAAACATCGCGGCGCACAGGTCCACTCCGGGGAAGTATTCGGGAGCAACGTCCAGTACCAGAAAGTCTTCGTCTTCCCTCATGTAAACTTTTGCAAACTCTTTGTTTGCCGAATCGATGGTTGGCTGGTAATATCCATTCTGGTCCACCAATGTAAGCTGAGTCGTTGAAAATCCGAGCCTTTTCCGAGTCTACCGTTTTCGGAGTCGCCGCGCCAGCCAGCGCGCCACAAGATCTCTCCCTCATACACAGAGGGATTGCATTCCTGGAAGGGCTTGGGATAAGTGTCATCCGGATGGTAGAATCGTATGAACCGTCCGGGTACCTCGCGGGTTCGGATGTCGATCGAGCTGATGAGCTAAACGAATTGCTTCGACGCGACGACATTGAAGTGATTGTATGCGCGCGTGGCGGTTACGGTACCCTCCGGATCCTGAATAGAATCGACTACGATGCTGCCCGCGCTCATGCGAAAATAATTATCGGGTATAGCGACATCACTGCATTGCAGCTGGCCCTGTACGCCAGGTCGGGCCTGCATTCAATCTCGGGACCAATGGTTGCGGTTGAGTGGGCACAGGATGAATATCCCTTTGATCCATCAGTGTGGAGGCTTCTCAACGGGGAGATCCCCACCCCGCTTCTAGGCCCGAGGGGAGAGCAACTTCGATCAGTACAAGCCGGTTCGGCTGAAGGGGTTTTAATCGGCGGCAATCTTTCAATAATCTGCAAGTTGATCGGGACCCCGTACCTGCCGGATCTTGAGGGTGTTATTTTGTTTCTGGAAGAGGTGTCCGAACTTCCGTACAAGGTGGACGGGCTGCTTGCTCAGCTCGAACTTAGCGGTATCCTTGGTAAAATCGCTGGCCTCGTGTTCGGCGAACTCACACCTCCCGACAGTATTCCGGATAGGCCGACGGCTACCTACCGTGAAGTTATCGATCGCTACGCAGCGTCAGTCAATGGACCGGTTGCTGTCGGATTGTGCTACGGCCACGTCAAATCAAAAGTGTCGGTTCCAATCGGAGTACGGGCACGTCTGAACGTCGGTACGGACGCGCGACTCGATGTCCTCGAATCCGTTGTCGCAACACACAGCGATTCTTGACATTATGATCACAAGCAAACCCCTGAATGTCGCAGTTTTTGCCTCGGGAGGAGGCAGCAACTTTGAAGCGCTCGCCGTGAAGTTCAAAGACTCACCTTCGATCGGCGTTAGCCTGTGTGTATCGAACCGGCGAACAGCCGGTGTGCTCGAACGGGCCGAGCGACTCGGGATTCCCGCACTCGTGATCTCACCCTCGCAGTTCACCTCCGAAAAAGAATATGTGGATGCGCTGCTGTCATCGCTCGATGAGCACGGCATAAATTTTATCGCCCTTGCTGGATATCTGAAGATGATCCCGAGTGGTCTGATCGATCGGTACAGAAATCGCATCACTAATATTCACCCTTCTCTCCTGCCGGCATTTGGAGGTAAAGGGATGTACGGCAGACGTGTCCACGCTGCAGTACTTGACGCCGGTGTTCAATGGACAGGTGCAACTGTTCATCTTGTTGATGAGGAGTATGATACAGGACCTATCGTGCTTCAGGAACCTGTTCCGGTGGGCGGTGCGGATACGCCGGAGAAACTTGCAGCCAGGGTCCTGAAAGTAGAGCATCGGATTTATCCCATGGCGATTGAACTTCTCCAGTCGTCAGATTTCGAAATCAAGGGAAGGCGTGTAATCATCGCCGAGCACTCGGGCTAAGCCGATTCCCTTTAACCACCACCAACACTTAAGATCGCATCAGTTTTTTAAAGTATGATTCAAACGAAAGACCTTCCAACACCGGCCGACAAGTACACCATCCGAAGAGCACTCCTGTCGGTTTTCGACAAGACAGGACTCGTCGAGCTTGGGCAGTCTTTACATAGTCATGGTGTCGAACTGATTTCAACGGGAGGATCGGAACGCGTCCTGCGTGAAGCGGGCCTGCCAGTGAAGAACATTTCGGCACTTACCGGTTTTCCCGAAATTCTGGATGGCAGGGTAAAAACACTTCACCCGGCGGTTCACGGCGGACTCTTGTCCAGACGCACTGATCCAGACGACGACAAACAGTTGACGGACCATGGAATCAGTCCGATTGACCTCGTCGTGGTCAATCTGTATCCGTTTGAAACCGCGACAGCAAGTCCGGATACCGCCGACGATGTTGCCATTGAAAACATTGACATCGGTGGGCCTACAATGATACGGGCGGCCGCGAAAAACTTCTTTTTCGTTGGCGTCGCAACATCACCAGGAGACTACGACTGCATTGTTGAGGAGATGGAAATGAATGAGGGTGCCCTGACTATGGCCACGAGGCGAGCTCTGGCCCACCGTGCGTTCGAGCATACCGCCCGATATGATCGTGCTGTTTCGGACTATTTCGGCCGGGCAGTGAACGGAGGACCAGGGATATCGATTACAGAACCTCGAGCGTCTACCCTCAGATACGGCGAGAACCCTCACCAGGCTGCCGCACTCTATGGCCACCCGGGAAAGGAATTCGACAAGTTGCACGGCAAGGATCTGTCATTCAACAACCTGCTTGATATTTCGGCTGCAATCACCCTGATCCGAGAGTTTCAGGCATCAGATCCGACGTGTGCCATTCTGAAGCACACCAACCCGTGTGGAGTAGCGTCGCGCGAGTCACTTGAAAATGCATATCACGCTGCTTTTGCTACCGATCGACAGTCTCCCTTCGGCGGAATCGTGGTGGTAAACCGAGAGCTGGAT
This sequence comes from Rhodothermales bacterium, assembly GCA_013002165.1. Taxonomy (GTDB): domain Bacteria; phylum Bacteroidota; class Rhodothermia; order Rhodothermales; family JABDKH01; genus JABDKO01. Next base: position 21,880 of record JABDKO010000175.1, on the reverse strand, counting down.
CTTGCTACAGCACAGGCCATCGATAAAGTATTTACCGAGATCATAATTGCTCCTTCGTACGCTGATGGCGTCCTCGACTTCCTGATGAAGAAGAAGAACCGTCGCCTGATCGTCATGAAGAATGGTAAACAAGGGTCAGTTCCGGCCGATATTCGAAGCGTAGTAGGAGGATTTCTCGTCCAGGATGCAGATGGCCCTTTGCCTCCCAAAAATGACCTTCAGGGCTCATGGAGGGTGGTAACGGACCGCCAGCCCACTGAAAACGAATGGGATGATCTTGACTTCGCCTGGCGAATTGTCAAAAATGTCAAGAGCAATGCAATCGTTTATGTCCGGGATGGTGCAACTCTTGGAATCGGTGCCGGTCAAATGAGCCGAATCGATTCTTCGGAAATTGCTGCTCAGAAAAGCCTCAAGTCGGGACTTGATTTGACTGGATGCGTTGTAGCTTCCGATGCGTTTTTTCCGTTCGCTGACGGAATGCTCGCAGCAGCAAAGCACGGTGCTATTGCTGTGATACAACCGGGAGGTTCAATACGAGATGAGGAAGTAATCAATGCCGCAAACGAAAATGGTATTGCCATGATTTTTACCGGTAAAAGACATTTCCGGCACTAATCAATTAAGATTGTATATTTGACTCTCACCACCCACCGTGTGAACGCCGTTTTAGTAGGTAATTAATGGGCATTTTCAATTTTGCAACTGATGTTGCGATTGATCTGGGGACCGCCAACACCCTGATCTATATCAAAAGCCGCGGGATCGTTCTGAACGAGCCCAGTATCGTCGCACTTAACCGCGCGACGCGGAAGGTTATTGCCATCGGGCATGAAGCGCAGCAGATGCATGAACGAACCCACCGCGAAATCGAGACGATTCGGCCCCTGAAAGATGGTGTCATCGCGGATTTCGAGGTCGCCGAGCAACTGATTCGCGGACTGATCAAGAAGGTCCAGACCAGTTGGATTACTTCGATTCGCCGCATGGTCATCTGCGTCCCGTCCGGAATCACGGAGGTAGAAAAACGTGCGGTCCGGGACTCTGCCGAGCATGCCGGTGCCCGGCAAGTCTACCTGATAGACGAGCCAATGGCTGCTGCCGTGGGCATCGGACTCAACGTCCAGGAGCCGGTCGGTAACATGATAGTCGACATCGGTGGCGGCACTACCGAAATCGCGGTAATTGCTCTGTCAGGAATCGTAATCGATGAGTCTATCCGTGTTGGTGGAGATGAACTGGACTCCGCAATCGTACAGTACTTCAAGAGAAACCACAACATTCTCATTGGACAGCGAACAGCTGAGCGAATCAAGTGTGAAGTCGGCTCTGCCGTAGAACTTGACCCCGAGCTGGAAGTGTCCGTCAAGGGTCGCGACCTCGTCAGTGGCATTCCCAAGATCCGCACGATCTCGTCTGAGGATGTCCGTGAAGCGCTCCGCGAACCGGTTGGCCAGATTGCGGCGGCAGTGATACGCTGTCTTGAAAGGACTCCCCCGGAACTCGGATCCGATATTCTTGAGCGTGGTATTATGCTGACGGGTGGAGGTGCAATGCTGAAAGGTCTTGACACGCTGATTCGAACCAGAGTCGAACTGCCGGTATATGTAGCAGAGGATCCTCTTACCGCTGTTGTCCGGGGAACCGGTGCGGTACTTGAAGATATTGAACACCACTCAAAAGTATTATCCTGACTCAAGGCCGCTCTAGGAACGGCGCTCCGGAATACACATGAACCGATTGTGGGATCGACTACGCGACTGGATTATCCTGGGCGTCCTTCTGATCGTCTCAATATTGGTACTTGTATCCCGAAACGAACCCGTTGTCCTTGGCCTGCGCTCTGTCGCCCTGCAAACGGCCTCGGGGATCGACCGCCAGATCTCATGGTTATCAAGCTTTGCTGGAGCGCTGAATGAGAATGTTCGTCTGCGCGAAGATAATATCCTTTTATCCAGCCAGGTAGCGCGCTCCCGCGAAACGCAACTCGAGAACGCGCGGCTCCGCTCACTCATCCAGTATCGAGATAGCACGTCGTTCGATATGCGAGCCGGCCGAATAATAGCAAAGGACGTCACCGGGCAGCAAAACCTGATGACCATAAACATCGGATCGAACGACAGTGTCGATGTCGGCATGTCAGTCGTAGACGAACGCGGTATTATCGGCAAGGTCATCTTGACCAGCCCGAACTATGCCCGGGTGATGCCATACCTCAATACCGAGCTGCGAATTCCGGCGAAGATCCTTCCCGTCCAGGCGGCAGGTATTGTTCGCTGGGGTGGCACTCGCAAAGACGAACTTATCATGGATCACGTCATCAAGACAGAGTCCGTCGAAATCGGCCAGCTGGTTGTGGCTAGCGGGTACAGTGCCGTTTTTCCAGAGGGCCTGCAGATAGGCACCATCACACGCGTCGAACGACAGGAAGGTCGCAACGAATTAGTTATCTATCTTTCTCCCAGCACTGACGCAACGACAGCATCCCATGTGTTTGTAATCCTTGAGAAACCCGATCCCGAGCGAATAGAACTGGAGAACACGCCATTCAATTAGATCGTCCTCGCAACAAACGTATGTTCAACGCTAGAACCGCCCTCGCATTGGCCATTGTCTTTTTCGTGTCCTCAGGATGCGCTTCGCTGCGCCCGGAGGGAGTCAGTGCCTCGGCGGAACGCGCCTGGTTTGAAACGGCCGAGTCCGTACAGAGTGAGCTCAAGAATCCGCGATACGCGGATACGATCTGGTCCGTGGAAGTAGTCAATCTCAGGACCGGCGACACCGTCTACGAGATGAACGCTGAATCCAATATGATCCCGGCGTCAAATACCAAGATTTATACTACGGCCACGGCCCTTGATCAACTCGGGCCTGACTATTTCTACACGACCACTGTCGTAACAAATGGCACAATTCGCGACGGTACCCTCGAAGGAGACTTGATTGTAACCGGTTCGGGTGATCCGGTGATAGGAGGCCGCTTCAACGAAGGCAACATTCTGGCGACGTTTGAAAGCTGGGCGGATTCACTTGCTATACTTGGTGTTTCGGAGATTCACGGAGATATAATCGGCGACGACAATGTGTTCGACGATGTGCCGCTTGGCCCGGGTTGGATGTGGGATGACGAGACAGGATGGTACTCCGCACAGGTCAGCGCACTTTCCTTCAACGACAACTGCGTAGACATCACTGTAGCCGGCACGATCCCCGGAGAGCCTGCGCATCTTTCGTGGGAACCTGCAAACACACCTTATGTGACAATTCTCAACAAGACGCAGACGCTGCACCCCGACTCATCTTTCGACAATTTGTTTGATCGCGAACGGGAGACCAATCGCATACACGTCGGCAGCCTGGTCCCCGCGGATCGCAGTACCGTCAGATCAATCACAATTTCGAATCCTACTCTCTATTTCGTATCGGTCCTGCGAGAGACTCTGGAACGTAAGGGAATTCGTGTCTACGGATACCCTATCGACATCGACCAGATGGAGGCTGCCGATTACGAAACAATCGACCAGTGGACCGTAGCGAGCCACAGGTCTGTACCGATGTCGGAGATTGTGAAAGCAATCAACAAGCCAAGTCATAATCTGTATGCAGATATGGTCCTGAAGACCGTCGGACTGGAGAGAAACAGAATGCTGGATCTTGACGAACCCGGGTCATGGACTTCAGGCATTGACGCTGTCCTGGAAACACTTGGCAGAGCAGGCGCTGACACGTCGGTTACACAACTTGTTGACGGCTCTGGCCTCAGCCGTTACAATCTGGTAAGGTCTGGAATGACCATGTCGCTTCTCAAGTACATGTGGAATCATGACGATCGCAACGTATTCAGTGCATTCTATGAATCTCTTCCGATTGGTGGGATCGATGGAACACTTTCCGGACGATATCCGGCTGGTTCGGCGCGGGGCAACGTTCACGCTAAAACCGGGACGGTATCGAATGTAAGCACGCTGGCGGGCTACGTTAATTCAGCAGACGGTACACCGCTAGCCTTCGTTATTATGGCCAATCATTTCTCAGTCCCTACATCCGAGGTGCGTTCGTCGCAGGATTTCGTCGTTGAACAACTGGCGAACTTGCAACTCCAGCGTCGGTAATAGTTATAAGATCCCGGGCCTGGCTCCAGGCATGATCAAACTATCACCGGTACGAATGAAAGCAAATAAAATCCGCTCGACTACAGTTCTCGGAGTCCTGCACGATGGCAAGGTAGCACTTGGCTCTGACGGCCAGGCTACAATGGGAGATACCGTCATGAAACACCGGGCTCAGAAGGTCAGAACCCTCTACAATGGAAGGTTTCTGGCAGGGTTTGCGGGGGCAACGGCAGATGCCTTTACTCTTTTCGAACGCTTCGAGGAAAAGCTCCAGCAATATGGCGGTAACCTGACGCGCGCTGCGGTTGAACTCGCAAAGGACTGGAGAACCGATCGATATCTGCGACGCCTGGAGGCACTACTTGCCGTGGCATCAACTGAAAGATTATTGCTGGTTAGCGGTACCGGCGACGTCATCGAACCGGACGACGATATCCTCGCCATCGGTTCGGGTGGCTCTTATGCGCTCGCAGCAGCCAGGGCGATGAAAAAACACTCGTCGAATCTCTCTGCTCGTGAGATCGTTGAAGAAGGACTTAGCATCGCAGGAGATATCTGCATCTACACAAATCAGCACCTGACTATCCTCGAACTGGATTCCTGATTGCAAGCACTTTGGCATTAACACTAATTGATTTATCCGTGTCCGAACTAACTTCAAATACCAAACTCACGAGTACTGACGACCTTACGCCTCGACAGATTGTCGCTGAGCTGGATAAGTACATCATTGGCCAGGACGACGCCAAGAAGAGTGTGGCCATCGCGCTTCGAAACCGCTGGCGGCGCCTCAATGCTCCAGCTGAAATGCGTGAAGAAATCATGCCCAATAATATCATTATGATTGGGCCGACAGGCGTCGGGAAAACTGAAATTGCACGGCGGCTTGCTCGCCTTGCCCAGGCACCTTTCCTCAAGGTCGAGGCGACCAAGTTTACCGAAGTCGGTTACGTCGGACGAGATGTCGAAAGCATCATCCGCGACCTGACCGAGATTGCTGTCAATATGATTCGCGAAGAGCATACGGAAGCGGTTCAGGAAAAAGCACGAGACCACGCGAATGAGCGGATCCTCGATGTACTCGTTCCACAGCCACGACTCAAAACCGTCGAACCACTCTCGGCGGGATTTGCAGTGACGGACGAACCGAACGCACAAAATGCTGCCGACAATCTGCCGGAAAGCACACGCGACAAATTCAGGGTGAAACTTCAGAAAGGCGATCTGGAGGATCGAGAAATCGAAATAGAAGTTAGTGGAGACTCCACGTCGATGCTGCAGGTGTTCGGACCCATGGGTCTTGAAGAGATGGGTATGAATATCCAGGACCTCTTCGGAAACATGGGTGGCAAAAAACGTAAGAAACGCCGCTTGAAGATTGTTGACGCCCGCGAACTCCTGGTAAAAGAGGAAGCAGCAAAACTTATCGACATGGATAAGATAACCCGGGAAGCAATTTCCCGCGTTGAACAATCAGGAATTGTTTTCATCGATGAGATCGATAAGGTCGCGGGTAAATCTGCTGCTGCACGAAGTGGCCCGGACGTGTCCCGCGAAGGTGTACAAAGAGACCTCCTCCCGATCGTTGAGGGTTCCGGCGTTACCACCAAATATGGCCTGGTGAAATCCGATCATGTCCTGTTCATAGCGAGCGGGGCTTTCCACGTCTCAAAACCCAGCGACCTGATACCAGAACTCCAGGGGCGATTCCCCATCCGTGTTGAACTCGAGAGCCTGACTGAATCAGATTTTTACAATATCCTGACGCAACCCAAGAACGCTTTGCTGAAACAGTATGCGGCACTTCTTGAATCCGAAGGTATACATCTTGAGTTTACGGACGGCGCAGTCAAAGACATTGCCCGATCTGCGGCCCAGGTTAATGCTGATGTGGAGAATATTGGCGCAAGGAGACTGCATACCATTTTGACGACGTTACTTGAACAGATCCTCTTTGATGTGCCGGATGTCGTCGAAGCTACGCACATTGTTGTGGACTCGGCGATGGTCGAATCAAAACTGAGCGCTATCATCGAAGACCGGGACCTGAGTCAGTTCATACTGTAGATCCGGTCCTACACAGCGCTTCCTTGCGATCGCTGAGCCGGGGCCGATGTGGTCACCCTCAGTGCTGGCTATCCCTCCTGCCGGCGGGTACGCTTTCTTGAGACACGCCCCCCGGAATTCTGTTATGGGCCGAACGCTTTGCATTCAGTGAAGTGACGGTGTCCGAACTAAACAGTATTATACGGGCGTTAAGGGCGAACCCATAATCCTCCAGCAACAACCACGAACTTTGTGGAACACGCCGCACGAGTAGCAAAGCTCTCCGACCAATCCACATACGACAGTTGGACTGAACTCCGAAAAAAGTCCGTCGAATTATCACCCTTCACGCACCCAGAACTGGTGTCACTTGTCTGGAAGGTCTTCGATGCCGAGCCCGAAGTTCTTTTTATTGAACGGGGAAGCGATATTTTGGCGGCCTGCACATTGTTTGTGCGGCAGACGGGACCGTTCAGCAAAGCCGGACTGGCTCCTTTTCTACCTTTCACTCCATTCATCTTTCGCAGTGAAATCCGTCAGACTGACGTTAACCAACATCGTTCTGTCCTGGATAGTGTTGAAGTGTTTCTCAGGCAGAAGTATGATCAGGTACGCATTCACCTTCCCCTTTCGGTGGCTGATCCGCGCACTTTTCAATGGGCTGGCTGGAGCGTCTCGCCGTTGTTCACGCCTGTCGGATTTTTGCCGGACTGCGCCGACGTGACTACATGGTCCAAGGGAACGGCGAAATTGGTGGAGATGCACGCGAGTCAATTCGATATTTCCAATCACAAAGACAATGTGGCTCACGTAGTCCGCCTGGTTGCTGAATCGTACAGCAGAAATGAAAGAACGTTGCCCGAACGCCCGGAACGGATGCACGAGCTGATCAGCGAACTGACAGATGCAGGTTTAGCCCTGCCATATCTCGCCCGGTCTCGGAGCTCTGGTGCGTCTGAAGCGGGTGTTATCGCCCTACGTGATGCCGGGCAAGCATGTTACTGGTTAGCTGGAAGCACGAAAGGGCCCGCTATGACAGTTCTGATTGCTACCTTGCTCAACGATCTCGTTGCATCCGGGTGTACATCAATCGATTTTGTCGGCGCAAACACAGCCACTATCGCAGAGTTCAAAAGACACTTCAATACCGCTCTCAGGACCTACTATGCATGCTCGATTACACCGTCTGTTGGGGTTTCGACCATCGACTTGCTCCGTCGGCTGAGAAGACGGGGCTGAGAGCAAGACACAGGATGATATTCAGCAACAGCGAAACAAGGCAAAGATCTCTGGCAGCCGTGGGTATTGCCGTATTGGCACTTGCCCTTTTCCTGACGAGATTCGGATACGATTACGGCATCAGTGACCAGGAAGAGTTCGTACCTGCTGTTGTTCACATGAATGACGATGCCGCGTTCTCAACGGACTGGTTCGTAACAACCCAGGCCGAGCAGATCAGTGTTCGGACACCCACTGTGTTTGTGCTGTATGTCCTGACAAGGCTGGTTTCTATCGAGACGGCACTGGCTTTACTCTACACTTTGTCATTTACAGCACTAGCAATTTCGATCTTCCTGCTGTCCATGCTTTTCGGGGCTAACAGGCTGCTGTCGGGAGCAGCGGTAATTGTTGCGCTGGTGCTGACACCTCAATGGACTATCGGTGGCAATGATCTGGCTCAATCGATCGTTACTCCAAGCATGATCGCATGGTCTATCGGACTTGCGGGTTTTGTTGCGTTCCTTTCAGGAAGGCGAATCATGGGTGCAGTTGCACTTGGAATTGCCGCCTACTTTCAGCCATTGGTCAGCCTGCAGCTTTCCGGAGTACTCCTGATTTCGTCGCTGGTCTCTGATTGGTTGTCAGGTACCATCGACTATCGAACACTCGGGCGTCTCGCAGTAGCCTATTTAGTATATGCCGTCGTGGCCGGCCCCTTCATTTTCCTGCTGGCTACGTCACATCATCAATCTGTTGAGAGCACTGCAATATTCGAGACACTGGCACACCTGAGGGCACCGCATCATTACATCTTCTCGTCATTCCCTCTAAGAAACATTGCGTTGTTCATTTTGCTACTGGGTTCGGGGTTTGTCTTTCTCGTTGTCACTGGGTCACCCTATCGATACTTCGGCCTCGCGGTACTGGGCACTGTGCTCGGTCTCTGTCTGATCGGGTTTGTGTTCACGGAGTTGATACCGTCACTGCTGATTCTCAAACTGCAGCTTTTCAAGAGCTCTGTAATAGCGAAAACCGTCAGCATTGCAGCTGGCGCAGGCTGGATCTCACATGTGAGGGTTCTACGGTTCGGACACACCGTTTCGAGCGGGGCCACAAATTCGCGTGGCAACGCTAACCGGTTCGCTACTCTGTGTGCGATCACAGGTATTACGCTAATCGCGCTGCAGGCCTTTCTGACACCGCGAACACTTCTGCCCGGCCGTGCACGAGTCGTAGACGGGATGGCCAGCCTTGAGCGCTGGGTGCAGCGTGAGACACCGACCTCCTCGGTGTTCCTGATACCTCCCTCAAACTCTCGTTTCCGAATAAGCACGAACAGGTCCATCGTTATCAACTTCAAGGCGTTCCCGTTTCAAGACGACGCCATTCTCGAATGGCGGAAAAGAATGGAGGCAATCGCAGGTCCGATCCCCAGAACCGGCGATACAGGAGAAAGGCTTGGAGCTATGGATGCCGCATACGAAGCATTATCACCGCAAGCGCTCATTGACTTACAACATGAGTACAATGTCGGCTACGTTGTTCGAAAATTTCCGCTGGACCGAACGGACCAGCGCTTTGAGCTTTCGTTTGTTTCGCATGATGGCTGGCGCGTGTATCGCATCAACGGCGTGTCGGCGTGAAGTTCTTTCGGAGATATTCCATAACGCCGGCGTCGGAGTTCTCGGGGTCCGTACTGACACTGCTCTCGGGTGCTGCGGGGGCACTGATGGTCTCGTACCTGTTTCAGCCGGTGCTGACCAGATTGTACACCCCGACGGAGTTTGGGATATTCGATTCGTTCGTTGCGATTCTTGCGCTATTGATTCCACTGGCATCCGTCAAGTACGAAGATGCCATAGTTCTTCCGGAAGAAGATGGTGACGCCGGACACCTGCTGACCCTGTCGATACTAATATTATTTCTGTCGACCGCAGTTCTGACCGCAGTAATTTATTTCTTGCCGACCTTCGGTATTGGAAACGTGCTGATCGAACGCAGGTGGCTGTTACTACTTCCTGTCGCACTCATCCTTGTTCGTTTTTCAATGCTTGGAGAGCTTTGGAACATCAGGTACAAAACTTTCAAGACCATTTCAGCGGTGAGCGTATCCCGGTCAGCGTCTACGAATTTCGTCAAGCTTGGAGCGTATACCAGCGGTACGTCTGGACTGTTTTTCGGGTACATTGCGGGATTCACACTTGCAGTGAGTATCTATGCTGCCGGTATCGTCCGAGCTGTTCGATTGTCACTTCACGACGGACTCCGGGAAGGTGTTGTCCGTGTTGCCCGGCGGTACAAGAATTTTCCCCGGTACACGATGCCGGCAAGTCTTCTGGCGTCGTTGGTCGGCCGCCTGCCGTTCCTTTTGCTTCTGTACTTCTTTTCGCCGGAGATCGTGGGACTTTTTGGAAGGGCATTCGCTGCCATCATGGTACCGCTTAGTGTAGTCGGCACAGCCGTGTCAAACGTGTTTTACGTCTTTGCGGCAGAACGTCGAAACACCCCGCACCTTGCATCCAGCTCTGCAAAGGTGTTCGACAGGCTCGTACTTTTCGGCTTATTTCCGTCGCTGGCTATACTTCTCGCCGGACCTCAGATATTCGGTTTTGTGTTCGGATCGGACTGGACAGCGTCCGGAGATTTTGCCCGGATAATTGCTATCTGGTTGCTACTGTCGGCCGTCACCTCACCGCTTACGCGCCTCTTCGACGTCCTCGAGCGCCAACGCCTGGAGCTCATCACTGCCGGCGTTCTGTTCGTGCTCCAGACGGCTGCCTTGATCGTTGGCGGGCTGAGCGGGAATCCAGCGACCGCTCTGATATACCTGGCAGTTTCAGGCTCGATCGGTAGACTGATACAACTGGCAATACTGTTCCGTATCGCAGGTGTGCAGGTCGCCGATATAGCGGCCACTACTCAACGATACGTCGGCCGGTCCCTACCCGGTACTATCCTGATTGCACTGAGCCTCCTGGATGGAAGGCCATTAGTAGTCATCATCGCGACGATTGCAGGTGCGGCAATCTATGGACTTTTGAGCCTCCGGGATCTCCTCGAAGCATTCAAGAAACCCGGTGCGAGCTCTATAGAATAGACCGGAACGTATCTGGAATATCTGAATCCGGTTGTTGTGTCGAATCACCTGAGGAAGCCTCGGCAGCTTCACCGTTTGAAAAACTATCAAATGCATTCACGATGTCTGACGCAATTGCACTTGCTGTTCGTCCTTCGATGTTCCGACGCTCCAGCACGAACACCGGGTCGCGCCCCTTCATTACTGCGATGAACGGTGACGAAGGAGGTATCCCCGGGAGATAGTCGCGCAGTCTTGCAGTAGCCTCAAGATCCTGACCGGCAAAAACGGTCAGATACCTGTCGGGCTGAGCAGGATAGTTTTTCGCCATGTTGACTGCAGGCCGTGCATTTGCTGCCGCACAACCGCATACGGAGTTGATGACGACGAGCGACGTAGTGTCAGGATCAACCTTGAAAGCCCGATCGACCTCCTCTGCCGTTTTCATTTCCGTTACGCCAATACGTGTAAGCTCTTGACGCATCGGCTCGACTAATGCTTCTGGATAGGGCATATCTTAATTAATTTTGTTAGCTGGGGTCAAATAAGTGGTACTACTTCCGGGGCATACGTTTCAGATCTGTTGCAAGCTCCTTGCCTTCAACAGACCAGTCTTCGCCATCTCCCTCTGACACGAGGTCTTGAACAGAGTCTTTTGCCTGGGCCTTGAGGCGCTGAGCGATATCTGTTCCGGTTTCGACTATGGATTTTTCAAGATCCGCGAACCGGTCCTCCAGTTCTCTGATCTGACCTTCAACACGTTTCGACTGTTCACGCAGCTTTCGCGTGACAAGCTTTCGGTTGTCTGATCCTGAGTGGGGTGAGACGAGCAGCCCGACCGCAACACCTGCGACAAATGTTGAGGCTGCAGTCACGATGATTCGTCCTGCTGAGTTCATGTCGGTTTACTCCTGATTTCGTTAATGTCTGCTAGACTTCTGTACTCTAACGCGGAATGATTTTCCGAGGTCCCGAACTTCGATCCTTGAAATTCAGGGCCGTATGGCCGATGGTTTGATAATTGCACCCTCGGACAGAAACCTGTGCGGCAATCACTCTGCCCGTCTAACGAAAACAATCACGCAAGGTTAGGATGGACGCAAAACTTTCACATATCGGAATCGCCCTGCTTGCTTGTGTGGTGGTTGGTTGCTCCTCCAGCCAGCGCACCATGAATCCTGATGACGATATCTCGGCTAGAAATGGATTCAGTGGCGAGTCGACCAGATTCGTACAGCCCGAAGCCGACCAGGCAGACCTTGTTCTCGCGATGTCCGGCTGGCTCGACACACCGTACAGGTATGGCGGTTCGGTTAAGAGCGGGATTGACTGCAGCGCGTATGTACAATTGATGATGCAAGAAGCGTTCGACATTGGGCTACCAAGGACCACGCAGGACCAAATGAGAGCAGGAGACGGCATCTCAAAGAACAGTTTGCAGCCTGGTGACCTGGTTTTCTTTGAAACCGGCCGGAATCAGTACCACGTCGGAATATATCTCTCTGATGGGGAGTTCACTCATGCCTCCACGACGGCAGGAGTCACAGTTTCTCATCTGGACGATTACTACTGGAAAGACCGCTATCTGGAAGCACGTCGGGTCCTTGACCGGCCTCAATCATCGACAGGTAGAACTGTTGCCTCGCGCGACCGAACCTTCGAGCGAGAGAAGCCGAAATCTCGTACCGAAAGCACGAAGTCTGTCAGAGGATCAAGCGGGACATGGACATCCCCAGGGAAATCTTCGACAGGTCCACCCCCGAAAAAGACCGGCTGGTAAGGAATTAGTTCATAGATAATCCAATCAAACAGGGGATCCTGGTTCAAATTTGAGCGTGAAACGGTTTCTCTCCAAAAATGTATCGATGGCTGCGGCGAATTCTGCCGTAGCTTTCCTTTTTATATCAAACCCCTGTTTACAGGAACGGTGACGCGATGAGTACCGACAAACCGGTTTATTTGACCGAAGAAGGTCTGAGAAAGCTGAAAGAAGACCTCCATTTTAGCAGAACGAAGGAGCGCGCTCGTATTGCCGACGCGATTGCCGAAGCTCGCGCCCAGGGCGATCTTTCCGAGAATGCCGAGTACGACGCAGCGAAAGAGGAACAAGGTCATCTTGAAGCCAGAATTGCGAAACTGGAAGAGACTATCTCGCTTGCTCGCATTGTTGATGAGAGAACGGTCGACACAAGTAAGGCGCGGATACTCTCGATCGTTCGGGTTATGAATAAGAAAATCAAGTCTGAGCAAACGTATACGCTGGTTTCCGAGCAGGAAGCCGATCTCGCCCAGGGGAAGATTTCGATATCGTCGCCTATCGGCAGGGGTCTTCTCGGCTCCGAGGTCGGAGATGAAGTGGAAATTCAGGTTCCGGTTGGAAAAGTCAAACTGGAGGTCCTCGAGATATCCCGTTAGTCGTACGCTTATCATTATTGCACGTAAAAGGCCAGCAATTTGCTGGCCTTTTCTATTTTGTGGCCGGATCCGACCTGAACGCAGCTTAAATCGTCTATGATAGACCTCAGAAGTGATACGGTAACCATACCCGACGAGGGTATGCGACAGGCAATGCACGATGCCGAGGTCGGAGATGACGTATTCGGCGAGGATCCCACCGTAAACGAACTGCAGAAGCGAGTTGCCGATATTCTCGGAAAGGAGTCGTCACTGTTCGTCCCTTCTGGCCAGATGGGCAATCAGCTGGCAATAAAAGTTCATACCTCACCGGGAGATGAGGTTATCCTCGCGGAAAACTGCCACATCATACACTACGAATCGGGAGCAAGCGGTGCGATCTCCGGAGTTCAGCTCTCGGCCGTGCCGGTTAACAACGAAGGCTACCCGGAAGCGAGGTGGATCGAGGCACGTGACCGTGCCGGTGCATACTGGGAACCGCTGCCGAGTCTTGTGGCTCTCGAAAACACTATCAACCGGGCTAGCGGGCGGATATTTCCGCAGGCGGAAGTCCAGGAAATTGTCGGCGTCGCTCAAGCACATGGACTAAAAATCCATCTTGACGGCGCGCGGCTCTGGAACGCATCTGTAGGTTCGGGAAAGTCAATGTCACAGCTCGCCAGTGGTTTCGATACCGTAACGGTCTGCCTTTCCAAGGGACTGGGGGCACCGGTAGGATCGGTGCTCGCAGGCGACGCTGCTACGATTTCAAAGGCGCACCGATATCGGAAAATGCTCGGTTCAGGGATGCGTCAGGTCGGCTTCCTGGCAGCCGCCGGACTGTATGCAATCGACAATAATTTTCGAAGGCTGGCAGACGATCATGCCAACGCACGATACCTGGCACAAAGACTGGCATCGATCGACGGTATTCGTCTCGATGTTGATGCCGTGCAAACAAACATTCTGGTCTTCGAGCTTACGTCTGTCAAACCCGAAGACCTCGTCGAAGCACTCAAGCGCGAGTCAGTACTGATGATTAAATTCGGTCCTAATCTTATTCGGGCCACTACACACCTTGGTGTTTCGCGAGATGACATCGCCAAAGCGGCCGATGCCGTTGAAATGATTCTTCAGTCGGCCTGAGTTACCTGTCGTGACCAACTTCCTGCTTGCGTAAATGACGTACAAATACTTTGACTCACAGCTGTTAAAAGAAATCGCAGCTGCAATCGGAACTCCGACGTACGTCTACGCAGAGCGAGGAATAAGACAACAAATCGCTCAGATACGGAAAGTCCTTGGCGGATTTAACGCGCAGCTTTTATATGCAATGAAAGCCAACAGCCACCCCCGCCTTCTCGAGATCATTCGAAGCGAAGGAGTGGGCATTGACGCCGTATCGCCCGTCGAACTGAAGCTTGCATTAGCCTGCGGGTTTGACCCCGGACAAATCCTGTATTCCGCCAACAATATGACGGACGACGAGATGAATCTTGCCCGGACTTCTGGCGCAGTCATAAATTTTGGAGACCTTGAAAGATTCAGAATTTTTTCGACTGCGAATCCGGGGAGCTCAGTATGTATTCGAGTAAACCCGGATCGCGGCGCGGGACATCACGCCTATGTCGTCACAGCCGGGAAGGCGTCGAAGTTCGGGATTGGCCTGGACAAGATCGACGAGATCAAGGAAATCTCTGACAGATACCAGATCACCATTAACGGGTTGCATCAGCATATCGGAAGTGGGAATACAGATGTCGACCTCATCGCCGATTCGATGCTGTCACTCCTTGACATAGCAGCACATTTTGAAGATCTCGAGTTCGTTAATTTCGGTGGAGGATTCGGAATCCCCTATGTGACCGGACACGATCCTATTGACGTGGACCAACTCGGTAAGAAGGTCGAGCCACATCTTAGCAAGTTTGCAAGTCAACGCACCGGCAAGTTCAGGTTTCTGATTGAACCCGGCAGATACATCGTGGCTGAAGCCGGTGCGCTGCTAATCGAGGTGACGAACGTGAAGCAGGTTGAGGACAACGTATTTGTGGGCACAAATTCAGGAATGAACCACTTGATCCGCCCGGCGATGTATGGTGCTCACCATGAGATCCTCAATATCTCTAATCTGGACGGTATGGTAAGCGACTACAGCGTAGTCGGTAACATCTGCGAATCTTCAGATTTCTTCGCACATGATCGCGATATTCCTGAAGTCCGGATTGGCGATACTCTTGCCATAATGGACGTCGGAGCATACGGTGTCTCTATGGCATCCCATTACAACCTGCGACAACTACCTGCAGAAGTATTGGTGAAAGATGATGGCAGTGTCTCGGTAATCTCTGCGAGAGTTGATACTGATACGGCAGTTGAAACCATCCTTGGCAACGCCACGGCTACTCGTCTCGATCTTGACCTGAGACTGTGACAACGAGTTCGGGCAGTTCGTCTGCGGTGGCTCGCAGCGTATCTCCAACTCTAATTGGACCGACGCCTTCTGGCGTGCCTGTATAAATCAGATCCCCTGGCTCCAGCGTAAAAATCTCGGAGCAAAATGAGACCAGCGTGGGAATGTCGAAAATCATCGACCCGGTATTCCCGTACTGCCGAAGCTCATCATTGACATACAATTTTATGTTGATATCCGATGGATCGCCAACAAGGGCAGACTCTTTGAATCCTCCGATCGGCGCAAACGTGTCAAATCCTTTCGAGACGGACCATGGATGTCCCTTGCGTTTTGCCTCACCTTGAATGTCGCGGGCGGTTAAATCGAGACCCACGGCGTAGGCTACAACATGATCGAGCGCGGCCTCTCGACTGATATTCTTGCCATTTTTGCCAATGCAGCAAACGAGTTCCACCTCATGATGCACGTCACGTGAGCGCGACGGGATCGCTACGACAGACCCCGAGCCGGTTAATGCACTTGACGGCTTCAGGAAAATCATCGGCTCTTCCGGAACGGCGCTCTCCATCTCTGCCGCATGGGCAGCGTAGTTACGACCTATACAAAGCACCTTTCCCGGGGTGACCGGCCCGGATATTCCCGGAATCTCCAATTTCATAGTTATTGTAACAACGTCGTTTCAGCCTTATATTATTGGGCTGTATAAAAAATGAAAACTCTCGCGCGGTAACCACCCCGTCGCTTGCAAGAAGAGGAAAGATATGTACGCAATCGTTGATATTGCAGGAAAGCAGTATAAGGTTCGTGAGAACGACCGCCTGTATATCCCCCGTCAGCAGACGGAGATTGATAAGAAGATCAAGTTCGACAAGGTCCTGCTGATCGGTAATGATGATAAGGTCAAGGTTGGAAAACCTGTTGTCAAGGGCGCTTCAGTCACCGCACAGGTCCTGGATCATGTCAAGGGCGACAAAGTGATCGTCTTTAAAAAGAAACGCCGGAAAGGCTACCGCGTAAAGAACGGCCACCGACAGCCGTTTACCCAGATCGAAGTCCAGAGTATCAAAGCCGGACGTTAATACCGTCTATTTAAACACTTAAGAATATGGCACATAAGAAAGGAATGGGCTCGACCAAGAATGGTCGTGACTCTAAACCCAAAATGCTTGGTATTAAAGCGTTTGGCGGCGAATTTGTGACTGCCGGCAGTATCATCGTTAGACAACGAGGCACCAAGTTTCATCCCGGTGCAAACGTCAAGCGGGGCGGCGACGACACTCTATTCGCTACGTCGGCAGGACATGTCCGGTTCACGCGGACCAGGCAGGATCGGCAGTACGTTCACATCGATGAAGCCTCGGCGTAAGCCTCGGGTTTTAAGTGATTTTCGGAAAAAGGGGCTTCTAGCCCCTTTTTTTGTTTGTCCATGGCACCATTTTCGGATAACTGGCATCATTTTCCGAAAAATCATTCCCGATCTCGCCCGGCCCGGGCGGTTATCGAGAGCGATGATTCTCGCTCTTTCTGTTGTATTTGTCTCATTCTGAGCCACAAATGGTGATTCCAGCTGCATGCAGACAACCTGCACAAAAATCCACACAGGGAGCTGCGGGATTTGCCCGTAGTTGGCCCACCGATTGCATTGTCGCCCTGAAACCGAAGTGCGAGCTTTGGAAAGACTTCAATCAATTCAGGATACGATGCGTGCTATCACATCACATTCTAACCAGGCCTATCTCGCCGGATACCGCCTGCCGACTCTCTCCTTCTCAAATGACAAGCTGAAGTACAAGTCGCTGACAGGTATTTTCAGAATGATCAGGTCAGGAGACGAATTGGGAGCAAAGCGTCAGATTCTGAATCAGATGGGTACGCGCAACCGGATGCATCACGAGGAGCGCTCAGCTCTTCTGGTCGCTCTTGCCGGTGCCGAATATAGTATCGGCGCCATCGACAGCGCCCGTCGATTTGCCGGACGAGCACTGGATTACTTCCCCAATCAGTGGGCTGCAAACCGTGTCTTGTTGAACATTCAGTCTTCCAAGCAGCAATTCAAGTCAGCATATTTGCATCTGTCTGAACTGGACCCCGGTCCCGTTCCGATCTGGGATGAACCATTGACAAAACAGATGCGGCACACGACTCTGGCGTCTTTTTCATGGCTCCTCGGCGACTGGGATGATGTTGCTAAGCACCTGAAAACTGCGTTTCCCAAGGGAGTTTCCACGATGCCGCCTCAAATTCAGGAAGATTGGTTCCGCCTGTCGCTGTATCGCGGCCGGCCGGAAGATGCTGTTGCTGTCGCTGCAGAGCTCATTGTAGAGCGACCGGTCGACAGCGCAGACGAAATTTTACAAACACTCGTCCAAAACGGGTGGTTCAAAGAAGCATTGCCGCTCTATCGATCGGCATACGAAAGTTCACCAAACAGCCAGCTATTGCGACGGAGGCTCGTCGCTCTTTGCATACGAGAAGGCGCTCTGGAAGAGGCGCGGCTTTTGACCAAACCAGGTGCCCTCGATCTAGCTGCATAAATCAGAACGGTGATCATGTTTGGTGAACCAAAGCCCTGTCGGCATCCGCCGACAGGGCTTTCGTCTTTTTTTGTAGATTCGGGTCGTCGTAACGATGCACAGGAAACAGTGATGACCCCAGATGACGCTAAAAAGATGAAGGCGAAGGCAATTATAAAACGAACGCTCGATTCCACGATGTCCGCAAGCGAGACGGACGAACCGAAACCGTCAGAGGACGTGTCTCCCACCCCCCAGCCTACTGGAACACATGAACTTAAGCTTCATGCTCTGGAACTGATGAAGAAGGAGCTTAGGGAATCAAATCCTGACCTCGATGAAGAACGGCTGGAGACAATTAGGAAACGCATGGAGTCAGGCTATTACAAAAGCGACAACAACCAGTCCGCGGTCATATCTCGCATCCTCGACGATCTGCTCGGCACTGACCCTTTCGACACGCCAGCTTAGCGTGCCGCAACGAGGATAAAGAATCAGGGTCTGCGTCAATATCTATGTGCCCGGAAATCCTACGGTAGCCTCTAAAAAACGCCCTGCATGAACGCATGCAGCTTGATCACGTCCAGTTTGCCGTCTGTGCGTACCCCGGAACAAAGATCGACGCCGAACGGACGCACAGTTTGGATTGCCTCGCCAACATTGCGATGATTCAGGCCACCTGCAAGAAATACCGGCTTGCCGCTGCGCTCGACGATGCGACGGCTAATTGTCCAGTCGTGGGCACGGCCCGTACCGCCGAGTTCCGCCCTGGCAGCTTTAGGACGGCCACTGTCCAGAAGAAACGCATGCACATGAGGCTCATACGCTTCGACAAGTTCGATGGCGGTATCGTCCTCAACATGGATTACCTGAACGAGACGCGTGCCCGGCAGGCCGGGTACGATGGCTGCGTATTCGCCCGGGTCGATGTGGTTGACAATTTGAACGGTGCTGGTGCCTATATCCTGTACGTGGTCCACTATGTCCGACCCTCTGGTGCGCGAAGTCAGTAAGAACGTGGCGATGGGTGGCGGCACCTGACGGGCAATCTTGCGCGCCATCACGTCATCAATAGTACCCGGCCCTGACGGCATCTCACCAACCAGGCCAAGTGCATCGGCTCCAGCGGCGATTGCAGTGGCGGCTTCTTCCGGTGTGGCGATGCAGCAGACCTTGACTCGTGTGCGTCGCATGTGGGTTTCGTCAGGAACTCGTGGCGGTTTTGATTTTCACCAGATACCGGGTGCCGGTTTCAGCAGCAGCGGAGAATGAAATACTTCACTCTCGAAAGTAGGACTGTTCGACAAATATCTCCTCAGGTAGCATGAGGACACCGTCAGTTACATAAGCCCTTCTTCTCGATACTTCTTCAGCTTGTTTCGAATTGTCCGCGCGCTGATGCCCAATCGACTCGCAGCCAACTGCTGATTGTTGTTGGTTTCTTCGAGCGCCTGCAGAATCATCTCACGCTCCATCTCCTCAATCGTCTCCATCTTCTGCTTGCGGACCTCACTCGAAGCGTTGGTTGTGGCTTTCGAATCGACAAAAAAGTCGTTGTAGACATCATCTACCTGGATGATATCACGGTCAGCCGACAGTAAAACGCCACGCTGAACCATGTTTTCCAGTTGACGGACGTTGCCTGGCCAGGAGCTCCTCAAGAACTTGTTCATCAGCTCCGAATCGATTTTTTTCTTTGAGAACCCGTAGAGATTGCAATACTTCTCAACAAAGTAATTCGCCAGGGCCGGAACGTCAGATATGCGCTCGCGAAGTGCGGGGACGGTTATTGGGAAAACGGCAAGACGATGATACAGATCCTCTCGAAACACACCACTCTCAATGGCATCGTCAACGTTTCTGTTGCTTGTGGCAATGACTCGCACATCTGCTTTTTGAGATTCACTTGAGCCGACCTTCAGAAATTCACGCTCCTGCAGTACTCGGAGAAGTTTAGCTTGAATCGGCAAATCGATCTCCGTGATCTCATCGAGCAGCAGCGTTCCTCCGTCGGCACGTTCGAACGCTCCCGTCATATCGTCAACGGCCCCGGTAAATGCACCTTTGCGATGACCGAACAGGTGGCTTTCAACCAGGTCGCGTGGAAGATTCGCACAGTTCACGGCGATGAAGGGTCCCGAAGCCCTGTCTCCCGATTCGTGCACCAGTTTTGAAAGTACCTCCTTCCCTGTCCCGCTCTCACCCTGAACGAAAACCGGCGCAGTATTCGAACTCAGCTTCGGGATCAACTCGTGGAGCTTGAGTATGCTTGGGTGTTCTCCGATGTACTTTGTCGCGGTATTTGATCGCTGTCTCTTTTTCCTGGTTGCGGGAGCTTCAGGCTGCGCAATAGCCGGGGCTGCAAGCACTCCGTTAACGCGTTCGACAACAACGTCCACAGCGAACGGTTTGGCGATGTAATCGATGGCGCCGGTCTGCATGGTTCGGACGGCGTGCTGGACGTTCGCATGCGCCGTAATCATCACAACCTTCATTGAAGGATAGTTCTGGCGAATGTGAGATAGCAATTCCAGGCCATCCATGTCCGGCATCATGAAGTCGGTAATTACGAGATCAAATTGCTGCTCACTGAGAATATTTGCAGCCGCGACGCCGTTCGAGCACGTCGTGACATCCATGTTATGTCGAGTGAAAAGACGTGTAAACAGATTGCGTAGTTGTTCCTCATCGTCGACGATGAGTAGTCGGGGTTGCTTTGCTTCCATGGACGGCGGGTTGGTAAGGCATTGTCAAAGACTGACTTAATATACTGTACCCACGATTGTGGTAGTTGGTTTTTGAGTCAATTCGCAACCTTTTGAAGAGTCGATTCAGTAGGCCGATTTTACCATCGATGGTAGGAATTTCCTTCCCGTCGTGCCCATCTCGTCGCAGTTAAGTCCCCGGACTTGAAGATCAGCAGAAGTTTTTGGTTGTCCTGCACATTCAGATTCCGGCGGTCGATACCGTTACCAAGTGCTTCTGAAAGCCAGGAACAGCCAGTCTGGTGCAGTTCGGCCTGTCGTACAGACATCTGGGCCGGCTGTGATTTCTGGTCAGGTGGCATCTGTCTCAATTCGATAATTCGATGGCACGCTAGTTGATATTTCCGGAAACGTTAATCAAATCGGCATCACACAGAGACCCATGTATAGCCAGTTTAGCTTTGTCATCAGCGCCCTGACCTTTATAACAATGGTCCTTGGTAATGCCGCCATCGGTACAGCTGCAGCCCGTTCGATCGCAGCCGGAATTGCTGCCTACTTGCTCTTCGTAATCGGAGACCTCGCTGTAGGAGCAGTTGTCGGTCGAAGTGACGAATTCGAACGCGAAGTGCCTACCGAAGCGGCACCGCAAGAAGAACGTGTCTCTGAATCGCGCAACCGCAACGATTCCGGAGAAGCCATCGCTGCCTGATCTCTCGGCTTCTTCAACTCACTACTTTCTACATCCTAAACCAACGTTTCCGAATGGGTCAAGATCTACAACGCCTTGCAGTACAGTACGCCCGCGACGTCACACCTAAACATCGTGAAGCTGTTGTTGTCGCTGCAGTACCACTTGTTCGCTCCGTAGTGGGACGCCTGAATATTCCGGACCACCCGCTCGCCGCGCGAGAGGATCTGGAGAACGTGGGACTTCTTGGTCTCCTGCAAGCATTGAACGGATATGATCCTGACCGCGGCACTCCCTTCGTCTCCTATGCATACGGAAGAATTCGCGGTGCCCTCGTTGACTACCTCCGATCGATAGATGCTCTGCCGCGAGAGAGACGACGCAGACTGGCTGAAGCTCAACAGGCGATCGATACGCTCAGGCAAAAACTTTCAGCCGAGCCAAGTGACGAGAACGTAGCCGAATACCTTGGTATTACTTTGATTGATTACCACACCCTACTTCGGGATGCGCAGTGTCGTTTCGCTCTCTCGCTTCACGCACCAACAGACAGCGACGGCGAACAGACTGTTATTGAGACGATACCGAACGAGGAAACTCTGAAAGCGTTTGAGCGCGTGGATCGAAACTCACTTCACTCGTACATCGGTACGCTTGTCAAGGAGCTTCCCGAACGCGAACAGACAATTCTGGCTCTCTACTACTA
>JABDKO010000160.1 GCA_013002165.1 Rhodothermales bacterium | reverse complement strand
CGTGCGATCATCGAGTCAGTCATCAATATGGCCCATGCGTTAAAGTTGCGTGTGGTAGCTGAAGGCGTGGAGACCAACGAGCAACTGGCTCAGCTTTCCGGACTCGGATGCGACGAAGTCCAGGGTTACCTGATCTGACGCCCACTACCAGCGAAGGAGATTACCGAGTTTCTGTTGCAACAGGAGAAGCAGCGCTTTTCCGCTTGAAGTTGCTGACGGCGCATAGTACCGGTAGTAGCGTCACGACACTACCTTTGGTATCGGGCTCGGACAAAGTCAGTTCTCAGCATCACAGTCAATAGGCAGGTGATTGTTGAGCATCACTCAGGTCACCCTTTCGTGCTGACCATATCATTCGAGCCTATCGAGGAAGGCACTCTCGTTGGCTGGCGGCAGGTTTTCGATACATCGTCACATTACAATCAAATTGCCGATTTAGTGGCTCAGGCCAACGAACAGAACCTTATCAGGCTGGAAAATGAAGTAGGCGCAGCGCCCCGTGTCTAGTTGATGAGCGTCTCTCGACCGTATTCGTACAGGCTATAACTACACCAGGTGACTCTTTAACGGAGCAGCGTGGGGCGTGTATCATCAGGTGAAAGCGCCATGTCTGATCTACTTCACATTTCGATTCATCGCTGATCAGGTCTTCTCCGGGTATTTCATGGAATACTCATGAGAATTTCATCGCGGCCGATAAATTACGCAAGCGATGGACTCCGAGATGAACGTGACCGCACCACACCGTCCTCAGTTCGACCACCAGAATCACGTGAAGGATGACAATACCCATAGTCACGTAAGCTCTGAAAGGCGCGAGACTATGCCGGATACTACGTTCGGTATACGATTTTCAGTTTCCCAGGTTTGCTTGTTGCTGTGTGTTCTGGCACTAGCTGGGTGTGCTGCATCTCCGGAAAAGGCACCCGAAGCTGAACTGAACCACTGGTCTATCACCAGGTCTGTTCCGTCAAAGAACGCAATGGTGACACTATTTGACCCACTCGACCTTGCCCACCACGAGGGAGATCCGGAAGACTGGTACCGATACGATTTTGCCTTCGCGAATGATCTGGAGACAGGAAGATTTGCTGCAGTCATGTCTGACAAGCCAGGAAATTTTTTAGTTCGACTCACGTCGGGGCCTCTAAGCACGTACGAAACACAGGCAGCCGGTCCGCGAGCGAGTATGCGACTTCGGGTAATCAACCACCGACTGTTGCTCTCAGGTGGGGACGCCTGGCCATCCAGAATCCAGAGGTCACGAATCGTCTCGTTTGATCCTCGCTGGATAGCCTTCGAAAACGGAGACTACCGGGTGATTATCACTGCACTTGATCGCCAGAAGGGAGCGAGGCACGATTTCGTTTTCCAGCTGCTTCCGGTTGACGATATCCTATCGGTGTCTTATGCACCGGGCATTCCCTATCTTGTCATGGGAGAAGCGCCAGGCGTGGTGGGTATTCAGGCAGGTGGATTAAGCTACCGGGAAGCTTGCGCCAGGGTTCCAGATACCGCCGTCTGGTCGCCATTGACGTCGTCAACTTTACCTTTGCCAGGAAGCCGGGCCACGATCAACATTGCACAGGCTCTGCACAGGCGTGGGAACTCATTGCAGGTCTCCCGTAACAATGCCTCCCTGCCGATCGTCGTCGCACGAAACCCGGTACCAGGTGCCCTGGGCCTGTTCATTCAGCCGGACTCGTGGGAGACGGACGCCTCGGCGACCAACGGAGAAGTGGCCGTCTCCACTCGCGTACTCTGCGCGGTGACAATCAAGGAAGTGGTTCCCGGAAATGATGATTTCGAGCTGCGGATAGAGCCCCTGCCCGGTGCCCGGGATCCACTCACTGTGGCAAGGACACGCTCACTCAACGAGCGCTTCGAAAACTGGGTGCGGCTAACAAGCGATCCGGCATGGCGCTATAAAAGTGCTCAGATTCAGCGTACCGTTGACCATAGATCGCGACTGCTCGGTATCATGGATTATCTTGATCTTAGCGCGAAACACAGTGAATCCCTGCTGCAGGAGAGCAACGGGAATCTTGCCAACCGATTGCTTGATCATATGTCCATCGACAGTCAACAGCCTGATCATTAGACATCCTGTGGTGACCTGCCGATCTCAACAGTATGTGGCGGCCTGCCCGTCTCAACAGGGTGAATTATGCCCTAGATGTAATTCCCGGCACAGAGCCATAGTTCAGAGGACAAGTCAAATCATGAGGAGCTTAACGCAGCGGCCTTGGAACTGGTAAGACAATCACGGGCTGTTCATCAAACGCCTGATCCGTTCACTGGAAGGCCGGTCCCGCAGCCCCTTTTGTCGTGGCGGATTTAGTGATGGAGCGG
>JABDKO010000144.1 GCA_013002165.1 Rhodothermales bacterium | reverse complement strand
TCTCGACGATGCCAATGGACTGACACTTGAACGCGAAATCTTCATCGACCGAAAACCTGACAGTTTCCAGCTCGCCGGTGACCATGTGCGATTGACTGAAGCAGAGACCCTGGCGATGTACGGTGTTGAAACTGGCGACAGCTGATACAGGAGCAATTCGACGAAATCCGGATTAATACTCTGTAGCCAGACAATCAAATCAGCAGAATTCCATGAGTGATTATTTCACTACCTCAAGGTAAATGAGACACAACACGGGATGCAAACACACTCTATCGTTCATAAAAACAAAGGATACATATCGCGAAAAACAGCAGGAGATCACCCCAATGCCAAGTTTCAAACTCGGAAGCACCTATCCATGGACGCACTACTTTCTCGAGAAAGAGTTGCCGTCACTCTCCAGCTATAATCGTGATGCCCATGATCTGCTGTGCGCTTTTACGGGCTTGAACGCGAAGCGTAACCGTGCAGCGAAGGCCGTCGCACTAAAATTCGGAATTGAACCAGTTATTGATGTCCAACCCATTGGTATTTACGGCTACACACCTCCCACAGGCCAAATCATACAACTGGGCAAGACATTTCTCTCAGAGTTCGAAAGTGCAATGGCAACCTTAAAAAATGGAGCTGAACCCCATATTCCCAAAACCTATACGCCAACCATTCTGGAAAGCAATCTGTTCATGCTTCTCGAAGCAACTATTCTGCATGAGCTTGTACATTACTTCAGGCGAAAATTTCTGGATGATGCGAAACTCAACCTTCGTAGTAATAGCGGTCGAGGCAGGGAGGAAGCCGTTGCACAGCAATTCGAGAAAAAGGTATACGGAATGGTGTGCGATGTACAGAATCTGTCGCTGTCAAAGCATCTGCCGAATACTCTCGCCTTGAGTCGTTAAACTCTATAAAACATCAGGTTCATATACCGGCATTACTGTCTCTGGCAGGCAGTATGACTACAAACTCGACTCCACGATCGCGATTTACAACTTCGATCTCTGCGTCCATCGCCCTGCACAACTGCTGCACGATAGCGAGGCCAATTCCGGTGCCAACCGTTTCGCGAGTCAGTTCGCTTTCGCTTCGATAAAACATTCGGAATATCTTTGTCAGCTGATCCCTGGGGATACCCGGGCCGTAGTCGCGAATCGACAATGCGACTTTATCGGCCCGATATTTACGAGTCGAGATTTCAATTACCTTGTGCTCCGCATGTCTTGAAAACTTGATCGCATTATCCACCAGATTTACCAGTATCTGTATGACGCTGTCTCTGTCAACGACCGCGTCCATTGATTGTACGGACTCGTCGACAGAGAACTGCAGATCGAAGCCGGCATGCTCAGCCTGCTGCTTCAGCGTATCCTGAATGGCCGACATCATCTCCGGCACGGCGATCGCCCGCAGATCGAGCACCAGTTCGTTACGCTCGATGCGAGCGAGTTTCAGAACATTCTCGATCAATCGGCTCAAGCGCTCGCTTTCATCATGAATGAAAGCATAGTACTGCTGCTTCTTTTCATCCGGCGCCCAGCCCTCCTTGAGCATTTCTCCGTACAAACGAATCGATGTCAGCGGTGTCTTCAGTTCGTGACTGACGGCCGACATAAAATCCTGCTGCTGCGTCACCAGCGTAATCTGCTCACGACCTGTGCGATACAACAGGTAGAATCCACCCAGTAATATGGCACCGAGCGCGGCGGTGACCCAGACCAGTACCCGGACACCAGGGCCAGGTGGCAGGTGTTCAACACTGAACAGCAGTTCAAGCGCATTCATCGGATCGGTCAAACGAGTACGGTACAAGAGCGAGCCCTGCAATGCTGAATCACTGCTGATGTATCTGTTTCGATCGTTACGATTAAACGTATTCAGCACCCTGTTCCGGTATAGCAGAGCCAGACTGCTCATCGACGAGACGAGCGCCCGTTGAAACGGCTCGCCTATCACCCGCTCGATAAAGACCTGCCGATCGATCAATGCACCCTGTATCAGCCTTTGTCCGTCGCGCCACACTTTACGATAGGCTACAAAATGTCCGCTATCGAGCAAGCTGAATTCAATCGGATCGATGTCGCTCTCGAAGGCGGTGATACGACGACTTCCAAGCGTCTGCATCAGTGACTCAGCGTTCTGCTGTTGCGAACTGGATGAATTGGCTTGGACAATATCTTCATTCACTGCATCCGCATCGGTCGACTCATCGGCTGACTCATCGGCTGACTCACCGGCTGACTCATCGGCTGACTCATCGGCTGACTCATCGGCTGACATCGGTTGCACTGTTTCTTCCGCCTCGGCTACATAATTTCGCTCTTTGCGCGTCGAACGTATACTCCCAGTGGCATTTAATCTCTCATTCTGGCGAGCAGGCAGACGCTCTGGCTGTAACGTCGACGCACCCTGCCGCGCCAACTCCGGCTCATCCATGGCTTCGTCGCTGTTCTTTGCGAGACTTCGAGTATCAAAGCGCAC
>JABDKO010000141.1 GCA_013002165.1 Rhodothermales bacterium | reverse complement strand
CGTGCCGGTGATGACATCACGGTCAAAGGTGCGCTGTTGAAGCGCGCGTCCGGTATAGCCGCCTTCAACGTTCCGATCGTGGTGAATCTGGCAGATTCCACCAACTTCTCCAGGCAGGCATCCATGGAGTCGGTCAGTGCAGGCGATGTGTCCGTTGGCCAACGTATCAACGCTGTCGGCAGCCTCGTTGCCAGAGAGGATGACAGCTATCAATTCGCTACGGACCAGGGCAGTGTCCATCTGTTGCTGACCTTTCTCGGCGGCTCGCTGGTGGAGAACTCTGACCATCTGACCTTGGCATTGTCAACCATCAATGGCAGAACGCCATCGATCATGGATTTTTCCGGCACCGGAGTCTCCACGCAATTCGATGCGGACCCTGATGCCTACGAGGTCGACAAGAACGGTCTGTCCACCAACCACATCGAAGCGGCCAGCACGCTGAAAATTGCAGGTCACGCAAAGCCTTTCGGCCAGGCACCTGCTGACTTTATCGCACAGAGCATTGTCGACGTCAGTGCATTGCCTGCCACACTTCGTGTCAGCTGGCAGGAACCTGTGGCCACCAGCATCGATACATCCACGATGGAGTCGCTCGTACTGCATCTCGCCGGGGTCGGACGTTTTCACCACGTGAGCCAGGCCGGCGCAAAACTTGATCTGAAATCCCAGCAGAATCCGAGTATCGTTGAATTCGCAGACAGTCCTCGAACGCACTTCGTACTGGTGCAGAACGGAACACGAGTTGTGCACAGCGAGACCAGCACATTCCTGGCAGATCTGGATACCCGAGTTGCTGAAGGCGCGCTGCCTGCTGGCCTGGAGGCATGGGGTCGTTACGACAATCCGGAAAATATACTAAGTGCATTCCGGACTGTCGTTAGACTGCGTTGACAGCACCCACGCCGGCGCAGTCTTGATTTTTTTCATTTGCACGCCGGTTGCGTGGTCGTACTTCGACGCCGGAACGTGACGCAGTACCGCAAAACATTTCCTGTGTCGACAAGCCGGCTTGCGAGCGGGCAGGACAGTTCCCTGCCCGCTCGCCTGAGTCAATGTGGTTATCCAGCACGCCGTGCGACAGGTCCGTATCCTGCCGGCACCAGGTCCCTGGCACTTGATCCCCGACCCTTCAGCCCAGGCTTGCGTCGCCGACAAACTGAATAGGGAGCCGGCAGTGCTGAGAGGCCATCAATGCAGTTGGGAATCATATGAGCACGATGACGGCAGTACTGACCGTCGACTTCGCACCGATCACACGCCGACTCTGCGTACCAGCATGCTGTTGATCATTCGGTGCATTCTTATTTGTTTGCTTGCCGGTGCGTGCATTCCGCCCGCCAGCGCCGCCACGCCACCTGCGGATTCTGCGGCCGACTACGTCGCTGAGCGAATTCGCTATCGAATGGACGGCGTCCACGGGCAGATGATGACCGATGACTTTGTTTTCGACTATTTCGAGGATGTTTTCACCGCCGTGCCAACCTGCGTGATTCGTATGCCGAGGCTTTATGGGTCCGAGCCCGGCATGCCGCATGCCATAGACGTGCCGGGCATGAGCGGGTTCCTGATCGGTGATGACTCGATGCTGATGGTCGTGCTGGCACCGCAGGCGGTTCGACTGTGGATTCCAGACCCGGACGGTGAAGGACCGGGAATTAGGCTCATGGCTTCATCCACCAG
Organism: Rhodothermales bacterium; assembly: GCA_013002165.1. Taxonomy (GTDB): domain Bacteria; phylum Bacteroidota; class Rhodothermia; order Rhodothermales; family JABDKH01; genus JABDKO01. Next base: position 3,524 of record JABDKO010000141.1, on the reverse strand, counting down.
GCAAATCCATGCAATCGGCTCGGAAAACTGGACCGAGCTGGACGATGAACCAGGCTACCTGCTCACCGATTCTGACATGACGCTGAATATACTGGACGCTCTATATACTGCCGATTCGGTGCACGCGAATCCGAATAATTCACCAATCGAACTGCAGAGCTATGACACGCGGGGATACTTTACCGCAATGAACACAGCCCGACGACTTTGCCCCGACAACCTGCCTCGCCAGCTGTTACGACGCGACCCCAATCCACGCGCCGGCGAGCGTGTGTTCAACGCCCTCGAGCCTGCCGAGAACGATCAGATCATCGACCTGGCGGGAAAGAAATTTCCGATCGACTCGCCATCGGGAACCCTGGATGTCAGCAGTAACTTGGAGAAACACACTCAAACCCTGACGCTCAACGGTAGATCAATGGAAATCGAGAACTCCATGGTCAGACCACACGCTATCATCAGTCTCTCAGGTAACTCCTTTGCCCTCATCTCCCACTGGTGCACACGCTGCGGCAATGCCTACGATCCAGGAAATTCCCTGGAACTGGTCAGGCTGGATGAGGCCTACCGTAATAAGCGGTACCCACTCGACCAGGCGTATATATCGTCAGGGTCGCTGGCCGGGATGAGTCTGTCGCTGGAAGACGGATTGGTGACGATCGTCATTCCCCATGTCGGCACTTATCGGATCGAGCACGAAAACCGCGAACTTTCCATTCACTACGAAGCGGCGCCGATCCATATTGAAAAGGCTGCACTCGAGCAGGAGCGCAAGACGCTCTCGGCACGCATCGTCGATGAAAACGCCGACCGACCACCGCTGCGCATGAATGTCAAGGATGACCAGACCGCACTTTCCCTCAGCGGTGTCCTGCATGGTCACGCGTTTCCGCATCGGTCGGTCTATCGACCTGACGAGCGTACGAGCGCCTATACCCTTGAGCTGGATCCACCCGTGCACCTGCTCGGCCCGTGTGCCTCCAGCACAACGTTATTTCACCTGGAAATCGTATCTAACGATGAGGAACTGGCGGAAAAAGCCGGACAGCACGTCTCTGTTTGGACTACCTTGCGCTGCGACCGATGGAATGATCTCGTTACCCGTCTGGACGATGTAGCAGTGGAGGCTCCCGCAAGTGCGACGGCTATCCAAGCTGTTAGCGCGTCAGCTACCGACTCCGGGAGCCTCTCACCTACCGATTCCAATAACCTGTCACCTACCGAATCCGAGAGCCTGTTACCTAACGAAAACGCTGTATCAGCGTTCCATGGGAGTGTTGACGGAACATGGCATTGCAATACTCACAACCCGGACGGCACCGAGTCAAGCGACCGCTACTACTTTAACGATGATGGTAGTTTCGTATCCGTGTCAGAGGGCATGCGCGTCTCCGGACAATTTGAACGATCGGGAAGAGATCTGCAACTGACCTTCACACGCATCATTGCACAAGGAAAAGGCCGCGCAGTGAATGCCCGAACGAGCGCACGAATCCAGCGACTGGACGATCAGCACCTGGAATTCACAAGCGTGGATGCGACGACATCGGCCATTCGACGTGTATCGTGCCGGGGTTGATCCTTTCTGGTGCATTCCGCTGTCCCAGGTGTGCCCATTGCCGCCGGTCGAGGTATCCCGTGGTTTCGAGAATTCACCTGATCATCAATCGCAGCTCGCTCTTCATAGCTGCTGATCGATACTAGCCTCAATGAGACTTGTTGCTGAAAACCATTCCATCTCAGTAATGAGCGTCTCAATTGCCCATTGCAGTCGCGAGGGACAGATCTACTTTGCGATGGGCACACTTCGTACTCAAGCAATTTTCATTGTTCATTCTTGCGCATCGTAATTCCTACTTGGCGTATTTCCAGACCTAACGAGTGCCTATATTCTGGAGTGCCTGCAATCCAGCTGCAGGCATCCAGCATCTGGAGTTTATCCAGGAATAAGATATGGAATTTCTCCGGCTATATCCGTGTCGTCGATCATGTAGAAATTGCTGACACTTCCAGCCTTTCGCGATTCGCCATAAGGTTGGTATTCCGGGTCATTGGCAAATCCAGCCAACGCTTCTTTTGTAGGAAACTGGAGAATTGCTACGAGAGTGCTGTCTTTTTCAGTACCTTCAAGTGTGGTGATATTTCCACTTCGGGACAAATATTTACCGCCGTGCCTTTCGACAATTCTGTGAACATTAGTGGCATATTCTGGAATCCATTGGTCATGCGTGACCTTGATATCGGCAATTAGAAAGACACTCATAACAATTCTCCTGCAGTTTGACTGCTAAAACAGAGTGGTGGGCACTCCTCACGCCCATTGACAGAGTGCAGTATCATCCAGTTTGTACACTAGTCCCGGACCTGTACTTCCAAGTACAGTTACTGTACTAGTAGTTATTCTGTAGAAAGATTACCCTGCGAAATCATGCATTGAAGAAGGATCGCGATGACCCAACCTGGATACAAACAATTTTGTCCTGTTGCAATGGCATCCGAAGTGCTTTGTACGCGCTGGACTATGGTGCTCATGCGTGAACTAATAGCCGGATCTACACGATTCAATGATCTGCGGCGGGGCGTTCCAAAAATGTCTCCAACCCTGCTCTCACAGCGACTCAAGGATCTTGAACTGGCTGGGATAATCGAAAGAATTCCTCTACGATCAGAAAAAGGAGTCTTCGAATATCAGCTGACCGACGCGGGCCGCGACCTTCGTCCGGTTGTTGAGGCAATGGGTTTTTGGGGGCAGAAGTGGGTCCAGTCAACTTCTTCACTAAAGAATCTGGACCCGTCCCTTCTTATGTGGGATATGAGAAGAAATTTAAATCCGGCTCCACTGCCGAACAATCGCACGGTGGTGCAGTTTCTTTATACCGACCTGCCAAAATCCAAGAGCCATTGGTGGCTTGTTATAGAACCACTTGGAGAGGTCGATCTTTGCTGGTCCGATCCGGGATTTGAAATCGACTTATACGTCGTGACCGACCTTCGAACAATGACAGCCATATGGATGGGACTAACAACGGTTAGAGCTGAGAAGGATAAAATCCAAATGACCGGCGCTCCCCGGATCGCAAAATCAATGCAAGTCTGGCTGGGGCTGAGTCCATTTGCCGTTGAAAATAAACGTGTTTCGTGAACATCGATATTCTGAATCGACACTTACCCCGTTTCAACCCGCTGTTGAACATAGCAGTGCTGCAATGAGAAAATGTCTGGTATACGTAGCTAGACAGTCTGCGCGGCCCGGCGGAATACCAGCTGTACTACCCACTGAACAAGATTCGTGACGGACGAAGAGGGTGTGGAAGGATTTGGTGATTTCACAACTAACCGGGGTACGACGGTCGTAAACCAATAACAGTACACCCGGCGATAGGCTCTTCAAGAGTCGTTGCTGTCTTTAGTTCTACCATCACGGTATTCTGCAGAAAACTGGCACTTCACCTGAACCGTACAAATCAATGAGCATTGGAATCTCCAGCCGACCCGTAGCCCTGGTCACGGGTGCGAGCAAGGGC
>JABDKO010000304.1 GCA_013002165.1 Rhodothermales bacterium | reverse complement strand
GATGATTCCCATGCATCCCTCGGCGAATCCGACCATGATGCCCGCACGCCCCGCATCCTCCGATGTGCCCGAAATAACATCAGCCGGCATGAACAATGCTACGTCAGGAAGCTGCGCCGTATCATTCGACAGCGCCATTCTTAACAGCTCCGGCCCTGCTGCTATCGGGCCCCCGACAAACATTCCCTTCGCCGTCACGATGTCAAACGTCACCGCAGTGCCCGCATCCACCGACACAACATTCACCTCATGACCTGCCTCCGCGCGGACATAGTCCCACGCACCGACGGCTCCTGCTATCCGGTCCGCCCCCAGCGTCTCCGGCGTCCGGTAACCCATCGAGAAGGGCAGCGTCATTTCGGACGATACAATTACCGGCGTCAGGTTGAGTCGCTGCAGAATCGCCTCGTAGCGGGTACGAACGTCGGGCACGACCGAACTGATGATGGCGCGTTCAAATGTGGCAACCCCCGCAAGGCCATCAATCAGCTGCTGTTCTTCACCAGACGCCGTGGCCAGAGTAATTACCTCATAACCGCCTCCGTCAGGATTGCACGCCGCAACCTTCGTCGAAGTATTGCCTATGTCAATTAGTAACCACACGGTTCAGGTTGTTTCTCGCCTTTCGTTCTTACAATTCCTCTAATCAACACTTCCGGTATAGCGTTTCTACCAGCTTCGCAACTAGCTGACAGAGGAATGTAACAATACTACGGATTGCCTGCGCACATCCCTCATCCCTCATCCCTCATCCCTCATCCCCGATCCCTCATCCCTGCGACGTCAATTCTCCCGCCGCAAATCGTCTCAACCCGTCGGGAGTCATTATTTGTAGCGCCCCGGTTTTGTCGATGCCGGCGGCGATACCTTTCACCTTCTCGCCTTCACTGTGGAGCGTGAGCGATACCGGCTGACCGATATCTTTCAGGTGCTGCTGATATCTCAAGTGTACGCCGCCGGAGGACTCGGTCAACGCGTCCAGCTCGTGCTCAATCTGCAATAGAATATCAGCAAGAAGAAGCTCCCGCGATAATTCGTAGCCGAGCTCAATGCTCAGTGACGTTGGATCCGTCATGTATCTTCCCGAGAACTCACGCTGGTTGACGTTGATGCCGATCCCTGCAATGATGTTGTTTACTCCGGCCTGCGACGACTCGGTTTCGAACAGGATGCCGCAGCATTTCTTGCCGTCGATCTGGACATCGTTCGGCCACTTAATTTGTGTCTGCACCGGAAAAGCCTCGGCAATCGCTGCGCTAACTGCCACGGCTGTGCCTACCACTGCCAGATTCGTCAATGCTGCCGGGAATCGATTTCTGATGACCACCGAGAACGTCAAGTTTTTGCCCGGCTCAGAGAGCCACTTGCGATTGAGTCTGCCTCTGCCGGCCGTCTGTTCCTCGGCTATCACAAGGGCACCATCTGGCGCTCCGCGGGCACACCAGTCGCGGGCAAGATCGTTAGTCGAACTCACTACGCTGAAGTCACGGACGGACTGCCCGAGGACTCTGGTGCGGAGGTTGTTATGGAAATTACCGACGCTGAACATCAGATTCTGAAATCGCCCCGGGAAGTGGTCACTGTCAACGTAACTGTACAGAAAACTTGATTAAGGATCTGGAAGATACTACTCTGTGAGGCCGATCGCCTGCGCGAATGATCCACGATGCTCGTTTTCAGGCGGTTCAGTAACGGTTGTCACCCACCATCCGGATACGTCTCGCAGAAATCTCTAAAACGGAACGATTTTGGCCATTTCTGAACTATTCTTTAAGCCATAAGCCATTTGGATTGTTGATACGACCGACATACGTAGTGCTGATTGCCTCTTTCATCTTCGTGATTGATGTGCAGGCGCAGGTTCCTTCGCAACAAAACCTTCGGCCGAAGAACCTGAATGCACAATACCACCGGGCCGAGACGGCGTGGAAGTCGGGCAGTAGCCTGCTTGAGGCAAAGGCACGCGTGGACCAGGTAATTGAAGCCCTGCCGAATGATCAGGAAGCTTTGAAACTACGGGCACGCATTCTTCTTTCGCTCGACCGGTCCGAGGAGGCATTCACGGACGCGATGAAGGCAGCCAACCTGTATCCAAACGATGCCGAGACCTACGCGATCGTGTGCGAAGCAGCCCGAAAAAGTGGACGCCGGGAGGCAGCGATCCACGCGATGGACCAAGTGTCACAGCTGATTATCGATGATGCTCATCTGCAGATCCAGCTTTCGCGCGAGGCGATGGCACTGGAACAATATGACAGAGCAGAGGCATTCGCTCGAACGGCGATGGTACAGGCTCCGAACGATCCATCGACGCACATCCAGATGGCCCGGATTTTTGCCGTGCAAAACAAAACTGATGCAGCCGCAACGATTTTGAGAAACGGCATTGAGGCGAAGGTAATCTCCCGGGAATCTGTAGAGGCGGATACTTTACTGGCTCGCGTTCTGGCTACCGTCACTAACGATTGATGCCACAGTCCGATATGCGACCGGATCTTTGAAGGGAAGCGTCAACACAACTACGTTGTCCAGTCCGGAAAAGGATCCATTCCGAAACTCTACTTCGAGTGAACTCCGCTCGGTAAAAAAGAGACCTCCTCCATCGCGAACAACCGACACACCGGTCAGCCGCGGTTGATCAGGCTGATAGCTTAGTGTGACTGACCTGAGCCCGCCCGGCATGTCAGACTCTGGAAGAACCTCAGCTCTTATCCGCGCCCATTCCATGGCAGGTTCCGGAATCGCGACGTAGCGAAACATTTCTTGATTTCTGAGTGCAGCGAATGTCAGCTGCTCGGGAAGAAGCTGATTTAGCCAGGACAACCCGGCACCGTCGGCTGCTGTCTGTACGGTCGAGTCCCTTAGCTGCTCGGAACCATCAGGCTGGATCTCGTAAACTGCAACCGCTATCCGGGTCGCAGAATCTACTTTCTGAACAATACTATCCCGGACAGCCTTGTATCCCAGAGTCTCGATCAGATAGATTGCGTCAGTAGCATCCAGAACCTCTCCGTTTGTGCTTGCGCTAACCGTGACCAGATAGTCAAATTGTGTTCCGGTATTGGAGGAGCATCCGACCAGGACAGATAAAAGTATCACTGTCAGTAGTCGTCCGGATTTGAATACCATGGTTTTCGCGATGCCTTATTGAGTTATGCAGAGATGATACGACGAGAAATCGTTCAATACTGTCGTTTGTCCTTGAAGAGTGATATCCACTTGTCCGTTATCAAGTCCCTTTCATCCCTTAAGCGAGCATGTCATCGAAATGGCCCTGCAGCTGTCCACTGAGGGTATCATCTTCCGATGTTCACATTTGCATACTATTTGAGGTGATGGCACGCAAAACTGCCTGCCAAACGTACATCAAGTTGCGACGAATGGTGCAACAAAACACTCGAAAGATCGAATGAATGGCTCATTGCCCTGTTTTTCAGGAGCAGTGCGGTTTCGTTTATCAGATCAAAAACGCAGAAGGACCCCGATAAAGATGTTACAAAAGTTCACCCTGCTGGTGGCGATTATCATTGGACCACTCGCCATCCAGAATTCTTTCGCCCAACAGTCTGGCTCAGTCAGTGGCGCAGTTAATGATTCGTCGGGCGACGCCCTGCAATCTGCTACGGTTGTCCTTTTCTCCCTCCCCGACAGTACCATCGTTGACGGAACCATCACGGACGAAGAAGGACGTTTTGCATTTCGGAGTGTGAGTGCAAACGAGTATTTCGTTCGCGTATCGTTTGTCGGATTCGCGACGGTCGACGTTCCGTCATTCAAACTGGCGGCGGGCCAGTCGTATGAGTTGGACGCGATTACACTTGAAGATGATGCAGTCGCACTGGCGGGCGTCGCCGTCGAGGCAAAGCGGGATCTTATTGAAGTTCAGCCCGACAAGACTATCCTGAACGTACAGGGAACGATCACGGCGACTGGTAACACAGCATTAGAGCTACTTCGCAAGGCTCCTGGCGTCGTTGTGGACAACAACGATAATATTATTCTTGCCGGTAAGAACGGCGTGAAAGTGTATATCGACGGAAAGCCGTCGCCGCTCAGCGTAGAGGATCTGGCAATTCAACTGCGTACGATGCAATCGTCGGAAATAGACGCCATCGAGATTATTACGAATCCCGGCGCAAAGTACGAAGCCGAGGGCAACGCGGGCATCATCAACATCAAGTTGCGGCGTGACCAGAATCTCGGTCTCAATGGAACCATTGATCTATCTCTACAGCAGGGTGAAAATACACGGGGCTCCGGGAGCACGACGTTCAATTATCGTGATACTCGATTCAACACATATGGATCGTATTCACTGAATGCAGGCGATTCGCAGAACTACATAAACCTGTATCGAATCCAGAATAACGTCTTGTACGATCAGGCAAGCGTCATGAATTTTTCCGGTCCATCAAATTCGGCAAGGCTTGGTACGGATTTCTTTGTATCGAGTAAGACCACAATCGGCTTTCTGTTGAGCGGATCGATAACGGATCGAAACTGGTATAACACCAGCAACACGCCAATCATCGACCTTGAAGACAATGAGCTTACGTCCACGCTGTCTGCCATTTCCGACAATGACGGGATCCGCAAGAACGGAACGGCTAATCTCAACATTCGGCGTGATGATGGAGAGGGGACAACGTTCAACATAGACGTAGACGCTGCCCTCTTTGAAAACGGGACGGAAACGTTCCAACCGAATCGATACTTCGTTCCGGAATCAACGGTGCCCGAAACTGAAAATATTAGTCGGAGCGATGCACCAACAGACATAAGCATCTATGCTGCCAAAGTTGACTATGAAAAACCGGTCGGCGGCGGAAAACTTGGAATCGGTACCAAGGTGTCCGAAGTCGTAACGGACAACAGTTACGGATTCTTCAATGTAATCGACGGAGAGAATGTCCTGGACGTGGATCGGAGCAATGATTTTAAATTCCAGGAACGTATCGCGGCCGGGTACGCCACATTTTCGCGAAAGCTCAGTGTTTTTGAAGTAAGTGCCGGGGTGCGAGCAGAATACACTGACTCAAAAGGTGAGCTGACCGCATTCAAGCCGCAGGACAACAATACAGTTGATCGCGCATATCTTGACCTGTTTCCATCCGGCGGCGTCGTGTGGCAGGCGAATCCGGTGAACCAGTTACGATTAAACTATAGTCGTCGGGTCGACCGGCCGAGCTATCAGGATCTCAATCCATTCGAGTTCAAACTGGATGAACTAACCTTCCGTCGTGGGAATCCGTTCTTGCAGCCTCAGTACACAAACATTCTGGCGTTGACTCATACGTACCAGTATGTTCTCAACACGAACCTGACATACAGCTACACCGGAGACTTTTTTGCTCAGATTAGCGATTCCAGCGGAGTTGAAAGATCATTCATTATGACGCGCAATCTGGGTTCGCAGCGCACCGTGAGTGGTTCGATCAGTTACCCGACAAACCTCAAACCATGGTGGAGCACATATACCAGTGTTACGGGCTATAACACACGCAACCGTGGCAATCTTCCGGGCGATCGTGAAGTCGACATTCAGGCGACCGTCGCTTCGTTGTATCATCAGTCATCATTCACTCTTCCGCGTAATTGGAGATTCGAGTTGTCCGGGTGGGCAAGTTCTCCGTCGATCTGGGGTGCAGTATATCGAGTCGATTCAAACTACAGTATTGATACTGGTCTCGCGAAGCAGTTAATGGGCGGGCGAGCGAATCTCAAGATTGCATTTACGGACATATTCAAAACCGCGCCGTGGCGAGGAATTCAGGACTTCGATGGATTGTTCATTGATGCCTCGGGCGGTTGGGAAAGCCGTCAACTCCGGTTCAACCTGTCGTATAACTTCGGCAACCGGCAGGTCAAAAAAGCCCGGGAGCGGCAGACGAGTACCCAGGATGAACAGAGTCGCGTTGGCGGAAACTAAGCCTCGGCGAAATACTAACAATGAGGCGACACCAAGATGTCCGGCTGTTTATTTCACGGTCGGACATTTTCTTTGTCATAACTTTGTGTGCTATGAGGTCAGTCGCCACCGTATACTTATTCGTCGACGTAAGCACATGTAGTCTATGGTATCCTACGAAAAAGAAAGAGATGCGGCGGTGCACGCCGCCAGAGAGGCGGGAAAACTAATCCTGTCGATGGCAGGAAAGATCAGAAGTGGTGACTTTAGGACAAAAGGTGTTAACGACCTGGTTACAGATGTCGACATTCAGGCACAGAACATCATAACTGAATATTTGAGCCAGGTATTTCCGGACTATGCCGTTCTAGCGGAAGAGGATGTCGTAGATGACAGAGGAATTGAGGCTGCCGCTGGTTTCAGGTGGATTGTCGATCCGATTGACGGGACGACGAATTTCATGCACGGCGTCCCGCCATTTGCCGTAAGCATCGGCCTGCAAAAAAACGATGAGATGGTAGTAGGCGTGGTCCTCGATGTATCTCGTAACGAGCTGTTCTCAGCAGTTCGTGGCGGTGGACTGCAAATCGATGGCAGTGTTGGACACGTGAGCAAGACCAAGTCCCTTGGCGACTCGCTGCTGACAACCGGATTTCCGTATCGACGGTTTAAAGACGTTGACGCATATCTTGCCGTTCTTCGATCTATCATCCTCGAGGCAAGAGGGGTCCGTCGCCCCGGCTCGGCGTCGGTAGACCTCGCTTATGTGGCAGCAGGAAGGTTCGATGGTTTCTACGAAACCGGACTTGCACCATGGGACGTTGCCGCTGGCGTGCTGCTGGTTGAAGAAGCAGGGGGGAAGGTCACAACGATGTCCACATCAGGAGACCCGATCTTCGGGAGACAGATCGTCGCGACCAATGGGCAGATACATGGCGAGCTTCTTACTCATCTTGGTCCGCTGAATGGCGTTACCAGCTAACGTCGCGGCCGTGTGGCAAGTGCAATCTGGACACGTTCGAGGAAGCGGGTCGCGCTCGCCACTCTCAGTCTTCGAAAACCTGTGACGACGACTAAAGGTGCCAGAAGCGTGCAGCAGAATGCGATCAACAACAGCAGGGATTGCAGCGGACGCGTGTGAGAAAGATTGGCCGAAAGCAAGGGCTCAAAAACCCCCGGTGTGATGTACGGAAGCAGCACGGCAGCAACCACTGTCATAGAGCCGACGGCCAGAAGACGCGATAGCAGCGGATCGACGTAGATCGTAAACACAGCGCATGAAAGCGCAAGCAGCAATACGAATGTTGTATTCGGATCAGACACCAGATTTAGTTCACAGAACAACCTGAGAGCGACGAGTGCCAGCAGGTCAGTTGCCGCCATGCACCACCGGCGGATTCTGGTCGGAAAATGTGAATTGAAGATTACCGTGGCGAACAAGAACGGGGAAACGATGAGCAAGACGAGGAACCGGTCAATGGATCCCGAAATCATGGCTGCCGCGAGCAATGCCGTTCCAGCAATGATATGCAGGATGAAAACGGTAGTATCCACCCAATCGGGCACGTGATGGACCCGTCTGACTGCTGCTTCAATAATATCTTTCGGAATCGGCGCCGCGATGACATTGCGAGTCTTGCGGCGCGATGGCGATAGGTCTGGACGCTGCACGCTGTGACGACATTGGTTGTTGTTAACACCTGTAACGTGTTTTTATCCCGAATTTGAGTCTTCTCGGGCGCCCCTGTGCGTCTGCGTATGGCACTAAAGGATCAGGAACAGTAGTTTATCGCCTCCCATCCCATCTAAACACGTATACAAGGAAATGAGTGCATCCGGAAGTGGTATTCTTCAAGGAAAGACGGGCGTCATCTTCGGCGCATTGAACGACAGCAGTATCGCATGGGCAATAGCCAAGGCCGTTTATCGCGATGGGGGTCGGTTCATACTTTCCAACGCTCCCGTTGTCCAACGTTTTGGAACACTCGACGATCTGGCAGAGCAGACAGAAAGCCGGATTGTCTGGGCGGATGCGACGAGTGCTGACGATCTTGGCTCGCTATACGCCGAAGCCGAGAAGGACTTCGGCAAGATCGATTTTATCGTTCATTCGATTGGGATGGGTCTCAATGTTCGAAAGAAAAAGGAGTACACTGAGCTCAACTATGAGTGGTATAAAAAGACGCTCGATATTTCTGCCATCAGCCTCCATCGCATCGTTCGGGCCGCGCTTGATGCGGAGATACTGAAGGATAAGGGATCGATACTCTCGCTGTCCTATATAGGCGCCCAGCGCATATTCTCGGAATACTCGGAGATGGGTGATGCAAAAGCATTGCTGGAGAGCATTACACGGTCGTTTGGTTACCGACTCGGTAAGCGTGGTATTCGCATCAATTCTATCTCCCAGAGTCCAACGAAGACAACAGCAGGATCGGGTATCGAAGGGTTCAATGCCATGTTCGAGTTTGCTGAACGGATCTCACCACTCGGCAATGCGGATGCTGAAAGTTGTGCAGACTACGCAGTTACGCTGCTAAGCGATTACACCCGCATGGTCACGATGCAGACATTATATCATGACGGTGGTTTCAGCAGCATGGGTATCTCCGACAGTATCGTCGAAGCACTGGGAGCCGTTTTCGAAAACGAGTCCTGACGTTGATGATCGACAAGCGGATAAGGCTGTTCATTTCTGATATTGATGGCTGCCTTTCAGAACCGTTCACACCGTTTGATCTTGACGGCATTCAGGAACTAAGGAGGCTGGCGGTAACGCACCGTTCACCGACAGCACCACTCTTCTCGATATGCACCGGCCGAGCCTTCGGTTACGTTGAGGCAATGGTGCAGGCGATCGGCTTCGATATGCCTGTACTTTTTGAGGCGGGCGGCGCAATGTATGACCCGAAAATGTACACGATTTCCTGGGCACCCCAGGTTACACACGAACATCGACACCAGATTTCGGAGATTCTCCAGCACTGGGAGAAGAACTACCTTGGCGATGTCAAGATTTCAATTGACTACGCCAAGAAGACGCAGGCGAGTATTGTTATTCGCGATTCCGAAAAGATGGAGACGCTCCTGGGCGAAATCAAGGAAACGATCGAGACGACGTATAGTGCTATGGTCGTAGCCGATACTCATGTATCGATTGACGTTCTACCTGAACACTTGTCGAAAGAGAATGGCATCCTCTGGCTTGCCGATGAGGTCGGAATTCCGGTCGATGACATTGCCTACATCGGAGACTCTACCGGTGACATTGCGGCGATAAAGAGGGTCGGATTGGGGATCGCACCTGCAAATGCATCAGAAGCGGTTCGGGACGCTGCAGATTATGTCTGTGAAGGTTCTCACATTGATGCTGTTTTAGAAGCCTTTAGCCTGTGCACGCGGAACAATGGCAGGCAGGAGTAGCTTTTAAATGCCATATTAATAATCCGATACCATGAAGGCGATCGGACTATTTTTTTCAAGAGTTGCGAAAATGCGCCACGAGCGCGTTATTCGTGTTCTGTCAGATTTTACTGGCGATTATGGGCAAGCTATTTCAGATCCTTACTATTCTTTTTGTTCTGAGCACGACGGCGTCTGCACAGCTGCAGGACCATAGCCAGGAAACAGAGCCGGCGGCGATTCGGTCGTTCGGCGGAGTCGTTGAAACACGAGAATCAGCCAATCCCGACAATCTCCCGGTTGTATATCCGGTGGAGGAGCGTCTGACAGTATTTTCCGAAATGGATGAGGACTTCCCGTATGTCGAAGTAGCGATGAGGGAACCGGTTTTTGTTCTTGCGTCCGATGATAACTGGTTACATGTCAGGACAAAGGGAGGTGCCACCGGGTACGTTCTCAGCGGCAGCGTTTCCGATTTCTGGATTCGCGTTTCCAAGAAAGAAAGAACGGTTCGTATTTATCGCGGCGATGACTTGCACCGGACATTACCGGCTGATCTGGCGATAAACTTTTTCTCGAACAAGGTGCGCAAGGGTGGCCAGGAGAATGTCGATCACTGGCGGACGCCTGAGGGTGTGTTTTACGTCGTCAATAAGAATCCCGAAAGCCAGTTTCACAGGGCATTTGTTCTGAATTATCCGGGTGTGGCGGAAGCGGAGCGAGGGCTTCGGCACGGAATGATCTCGCGTGACGAGTACAATCAGATTGTAAGGGCCGACGACCGCTTTGAGATGCCACCGATGTTCACAAAGCTGGGTGGATTCATCGAGATTCATGGAGATGGTACCGGAGCGCGGACGAACTGGACGCGCGGCTGCATTGCACTCCGCAATGACGATATCGATGAGTTGTGGGATGTAATTAAAGTCGGCACCCCTGTTCTTATCGAAAAATAGGCCTGATTGAGTCTCAGTCGAATCCTCAGACGTGTCTAAACGTAGTAGGGAAGGTGTAACGGAAATTCAGAAGCTGGGGATCAGGACGTCAGGTAGTGTTACGTCCGACTGACTGTTTTCGGTGCTCTATCGCGATCAAAATCGCGTGGGGGCCACCACTCCTCCTCCCCGGTTGTAAGTTACGGGTTCCTGAACGCACAAGTATAAGGGCGTTTTGCTAGAAATCGTCTAGAGACTTTTCTAGGAAATGTCCTAGACTCTTACTAACTGCTTCGGTCAACTCGTATGCCGCTGAAAGTATTTACTCTCATTTCACTGCTGTTCGTATCCTATTCATCGTACGGACAGGAGAATCGCACGCCGAAACCGATGGACATCGGAATCGAAGGCGAGGGCTCTGTATTTGTTGTCCCCGTGGATGGGATGATTGACAACGCACTGGCAAAGTACCTCGATCGAGCAGTAGACGATGCTGTTGCAGCTGGCGGAGCGGCAATTGTCTTCCAGGTTGATACATTCGGTGGACTCGTAGATGCAGCGGACGAAATCAGGACCACAATCCTCGATTCGCCGATTCCGACTATCGCGTTCATCAACAAGAATGCAGCATCCGCCGGTGCACTGATTTCATATGCTAATGACCGCATCGTCATGGCTCCCGGATCATCCATCGGCGCGGCTACCGTCGTCGACGGAGTAGGTGGTCAGGCAGCTCCGGACAAGTACCAGAGTTACATGCGCTCGCAAATGCGAGCAACGGCTGAAGCAAACGGCCGAGACCCTGCTGTTGCGGCAGCCATGGTGGATCCGGACCTTGTCGTCCCCGGCGTATCGGAGGAGGGGAAAGTGCTTACACTTTCGTCGGAAGAGGCTCTGAAGTTGGGGGTTGCAGACGCAATCATTTCCAATCTTGACGACGTCATTCTATCCGCAAATCTTGATGGTCGCGAGATTGTCACGCATTCCGCAACGCGGACTGAAAAGGTATTGAGATTCTTTGTCTCTCCGGTAATACAGTCAATTCTCATGCTTATGATGATGGGTGGACTCTACTTCGAGCTTCAATCGCCCGGAGTAGGTTTCCCGGGCATGATGGCCCTGATTGGTGCGTCGTTGTTTTTCGCGCCGCACTACGCAAATGGTCTTGTGGAAAGCTGGGAGATCATTCTGTTCGTTCTTGGTGCTGGCCTAATCGCCGTCGAGATTTTCATCATCCCCGGATTCGGATTTGCCGGCGTGTCTGGAATCATCTGCGTTATTGCAGCTCTACTGTTCGGGCTTGTAGGCAACGTCGGTTTCAGTTTTCCTTCCGTACAGGGTATGTCTACAGCCATAACTACTCTCGCTGCAACGCTGATTCTGTTTGTTATGCTGCTCTTCTCACTTGGTAGGTATCTTCCGAAATCTGAGAGATTCAACAAACTTGTCCTGCAGCCTGAACTGGGCAGTACGTCGGGCTATCTGGCGTCTCCAGCCCACGACTCGATTATCGGGCGGACTGGTGTTGCAATTACACCACTACGACCGGCCGGGACCGCGGAAATCGATGGCGAGCGAATAGATGTTGTCTCACGTGGAGAATTCGTGCCGGCTGGCTCATCAGTAAAAGTCCTCAGCGCAAAAGGAAGCAAGATCGAAGTCCGGGTTTCGGACCCGGAAACATCTGCAACTTAACTCACGGATTTCGTAGACTATGGTCTCGACAATTCCGAAAACTGCAACTATTCCTCTGACCGCGTGCTAATCCCGATTGCCCTAATACTGGTGGGACTGGCGCTGATCCTGGTTGAGGTGTATCTGATCCCAGGCTTCAACGTCGTTGGTATCCTGGGTCTCCTCCTGATCCTCTTCGCCGTCGGACAAACGTTTCTCGCTGTAGGTGCACTGGGCGGTCTCCTGGCTCTGGCAGGATCGGCCGGAGCGGTTGTCGGCACGTTCTATTTCTTGTACCAGAGTGGTGCATGGGACAAATTTGTCCTATCAGCAAATCTCAAGCGCGACGACTCGGAAGTTGCTCTGGAGAGAGAACAGCGAATCAAGTTTGTCGGCCAATCAGGCATTGCCGTTACACCACTGCGACCATCTGGCGTCGTTGAGATAAATGGAGAGCGGCTCGAGGCTACTACCGGTGGCGAGTTTATCGCTGCAGGATCGTTGGTTCGCGTTGTAGCCATGGACCGGCGGCAGTTTTTCGTCCGACTGTCAGAATCACTTCCCGAACAAACGACGGACGAAGGAAAACAAAGTTAGACCTTCGCTGTCCAATGTTTGAATATCTTCCCCACAAGGCACAATTGTGCAAAATTGTATGCGTTTATCCCTTTCTCTGATAGTATGCCTCGCTCTCGGAATCGCTGGTTGCACGTCGGATGGGCCTTATGTGGCGGGAGCTCCGGATGGCTGGATGTCAGATGGATCTCAGTGGTGGTTGCCGGGAACGGACACTACAGAAGCGTTCAGAGATCTTGAAAGCCTGGAATCAATGGGCGTCAGCAACGCTGACAGAGTCTACGCCGGCGGCGTTGGCATGCAGCAGAGCATCCAGAAGGATAATCTGATATTTGCCGTCAAGCAGAGCCTCATCGAAATCATCCGCAATGAACCGGAAGTCGTTGATTCATTGTTCGAGGCAATCATTACACCGAAACTCATCAAGGCGAAGCTTTCGGGTGATCCATCGGAGGACATCAAGAAATTCAAGCGAGATGGATATCGAAGCATTGCCAGACACTTTCGCGAACCACGAACCATCACCAAGCTCGGGCAGGATGTGCCGGTCGTGTATCCCGATTCGCTCGCAGAGGCCGGCGTCTCCGGGAGTGTAGGTATGCAAGTCTATCTTAATAATGCCGGAGAACCCCAGTCTATCGAGCTGATCGAATCTGTCCATCCGGTACTCGACGATATTGCCATGAAGGCAACAACACAGATGAGATGGCAGCCTGCATACTTGCTGCGAGGAGGGAAGTCGGACCCCATTCCGGCGTGGGTTCGTTTCTCTGTCGGATTCCGAAAGGTCAGTAGATGACCTCAGTTTCGACCTAAGACTGGCCTAGGACTTGTCGCGGTTCCGTGTCTGACTTGCCTCGGCGGAATGATAATCATCTATCGAATCTTCCAGATCAATCATTGGTCGGTTGTCCGCTTCAGAGCTGCTGATCTCCGATGTGTCAGGCAGCACTTGTGTCTCTGGCTCAACGTCCAGGATCTCTGCGAAGCGACTCATCAGGAAATCGAAGTTGTTTTCGTGTCTTCGAGCAGAGGCCGAAAGGCTGGCTCGCACGAGACCCAGCGAAGTAAACAGGAAACCGAAGAAGATGGCAAAGTTGGTCGCGGTCGATAGTCCCATACCATCAAAACCCTCGATGATGAACACGCTGAACAGCGTGGCAAAAAAGAGAGTCATTGCATACGAAGGAATGGCGAGACCGGCGAAACGACGTTCCATTTTGACCGCAGATTCGTCTTCGCTAGAGCGTACGGTAATGTTGGTCTTGGCAAAGTTGACACCTTGATCTCCTTCGCCGATGAAGTGATGCCATTCTTTTAGTCTTGCTGTTTCTTCGACCGTTCCTCGCCTCCCGGTGCGAGAGCGAATCTCCGCAACCATTTCGTTCCATTGCTCATCAGTCAGCGGTTTGTCAAACACGCGGGATCGATTAACATGAAAGGGACCACCAAAGATGTTACTCTTTCTGGTGGTCGGAGTGTTGTCCATCTCGAGTGCGGCAGATCGGACAAGGTCAGCGGGAATATCCAACTCGGAAGCAATATGCTCTACTTCGGCGAGAGACAACTGCTGGTCGGAGTTACCATGTCTCTCTTCCCGCATTTGAGATGCACGTTGAATCAACGCACGTATTTCGTCCTGACTATATTTTCGGTTACCTGACGCGTTGCTCATTAAAAAATACAGTTCCGTTACAATCTGAGTCTTTGCCGAAATACCGTACGGTTTGACCTCGATCCGGTTACGGATTGGCACAGTCGATTCCAGGGCATTACAATTCGGGTCGTCAACCTGCTATTAGTACACCAGCAATTGTTGCGGTCATCCAGGAGGCCAGCGCTCCGCCAATTACTGCTCTAACGCCCAGTGAGGCAATTTCGCTCCTTCGTTCCGGTGCGATGGGGCCGATACCACCAATCTGAATCGCGATTGAAGAGAAGTTCGCAAATCCGCATAGTGCGTAGGTCCCGATAATTATCGTGCGATCCGAAACGACTCCTTTGAGTTCACCGAGCGACGTATAAGCGAGGAATTCGTTCACGGCAATCTTTTCACCGAGCAGTCTACCGAACTGCAAGATGTCAGCACTCTCGACACCCATCGCCCACGCAAGAGGCGAAAATACGTATCCGAAGATAGCCTCCATCGAGAGCCCGCTAAAAGCGCCACCGCTGGCAGTTGCAATTACGGCATTAAGATCATACGGTGTCGCTCCGAATAGAGTAGGCTTACCGATCCACCCGAGTATGCCATTCGCAAGTGCTAACAGGCACAAAAACGCGAGTAGCATCGCGCCAACATTCAGGGCAAGTTTCAGTCCGTCGGCCGCGCCGGCCGCTGCGGCTTCAATTCCGTTAACCTCTGTGCGCTCGATTATCATCTCGACGTTGCCCATCGTCTTGGGCGTAGTGGTTTCGGGTACGAGAATCTTCGCCATGACAATAGCCGCCGGCGCACTCATGATTGAAGCAGAAAGGAGGTGCCCGGCGAAAATGGCTTGCTGATCCAGATCCGGTCCGCCGAGGAACAGGATGTATGCGGCAAGCACTCCGCCGGCAATTGTCGCCATGCCGCCCGTCATCAGCGTCATCAGCTCGCTCTTGGTGAGCGACTGTATGTACGGCTTCACTACAAGCGGTGCTTCCGTTTGGCCAATGAACACATTTGCAGCGGCACTCAACGATTCAGCACCGGAAATACCCAGTGTCTTCGCCATAAACCAACCCATTCCTTTGACCAACGGCTGGACCACTTTGAAGTGATACAGGATACCCATGAGGGATGCGAAGAATACAATGGTTGGCAGTACCTGAAATGCGAAAACGAAGCCGAACGATCCTTCCTGTCCCGGAGGGATTCCGAGAGATCCAAAGATGAAATCTGATCCGACATACGTATAGCTGAGCAGTCTCGAAAATCCGCCTCCAATCGATCGAAAAAGTGCAGCTCCAGGCGCTGTCTTCAACACAAGCAGCGCGAAGACCAGCTGCAGCCCAATTCCGATGCCGACCAGTCTCCAGTTGATCGCCTTGCGATTCATCGAAAACAGGTAGGCGATCCCCGTCAGTACAAACAGGCCAAAAAGACCGCGGAGGGTCAGTACGACAAAACTCATGGATCAGGCAGTGATTTGTGGCAGATGTGTGTGTCTTATCGAGTATGCGCATTCGAATATAAGCAAGTAGTGCGAATACGAAAGATGGGCATTGAAATAGTGGATGCGGATATACATATCGAACCCTTTAACCAGCTATCCGTTATCTTTACCATCCTCACGAACGCCAACGACCTTCCTCCAAGCCGAATACCCCAGCGACTACATGAAGCAGTTTGAATTGATGCCAGAAGATCTAACCAATGGCACCAATAGTGACGCAGTCGAGATTCTCGAGGGTCTCAACGAGGCTCAACAGGAAGTAGCAGTGGCTGTGAAAGGCCCTGTCCTTGTAATCGCAGGTCCGGGGTCAGGAAAGACGAGGGCGCTTACGCATCGCGTCGCTTATCTAATTGCAACCGGTCACGCTCGTCCGTATCAGGTTCTCTCGCTGACGTTCACGAACAAGGCGGCTCGAGAGATGCGAGCGCGGATTACATCGCTGGCAGGAGAGGAGCAGTCTCGCGGCATCTGGATGGGGACCTTCCACTCGACGTTTGCGCGTCTTATGCGGATAGAAGCGGATGCCATTGGATACGACTCCAACTTTTCCATCTATGATACCGATGACCAGAAGCACATCCTGAAGAATCTTCTGGAGGAGTACAATATCGACAACCGTCAATTTCCCGTTCGGATGATCCGGTCCCTGATCTCGAATGCGAAAAACCAGATGGTTAAGCCTTCTGCATATCGGTCACTGGCGGCTACTCCCGCTCAGGAAAAAGCGGCACTCGTTTATGGTCCATATGAAAATACGCTCAAGCGATCGAATGCTATGGACTTCGACGATCTCCTGATCAAGCCGGTGGAGTTATTCAAGGCGCACTCTGATATTCTGGAGAAGTATCAGACCCGGTGGCGGTTTGTTCACATCGACGAGTACCAGGATACAAATCATGCACAGTATGAGCTTGCCGGTTTGCTGGCCGCCCGCGAGAAGAATATCTGTGTTGTTGGAGACGATGCACAGAGTATTTACTCATTCCGCGGTGCCGACATCACAAACATCCTATCGTTTCAGAGGGATTACCCTGACGCACGGACAATAAGGCTCGAACAGAACTATCGATCTACAAAGAAAATCATTCGTGTCGCTGATGCTCTGATCTCCCAGAATGCGAAGCGCCTCGACAAATCACTCTGGACCGATAACGAGGAGGGCGATGATGTTGTCCTCGTCGAGGCACTGTCGGAAAGGGATGAAGCACTGAAGGTAGCTAACCGCGTTCGATCCTTGTCCGTCCAACATGGTTACGGATACAATGACTTCGCCGTTCTGTATCGGACAAACGCACAGAGCCGCTCGATTGAAGATGCATTGCGCCGTGGTAGCATACCATACCGTGTGATCGGCGGTGTCTCGTTTTACCAGCGAAAGGAAATCAAAGACCTCGTTGCTTATCTGCGACTCGTGGTGAATCCCAACGACACTGCATCACTCCGAAGGGTTATCAACTTTCCAACCCGCGGTATCGGGTCGAAATCGATGGACCAGATAGAGGAGTTTGCGACGGTGAATGGCTTGACACTCTGGCAGGCGGTTGACCGCGTCGAGGAAATCGGTATCACTAATCGTGCGGCAAATTCAGTCCGCAAGTTTAAAGAGCTTATCGATGGATATGCGGATCTTGCCACGACGGATGACGCCAGCGATATCGCCCGGGGTATTCTGCGCGACTCGGGCCTCGTTGATGAATTGCGCCGGGAGCACTCTACCGAAAGCCTTGTGCGTTGGGAGAATGTTCAGGAATTGATCAACGCAATCGCTGAATTTGAAACAACCAGAACCGAAGAGGGATCGCTGAGCGCGTTCCTGCAGGAAGTCTCACTCGTCACAGACGCTGACAACGAAACATCGGATGGACAGCAGGTGACGTTGATGACATTGCATGCGTCGAAGGGTCTGGAATTCTCCGTGGTCTTTATTGTTGGTCTTGAAGAAGGACTGTTTCCACTATCGCGAGCAACGGGCGAAGAAGCAGAGCTCGAAGAGGAGCGAAGACTTTTTTATGTGGGTATCACTCGTGCAGAAAAGCAGTTGTATCTGTCCACTGCTCGAAGCCGCTTCCTTTTTGGCGAACAGCAGATGTGTGTCCGAAGCCGCTTTCTCGAAGAACTTGACGACGATTGCGTAACGACGGAGGCCGGTGATCGTTACTCATCTCGCTCAGACCGATTCAAAAGGAAACCGAGGCGAGCCGAGGTAGACTACGGCGATATTGATCCGGAGTATTACAAGCGATCACTCCGCCCGACATCAAAACCGTCCGGTAGTGGAACCAGTCAGGGAGAGCGCATAGTCTACGACGAAGGTCATGGCGGCCCGATCGTTCCGGGTGTCGAAGTAGAACACCACCTTTTCGGGGTAGGTAAGGTATTGCAAGTGGATGGTCGTGCCGATCAGGCAAAAGCGACCGTCTTTTTTCGGGAGGTTGGTCAGAAGAGGCTGGTCCTTAAATTCGCGAGACTCCGCGTAATCGATTGATATCTGCATGACCAACAGGCAATATTTCTCATTCGCGATCTGCATCCTGCTGATCCCTGTATTCGCTTCGTGCAGTACCGACGACAGAACAAGGATACTCGTCTATTCTCCGCACGGCAAGGAGATGCTTTCGATGTACGAGAAGGCGTATGAGGAGCAACATCCGGATGTTGACGTGCAGTGGATCGATATGGGTGGCCAGGATGCATACGACCGGATTCGAACTGAGGCCATGAATCCGCAGGCGAGTCTGTGGTGGGGTGGCGCCGGTGGAGCCTTTTCACATGCGGCCGATGAGGATTTGCTCGAACCTTACACTCCGTCTTGGGCGAATAGTGTCGGCAACGCGAGTCGTGGAGCAAATGATACATGGTTTGGTACGTATCTCACTCCCGAGGTAATTGCTTACAATACCGATGCCCTGGACAGCACGGACGTTCCTCATGACTGGGATGAGCTTCTTGATGACAAGTGGAACGACAGGTTGCTGATTCGGTACCCGATGGCGTCGAGCACCATGCGAACAATTTATGGATCGATGATCCTTCGACAGCCATCGGAAGATGAAGGGTATCGCTGGCTTGCGGGTCTCGACCGCAACGTGAAGACGTACACGGCAGATCCGACGCAGCTCTACATTCGGCTGGCGCGTGGTGAAGGAGATGTAACGCTCTGGAATCTTACGGACATTTTTATCCAGAGCGTGATCAACGGGTATCCCTTCGGATTCAAAATACCAGAGAGTGGAACGCCGATACTGACCGACGGCATTGCTCTGGTGAAGGGTGGTCCTAATCTTGACGTGGCCAGGTCGTTTTATGACATGGTGACATCAGATACAGCGATCGTTTCGCAGGCTCACAGGTTCTACCGCATTCCTGTTCGGACTGATATCGACAAAAGCCGTCTGCCGGACTGGATGACCGATCTGGACTTGCGAGAGATGCCCGTCGACTGGGACAGCCTCGACGCCGAGATTCCCCGATGGATGCAGTACTGGGACGAACACATCAAAGGTCGCGGCGAAGATTATTTGATGGGGAACTAGGCAGGCTCGCTTTTGCTCGCGGTCAGGGCTCGTTTTTGCTCGCGGTCAGGGCTCGCATTCGCTCACGGTCAGGGCTCGCTTTTGCTCGCAGTCAGGGCTCGCATTCGCTCGCGGTCAGGGCTCCCTTTTTATGCCTGGTCACCGTGGTCATCCCTGGCCTCCTTTGTCATCCCTGGCCTCCTTTGTCATCCCGAGCGTAAGTCGAGGGATCTCATCACCCCCTGTCACCCTGAGGCTGCAGCGAAGGATCTGAAAGCTAGAAGCACCGCACTACAGGAACGATGCTACTCGAATGACGGCGGTCCGTCCGGATGCATCTCACAGGTCCCTCGTTCAATTGTATAGTCTATGCTCGAGATCTTCCAGCCATCATCCGAGCGAATGAGTGTGAATGTGTCTACTCCGCAGTGAGAGAACTCCTGTCCGACATACAAATCGTATGGTCCCCAGACTACTGCAAGGGGGCCGTTGACGAGGATTGTCGGATCCCACATGCGCTCGACGATTGGCTCTGTCCAGCTCGCCATTTGCTCTAGCGTCTGTTGATGTGTGCTGGTTCGAACGCGCGTAGTTGAGTCTGTCGGCATAATAGCGTGAGCTTGTCCACCCGGGAGGAGGATGCCAGCCATCAACGTCGAGTCAGCAGTCAGGAGAGCATCAAAGAAAGTTGAGACTATAGAATAAACATCCTCCTCGGCAGTTTGTGCTTGTCCTGAATGGGTAAGAGTGAATGCACATAGAGCTACAACGACGATGCAGAACTTCATTGGGGATCCGGATATATTTCGTAGGATTGTCGAGAGAATCGATAGCAAGTCTAGGAAATCCTATAGAAAGAATTCTAGGAAACAGTCTAGAGAGTTTCTAGCATTTGTTCATTGGCGCGTGACGCATTTTTGTAGTTAAGTTGAAACCGGGGAGGAGGAGTGGCGGCCCCCAGGCTTTTTAGGCCTTTACGACCGATTAGCGCAAGTCCGAGCCTGACGAGCGTACGGATTCTTTTGTACCCCGGATTTGCCCGTTCGCGCGTATACTGTTACAGTTGAGTTGCAGCATTCTACGCTCCAACCCTTTGAACATCGTGAACCGAACGCTATCTGCCTATACTTATGTTGCACTCACCGATTCGGTTTTGCCTCCCGAATTGAGTGTAATTGTTTCCTGAGAATGTGCGCGCTTATGAGAGTCCTATACTATCGACTGGCTGCCATACTTCTGCTATTCGGATTAGCCGAGTCACCCGCGCAAGCCCAGTCGAATGCGAAAGTCATTCCATCACCCGTCGCGACCAGCCAGGTGTTCGCACCTCAAACACCCGTTGGAAATTGCAACCTCGGGTCTGCAACAAAGGACCTCGATATTAACAACGTACGCGCCCGTCTCTATAACACCGGTGGCCTCTTCTGGAAAGGATCCGGCAATGTGTACACGGTCCCGAAAGAAGGAGAGGCAAATGCCATCTTTGCGTCAGGCATCTGGATTGGCGGCATTGATCCTGCCGGCGATCTGCGCTTCGCGGGCACGGCGTATGGTCCGTTCGAATTCTGGCCCGGGCCCATTGATGAGGATGGTACTCCACCATCCGACTGTAGTGAGTACGACCACCTATTCAAAGTTTCGGCGGCAGATCTGCAGACTCTTGAAGATACCGGCGAGGCCACCGAAGACATTGAAAACTGGCCCTACGATCTTGGAGCACCGGTCACTGATGGAGACGGTGATCCCGCCAACTATGACATCGAGGCAGGCGACAGGCCGACTCTGATTGGCGACCAGATGGTGTGGTGGGTGATGAACGACGCGGGCAACGTTAAGGAATGGTCGTTCAGCGAACCGTTAGGACTTGAGATCCAGGTTACCGCGTTTGCATTCGACCAGCCCGGCCCGATGCAAAATGCAACCTTCTATAAATACCGGCTTGAAAACAAGGGGCTCGTCGATCTGAACGACGTCTACCTGGGCATCTGGTCGGATCCCGACCTTGGGAATGCGGCAGACGATTTCGTTGGCTCCGACACTACACGGGGCCTAGGCATAGTCTACAACGGGACTGACGTTGACCAGGGATTCGACGGCTACGGCGACCAGCCACCCGCACTTGCATACGATTTTGTACAGGGCCCGCTGGTTCCCGATATGACAGCAGGCCCTCCCTGGATAGACCCCGACGGTACGCAATACCCGGGCATGAAGCGGCTGAAGATGTCCAAGTTCGTCTATTACAACAGCGATAGCGCAGCACAGGGAAATCCGAATGGTAATTCCATGGAGCCGTACGACTACCTGCGAGGAATCTGGCGCGATGGCCGCCCCATGACATTCGGGGGAACAGGATATGGCGGTTCTGAAATAACGAGCTACATGTTTCCCGGAAACGCGGCAGATCGTGCATACTGGTCAGAGGAAAACACCGATGGGCAGGGCTCTCGAAACACGCCTGCCGACCGGCGATTTATAATGTCCGTCGGACCTTTCGATTTTAACACCGGCGATGTTCAGGAAATTATATACGGCATCATCTGGTCGCGCTCGTCTGACAGGCTTTCTTCCTATCGTCAGCTGCTGCAGGACGACATTCAGGTTCAGGGCCTCTATAACAACGGCTTTGTTCCAACCCCGCGGCCCGATGCGCCCATCGTGCATGCCGAGGAGCACGATGGCGAAGTCATCATCAGCTGGGAAAACCATCCTTCGTCAAACAACTATCTTGAAACCTATGACGAACTGAGCGATTTTCTCGTCGATCAGAATCCGGTCGATGGCAACGAGACGTATTCGTTCGAAGGGTACCAGGTCTATCAGTTTTCATCACCCGATGATACAGAAGGTGAGCTGATAGCAACATACGACGTGGTGAATCTGGTCCGGGGAATTGCAGAAGAAACGATTGATCCGGAGACCAGCCTGCTGGTATCAAAAATCGTTGCAAAGGGCACTGATAGCGGTGTGCAGCAATTCCACATGGTTGAGGATCTGGTCAACTATACGGAATACTATTTCGGAGTTCGGGCCTACGTGTATAATCCGAACTCCAATCCGAAGGTTGTGATGAGCCCCGTGAGCAGAGTGACAGTAATACCATCCCGTATCAATGCCCGGAATGGTGGCACGCGGCTCACTGCAAACACGGGAGATGTTATTGATTCCCAACGCGTTCTTGGCGTCGGCTCTTCGACGGGGATCCGGGCCCGCGTGGTTGCTCCGCTTTCCGTGTCGGGAGATACCTACTCGGTACGAATGTGCGCCACTACCTATATCGACAACTCATCGACGTACCCTGATACCATCCGGGCAACCACGTACGATATTCTGAATGAATCTTCTGGCGACACGTTGTTTAACTCATCTACGTTCTTCGAGTCAAGGGGCTCTTTTCCGCCGTTCAATACGGATGTCCTGGTAAAGGATGGGATTGTCTTCGAAATCGAATCTGCACCCTTCGACTTCAACGCGTTTCTCGTCACAGCAAACGCTGCCGGTCCAATAGACCCGCCGACCGGGGGTGCAGCGGATTTTCAGGGCTTCCCGGTTCCTGAGCGACCGGGCTCCGGCCAGCAGGTAGGTGATGGCATCTGGTTCTGGGCGACTGGTGATGTCGGCACCGGCGCTAACTACGACAGTGTCTTCATTCCGAGATCCATTCGTAACGGGTTTAGACCGGTTGTCCCATGGGACTGGGAGATCCGCTTCACGGCTGAGTGCTTTAATGCCTGGCGTGCTGCAGCCGACGCCGATACCCCATTCGCTACTCCTGCAAATGGTTGCTACGGTTACGACCGTTTCGGCATCTTCGGAGATAGTCGACCTCAGCTCGTTCCATTTGAACTATGGAATACTGGTGTCAACACTCCAGATGATCCATCTGATGACTACCGGGTAATTCCGGCAGTTATCGACTGGGAAGGCGACGGCTTCGACATACAGTTCGTCGATTCGTCGGTATCAGGTGCTGACAATGACCCTGAGTCAGACTGGTTCTACTGGTACCAGCCGTGTGATGCAGGCTGCAATGCGAATGATACTTCGCCCGGAGAGAACGGCTACAACCGCTGGCAGGATGACCTGCTGGCCGGTACAACGGCGACTTCTCACGGAGGTGAAATTATGGCACGCACGGTTGTCGTCAACTGGAACGGTGGTTCCATTGCCGCTGCCTCTGACAAGGCGGATTACCTGGCAAACATCATCGATCAGGCCATGCCAGAACCCGGAACCATCTTTCGCGCTGAGACGACGAAACCGCTCGCAGCGGGTGATGTGTTTATCATAGACACCGCACCGTTTCTCCCGATTGAGAACGACGAGTCCATTGCAAGGGAGGCGCTCTCATCAATCGGCATCGTACCGAATCCGTATCGCGGCGCCTCAGCATACGAAGTCAACAGGCTGACAGACGTGGCCCGGTTCACTAATCTTCCTCAGCGGGCGACGATCCGCTTGTTTACGTTGTCCGGAACCCTGGTGCGTACCTTTGTAAAGAACGGGCCGGCGACAACGCTCGAATGGGATCTTACTAATGAGGATGGACTTAGCATTGCCAGCGGCATATATCTGATTCATGTCGACGTCCCGGGAGTCGGCCAGACGGTAATAAAGTTTGGCGTCATCACCGGGCGTGTGCAGCTTGATCTGATATAGTGGATACCATCATTTCCACACGCCTGCGTCCCGAGCAGGGTACACTCCAGTGCATGGACAAAAAGGTGCCCTCTATTTGTAGGTGCTCCATTACCGGTCGGTAACGACTTTCGGCGACTCCGCCTCTTTTTGAATGCCGGGTGTTTCTTTCCCTCTTATTATGCTGTTGCCGAATGATGATACGCCAGGTGGTGACTTCTTTAGCATAACAATACCGACACGCCGATCCACTCCGCATGTCGTAAACAAACACTGGCCCACACGGGCGAGGAAAGAGACCACGGGGACCGGCAGGCAATCTTAGGAAGAACGGCCTGCCGGTGGTCTCTTAACAAATTTCGATCGCCAGATCGATTGCGCCTCTGAGTCATTTCGACAGATCCACCCTGTCATCCAGGCCGTTCCGCCTGTTACGCCGCCCGTTCCAACCTGTCATCCCGACCGAAGCGGAGGGATCTGCACATCGCGCTGGTAAAGAGATCTCTCGGCTGTCGCTCAAGATGACAGACCGGGAACGAGTAACTAGCGATTCGCAACCAGCAACTGGCTCACAACCCAGCACTTCGTCATCCCGACCGAAGCGGAGGGATCTATCGACCGCGCTGGTAAAGAGATCTCTCGGCTGCCGCTCGAGATGACAATTCCTTAGCCGCTCGAGATTACAAACCAACAACCAACAACCACCAACCAACAACTATTCCGGCAAATACTCCCCAGGCACCGGATACTCCTCACTCTCACCCTGCCAGAAAATGTTCACAACCCACCAGCGCTGGCCGTCGTTCATCAATTGAAAACTATTGATACCACGCGCAAACGGCTCGGGGTCATCGGCTTTTCTTCGGGACTCGTATGTGCTGAAATGATGGGCAATGACGCCATACTGCTCGGTCACACGATTGATTTCGGTCTCAAAAAAACCGTTCTGTACAAGCCAGGGACCACTACGCTCAATGTACTGATCGGGTGTCATCGGGAACGACCCGGCCTGTCCATCGCGGATACCAACCGGAATCAGCTTCGCTTCAGGCCGAAACAGAGATCTGAAGCGATCCCAATCGCGCTCCTCGCCAGCAGGCCCCGAGATAACCTCATAAACCGCGGCTGTGATTGCATCGATCGACGAGACGTCGGCCGGGTTTGCCTCATACGTTTCCGGTGGAGTTGAAGGCGATTCCTGAGCAACAACGATTGCGCTCGAACCGATAACCAGGAGTAGAAACAGTGGTACCAGAATTAGATTCTTCATATTTACTATCAGATTATTCGTCAGGACACTTCTGCTCGATGACGACAGTCGTCCCGAGCATTTCACCAAACACGGTCGCGTCCGGATAATGCTGGGCAACCTCGCGGCGAACTTCTTCGACATCTGCAGGGGAGACGTGGGCCGCAATTAGGCGCCCGGGTCGAATTGTCTCATCAATCAGCCGCCTGCCATCTCCGGAAATAAGGTACCAGTATGGCAGTATCGCAACATCTACCGGATCGTTTACCAGACCAGATTCGACAAAGTTGCGTCGATTGATATCCGCATCGCCGACGTGAAGCACAGAGATCGAGTCGAAATCAATTCGGTGCCCGATGTTCTGGATCCATCGAAATCGAGCCGAGCTATGTGGCAGGACTCCAGTTGTCAAGATACCGTGGGGAGTTAGTGCAACCGACTCCGTCGACGTAAGACTTATCGTCTCCATTGGAGCTGTCGATCCGGCGGCCCGAACACTATCGATAACCTGAGGCGAGGAGATGAGTACAGCCTGGTCATTCTTGTCAAGGAATCGCGCAACAGCCGCAGCTTCGAAGTGGTCTCTGTGAACATGTGAGACAAGCACCACAGCTATTCCATCGAAAGGAGGCACTCCATTCTCAAGTCTATTCTCAAGCGAGTCCGGTAGAAAGGAATAGTCACGACGGTATTCACGGTGTAGGCCGTCGATTAGAATTTTGGTACCAGACGATTCAATCAGCGTACCTTCATTGGCTATGTACGTAAGTGTCACGTCGCACGATTCAACCTGCGCACCTGCATCCAGTGAGATCCCTAACAAACAGAGAGAAAGGACAATGATCCTATACATAACGATCCTTCAATACACCAAGATGATGGATTTCGTGACCAGCAATGATGTAGGGAATTGTGCGTACGCTGAAAGGGTACCCGCTCGCCGTGCCCGTTCGCTCGATCTCTTCAGCAGTCAGATTCTTAAACAGCATGACGGTCGACGCCCGGAGTACATGGAGTTCATCCGCGAGCGATTTTATCGAGCGTCTGTTGAAGTCGGTTGAAGCAACCCAATCGTCCTGTTCAAATCCGGGTATCGGTGTCTTGTCACCGCGTGCGATGTGAAGTCCTCTAAATGCGAACACTCTTTCGCAATCAACCATGTGTCCCAGGACTTCGCTCACGGTCCATTTCCCATCGGCGTATCGATACGTGCCCAGTTCGGGCGGAAGGGAGGCCAGATAACTTGCGGTGTTGTCCACCTGTGTTGATAACAGATCAAGGATGTCGCCATCCGGCACCTTGTCTATGTAGGCGAAATAGTACTCAGGGCACTCATCGCGAGACGGGCGGGAGTAAAGCATGTCGGCAGGAGCTAGCTGAAAAGGTTATGGTACGATCCGGTATGTTGGTTGTTCGCCAGACCCATGCTCAACAACCAACAACTAGCATCTCGTCATCCCGACCGAAGTGGAGGGATCTGCCAGCGCACTGCTAAAGAGATCTCTCGGCTGCCGCTCGAGATGACAATGTGGCCCCGAACAACCAACAACTAGCAACCAACAACCAACAACCAACAACCAACCCTATCCAACCTTTCGGCTTTCTCCGACACTCGGCAGTTCCAGCCCCTGCATCTTCGGCGTTTCCTTTCCTGTTCCGATGCGGCCGGTCATAAGGACCGCGACCGGTTTCAGCGATTCGATGTTCTCGCACATGATTTTCAGCGTAGCCGTGATCGGGACGGCTATGATCATTCCCCAGATTCCCCATAGCCATCCCCAGAAAATGAGAGAGAGGAGGATGACAAGGGCGCTCAGGTTTAGACTGAAGGACATCACTTTCGGTTCGATGAAGTTACCCATCATCACCTGGACACTGCCGAGAAACAGCAATACCAGGAGAGGAATCGTAAATGCCTCAAACTGGAGAAGTGACAGGAAGAAAGGAAGGATTGTGGCCACGATGGACCCGACGTTCGGAATAAAATTGAGAAGAAACGCCAGGAATCCCCACATCAGGGCAAAATCAACGCCCAGCAGCCAGAGCACAATGGATGTAAAGATTCCGGTGCCCATGCTTATGAGAGTCTTCGTCAGAAGATACTGCTGGACCTGTCCGTCGATATTTGCTACCACTTCGGCGATCTGGGTGGCGCGCTCCTGCGGGAAGGCCTTGTAAAGCCTCTTTGTCAGATCACCACTTTCTGCAAGCATGAACAGCATGAACAGCAGTATCAGGAATACATAGCTGACTATACCGAGAATCGAGCCGACGCCTTTGCCAATCGCCGCTGTCAATGATCCAACCGTCGGGATAAAGTCCCTCCAGTCGAGTTTCTCATCAATGAGATTCAGGTCGAGTAGCGGCTGTTGAATATCCGCAAACCCTGTTGCCATTCTCGATCGGAGGATCTCCTCATACTTGGGCAACTCCGCCACAAACGAGTCGACACTCGCTACGAGGATGAGCGACATCAGAAAAACAACCAGCGAGAATGAGAGCAGGACAAGGAAAAGAGTAAAAATCGTAGGGACGCGTCTTTTCCGCAGCCAGGTAACGATCGGGGAGAACACATTCGACAGCAGAATGGCGATTACAAACGGCAGGAGGACGACACGTAACTCCTTTAGTATGACGCCAACAACAAATATGGCGACCACACCCAGAAGGAACTGTGTAAGTCTAGAGTTCGGCATCGCTGGAGTTAAAATAGCATTCTATGCATGTCTACTGTTGACAATTATCGCAGTTTCAGAATGTTTGATAACTTTCTTTTGAGATATAGTCTGAGCATGAATCGAATCAAGCCCGGAATCGATAACCGACGCATCACCTCCGTCGATCTGTCCAGGACGACGTTGCGGAAGTTCTTTCGGAGCCCGTCGTCGGCATGCTGGATGCTGACATCCGGGAAATTAGCCCATTCATCGGGGATTGTATAGGATGCCACAGCCTCGCCGCTGTCATTCAGTTCCTTCTCGTAGGATTCTCCCAGAATCACGGCCAGGTGTCGGGATGTTTCTATGCGGCCCACTCGAAAATCGTGTTCTCGCCACTTCTGGTCAAAGAATCCCCCGAAGGAATTGAGCTGATCTCCTGCCGTCTTGGTTTTGTCGGCCCCGATGATCGACAGGTTCAGCCTCGATTTATGACCAAGATCCGAAACGCTATTCAGAATGAACGTAAAGTAGAGAAACATGGCAGAACGATTTGATTCAGATACCGGCTGAGTCAGATCCGGGTAGACGGTTTCATAGCGTGTGCGCAACATTTCGATTTCGTCTACGAGGGCTATTTGAGCCGAAGACGCAAAGACGGATCGTCGGCGCTCGTGAATATTTTCAGCTACGGTCTTCAGTTTTTCGGCGATCGCATTCGAGTCCTGGATAGATTCCAGGGTAAAAATCTCGGCGATCTCCTGAAGAAGCTGATCCCTCCACGAAAGCTCGACGTTGATTTGTGTCGTTCGCAACCAGTCCCGCGCAGTGCTTTCGCCGCGAACCATATCCGCCATCCGACCCACGATTTTTTCGAGCGGATCGTCGGGCAAAACCTCGGCAGCGTGTCGAGACTGATTAACATTCGGGTCTACCAGGATGAACAATCGTGTCGGGTCGATCGGGCCGCCATCCACGCTCGACGCGAGATGTACTGCCTCGCGGAGCGGCTCATTATTGAACATTCCGCCGTCGAGAAACGAAAGCGCTCTGCCCGAATCGCCGAAGAAACCCTCCTCTTCCTGGACCGAGCCCTTGTAGTCGGCCGCAAACCGTGTTACAGGCTGCGGCTGAAACACAATCGGGAAATTTCCGGATGCCATTGCCGCTTCGACGATTGTTTTCCAGTAGAGACTATCGTCGAGATTGGCGTCCGAGACTTCGAATCGGCCAACGTCCGAGAAGAATGTCGACGCAAATGATGTCCCGTCATCCCGGCTGAGATTGGGGATTGCATAGTCGATTCCGTGCATGTTGCTGAGGGTAAAACTCAGCCTCAATTTTTCGGGAGCGAACGATGCCCGGTTGTCTCGCGGGAGGTCTTCGTCGCGCAGGATGTAACGGTTCGCGATCTCCCAAATCACATCTTTCGAAAGCAGGGCATTGCCCGGGATGTTCACCAGCAGCCGCAAAATATCGATATCCTCGACCCAGGCGTCGCGAAGATGACCACGCCGTGCCTCGAAATCGCATAACATTATTCGTGCGATGAGAGCGGCTGTCATACTGCCCGCCGACGCACCGGTGATCACGTCAAGCACGATTGGTGAATCACCGCTATCGTTTCGACGGCGGTTGATGACGTCCAGGGCATGCAAAATTTCAGTGATGACACCCGCTTGATATGCACCAAGAGATACGCCTCCGGCAAGGATCAAGGCGATTTTTCTGGTTTTCGGCACGATGAGGCAACAGGTAACGCGTGGGATCTATCCTACTATCGGATATCTAACCTACGGTATCAAACCTATCTTTCAACTGCAAGTGCGCTGTCAATCAGAACGGTGCCGCCGTCGTTCGGGGCGGGATCAATGCTGAGGATTGCCGCCATCATGTTGTACAGGTGGATGCTCTCTACAGCCGGAATAACAACGCCCGATTTGAACGCGGGACCGCTTGCTGCAAACAGGCCATGCATGGATTGGAGGTGATTGTCATAGCCGTGTGTCGACCCGAGGTGCCTGCTTGCCCGGTATCCATCGCGTATGGTGATCGTCCAGCCTTCGGACGCTACGGCGATGACAGGTTGTATCCGGTCGTTGTCCGAGTAATGGAACCGTTCCGGAAGGTTTGCTTCGTCACCGCCGCGGTAGACCTGTAGTTCCGGATGCTTGTTGAGCAACCCCTCGTACACCTCATCCACCATGTCCGCTGGCGGACGGAGCGCGGCAATTGGACTCCAGTCGACGATCCGTACATCTGTCATATCAATGTAGTCATCGAGAAAGATTACGCGCGTTGTATCGATCTCTGCCATTCCGTGGTCGGATACCAAAACAATATTAGGGTCCTTGATTCCCTGAGCCTTCAAACCGGAAACGAGCAATCGAATGGATGCATCGACTTCAAGTACTGCGTCGTGAACCTGCTTGGACTGTGGACCATGCCTGTGCCCCGCACTATCGACAATATCAAAATAAAGTGTCGCAAAATCCGGTCGCTCGTCTTCCGGAAGAGCCATCCAGGCGAGTAACTGGTTGACTCGATCTTCTGAACTGAGATCGCCATCAAACGCCTTGTACATGTCCGGGAGATAGCCGTCGTGTTCTGTCTCTGATCCGGGCCAGAACATACACGCGGACACCAGGTCATTCTTTGTCGCGGTGACCCAGATGGGCTCGCCGGACCACCATTCAGGATTCAGCTGTGCTTCATTGTCAGAAAGCCTGAACGACGCATCCATTCCCGGGTCGTACATGGTATTGGATACTATGCCATGTTTCGCCGGATGGAGGCCTGTAACCTGTGTATAGTGGCTGGGGAATGTCTTGCTCGGGAACGGGGGAATGAGTCCTTCGGAGCGCACTCCAGACCGGGCAAGTGAATCGATAGTCGGCGCCTGATGAATATCTGTGTAGTCCCAGCGAAACCCATCGATCGAAACCAGGATTAACGGTGATGGTTCTGCAGCGGCACGGTCACCGGCATTCTTGAGGGATCCGCATGACACTGACACGAGTGCCAGCAGCATGACGAGCAGAGTTTTGCGCAACGGTTGATTCATCTGATCCAGTCAGGGTTAAATAGTTTGAGGAAATCGATTTCGCTTTCCTTGTGCAAGATACAAAAGCTCGCCGATCAAGGATTGAATACACACCGTACTCGAGAGATCACGCTGATAGAGGGCACTCAGGTCTGCTACCTCTTCAGGCTGTTGGAAGGGACGCCTTTACGACTTTTCGCTGTACCGGAACGGCAGGACGTTCAACACCCGGATCGAACGTGTTCAGGAGTTCGATGACGTCGTCTCGTTCAGTCTTCTCCATAATCAATGATCGGAGCAGGCTCGCATTTCGGAAACCTTTGAAGTAACCACCATACATTCGTCTCATTTCAAGTACACCCTTACGTTCGCCTAACCACTCACACTTGCCAATCAGGTGCTCGATGACAACTTCTATACGCTCTTCCCACGTCGGCTTCGCTGGAATCTGACCGGTTGTCATGTACTCGCGGGCATCCCTGAATATCCATGGATTTCCAATGGCTCCTCGCCCTACCATGACGGCGTCGACGCCGGTTTCGTCAAACATCCTCTCTATTTTCTCGGGTGTAGTCGCATCACCGTTGCCCACGAGAGGAATTGACAGATTCGCATCTTTCCGGATAGTTTGAAACCATTCCCAGCGGGCGTCACCCTTGTACATCTGCGAGCGAGTCCGTGCGTGAACAGCAAGGGCTGCCACACCGACTTCTTCGAGCATAGAGGCAACTTCGACAATTCGAATCGACTCGTCATTCCACCCGAGTCTCGTCTTGACCGTAACCGGTCGATTTGCGACAGCGATCACCTCTTCCGTAATGCGTTTCATTTTTGGAAGGTTGCGAAGTATTCCAGCACCGCCATCCCGGCAGACAACCTTCTTGACCGGGCATCCAAAATTAATGTCTATGATATCCGGGTTAGTTTCGTCGACAATCCCGGCAGCGGTGCGTACCTGATCTATGTCTCCTCCAAAAATCTGAATGGCGATCGGTCGTTCGGACTCATCAAAATCGAGCTTCTGAACCGAGTCGTTTGCTTCATAGACCAGTCCACCCGATGAGATGAATTCAGTGAACAGCAAATCCGCACCGAATCTCTTGCAGAGCCGGCGGAATGGCGGGTCGCTGACATCCTCCATGGGAGCCAGAAACACCGGACGTTCACCAAAATCCAGATGTGCTATTTTCACGTTGTTAGCTGATTATGACGAAAGCGCAAAGAATCACTTATCACTTATCTCCTATCACTTATCTCCTATCTCCTATCACTTATCTATCCTCCTACTGACAATCGTAACATTTGCTTCCCGCATTTCGTCCAACATTGTGGATTTAGCAACTAACAAGAGCTCCTCCTATGCAAAAATGGGCTAATACAGTCTCCCTGGCATCCCTTTCCGTCTTGTCCCTGATTCTAACGGGCTGCGGCGGTCCGAACCTGATAAACCGTTTCAACAATTTCTGGTCATACGGGATTTGCAGTACCATCGTAGTCGTACTTGATGTCGTAGCGCTGATCGAGGTTTACGGCAGCGAAAGAACTACGGGAGACAAACTGCTCTGGACGTTTATCATTGTCGTCTTTCCCGTGTTTGGCTGCTTGATGTATTACTTCTTCGGCCGCAAGTAGCCTCGCCCGCAGTATGGCAGCTCACCGCAAGACTCCAAGTCAGGATCCTCTCGTGAGTCGTGATTCTACTCTGCGCTTCCGGAGTCGGAACAGGGACTCATCAATGAGATAAAGGGATCCACCGACTGCTGCAAAAACTCCGAGCGACAGGAGGGGTCGCCAGATAACGAGACCGCCGATGCAGCCCAGAACGCCACCAAGGTACTTGATGTAGTTCAACTGCTCGTTACTGGATTTCTTGAGCAGGTCTTCCAGCTGTCCTTCGTCGTACGCTGACATGTTCTCCATGATTATGGAGTAGATGTCGATGTTCTCTACGAAGCCAAGGATAATTTGCGTGGCCCAGCGCTCGATGTCTTCAGATCGTGCTTCGATCTTCTCGGGTAGCCTGTCCAGCAAATGGTCCATCTCGTCGAGCACGTTGTCCAGACTGTCGGGAATGTCCTGAACGGCCTGGTCGAGTTTCCGGCGAAAGTCTTCCTCGTTCAGGAACCGATATACCTTCAAGGCAATTCCCGAAATTCCTTCACCAAGCCGGGCCTCCAGCTTTTCCACAGTGAAGTCAACGATCCGCGTTC
>JABDKO010000124.1 GCA_013002165.1 Rhodothermales bacterium | reverse complement strand
GCTGTTCGATGAAGATTGGATGCAAACAGATCGTGTCAGCGTTTATGCGCAAGGCAATGATCTGGATCAACGCCAGTCGATGGAGCTGATCTATCCTGCGTTTATCGATATCACTATCGAAATTATGAAACGAATTGTGTTGAGGTTACTGCTTCAGATAGTCATCGCCAATTACGTAGTTGTCATTGACACCGCTTAAGCACATTACGGTGTCAAGCGTCACCGAATACTGCAATTCTGAATAAACCAGACAAAGGATCTTATGAAAGCGAATCAACTACTTTCGTTGTCACTAAAATCAGTTATGAAAGGTTCGACTGTGAAAAGACTACCTCGACATACATTTGCCCTGCAGTGGATCGTTTTATTGTTGATAAGCGTGATCATTTCATCCACCTGGGCTGCAACTGTGCCGATGCCGGTTGTCACCGGAGATCAGTTGAACTGGCCAGTGGTCGGTGCGAAAACCATCAATGTACACAGCGGCGATGGTGCCTACGTGGAGTCATTGCCCGGAAGCGCAACTTCGTGGACTGCCCCGGCGCCGGGTGACTATTTTCTGGTGGCCGCCAGTAACGACCATTGGAGCAGCTGGCCGAAATCGGAAACGGTCACCGTGGGCGTATCCTCTGCCGTGCCGATGCCGGTTGTGTCCGGTGATCAGCTGAACTGGCCGTTGGTCAGTGCAAAGACCATCAATGTACACACAGGTAAAGGTGCCTACGTGGAGTCATTGCCCGGCAGTGCAACCTCATGGACTGCTCCGGCGCCGGGCGACTATTTTCTGGTGGCCGCCAGCAGCTACCACTGGAGCAGCTGGCCGAAATCGGAAATGGTCACCGTGGGCGTATCCTCCGCCGTGCCGATGCCGGTTGTGTCCGGTGATCAGCTGAACTGGCCAGTGGTCACTGCAAAGACCATCAATGTACACAGAGGCGATGGTGCTTACGTGGAGTCATTGCCCGGCAGTGCAACTTCGTGGACTGCCCCGGCGCCGGGCGACTACTACCTGGTCGCCGCCAGCAGCGACCACTGGAGCAGCTGGCCGAAATCGGAAACGGTCACCGTGAGCGGTGGGGACATCACCACTCCTGAAGTGATTGTGACCGAAATCCAGAAGCTACTGGCAAGTGATGGAGTGCAATTCGATCGATTCGGCAATTCAGTCGCGGTCGATGGAGACACTGCTGTGATCGGAGCTCATTTAAAGGACGATGGTAAGGGCTCGGCGTATGTATTTGTGCGCAGTGGTGGCACCTGGCGCGAGCAGGCCAGGCTCACCCCCGGGGATTCAGCTGCCGGCAGCTCTTTCGGTAGGTCAGTCTCAATCAGTGGAGACACTGCGGTTATTGGAGCCTATGAATCCGCCTATGTGTTTGTGCGCAGTGGCAACACCTGGAATGAGCAGGCCATGCTCACTGGCAACGATGGCAACGATGGCAACGATGGCGTCGGCAGCAGTTTTGGTGAGGCAGTCTTTGTCGCTGGCGATACCGCCGTCATCGGCGCCTGGCTTGATGACGATGCTGGCTACGGCTCGGGCTCAGCCTATGTGTTTGTACGCAGTGGCGTCACCTGGAGTGAGCAGGTCAAGTTAACCGCCAGCGATGGAGCCGAATACGACCTTTTCGGCCAGTCAGTCTCTATCAGTGGAGACACTGCCGTCATCGGAGCACAGGGTCGATCCGCCTCTATGTTTGACGATCCCAGCATCAGCTCAGGGTCGGCCTATGTGTTTGTGCGCAATGGCACCATTTGGAGCGAGCAGGCCAGGCTCACCGCCAGTGATGCCGCAAACTTCGGCAATTCAGTCTCAGTTGCTGGCGACACCGCTATCATTGGCGCTGTGCGCAATGTTAATGACGGTTTGGGCTCGGCCTATGTGTTTGTACGTGATGGAACCAACTGGAGCGAGCAGGCCAGGCTCACCGCCAGTGATGCAGTCAAATACGATTACTTCGGCCATTCAGTTACGATCTCTGGCGACTCTGCCGTGATCGGAGCTCCTTTATACGGCTATAGTGTTGGTGCAGCCTATGTTTTTGTACGCAGTGGCATCACCTGGAATGAGCAGGCCAAACTTACCGCCAGCGATGCGCTGAATGTGAACCATTTCGGTAATTCAGTCTCGGTCGCTGGCAACACAGTCATCATCGGAGCTGAGGGTGATGCACGCTTCACCGGCTCGGCTTATGTGTTCGATCTAGAAACTGATACCGATGGTGATGGAACGCCGGATAACGAAGATAATTGCCCGAATGACTATAACTTCGATCAAGCTGATTTCGATGATGACGGTATCGGTTATGCGTGTGATGCTGAGGATGGACTTAGCATGGACTGATTTTCAGTTCATCAGTTGTCTGCATGAATTGCTACGGCTATGTCAACTATGTGCTGCTGACCGCCGGATAGACATCGGATTCACTGAGGCAATCGTTGATCGCGTGTTCGCTGGACTTGGATGCCGATCTGCCTGTCAGACACCATGACATGTTGAATGGGGACCTATCAGACCAGCTCATCAGGTGGTTATCGTCAGCGAACACGAAACAATCGCCTATTCGCACATGTTTGTATTAATTATATTTTCGGGGGCAACTTCCGGTAGCAATGCTGCCTGTCTCAGATTGCTTCATTGAATGCTGAAGCCGCTGAATGACCCTGATAAATATGCCTCGTCAGAAAAATCTGTGGGTAGTTTTCGGCTCTGGAAGGTTGCCGATGGCGTGACATAGCGCTGGTTCTATGTTGTGGAACGATTTGTAGCCGTAGGCTGTTCTCATAGTCAGTTTCGCCTTTTTGTTAAAGCCTTCCACAATGCCGCTGGAATACTGGCCTCCGGCTTCGAACCAGTTCAGTATCAACTCGCGGTTTTTACGTATTTTCCTGGCGACTTTCTTCATGGGGTCGATCTGTGAACGCATCGTTTGAGTACACCAGTGATCCAGTAACTTGCCTGCCCAGGCCGCTGAGGCGTACTGCCAAAGTTGCTGGAAGTCTTCTTTGAACAAGTAACTCCTGATGGACCTGAGGTTGTATTGAAGGAGCTCCGTCAGTTTCAATTCCTGATTCTCGGTCAAGTTCTCAGGGCGCTTCAACAGCAGCCAACGAGTGTTGGTCAACAGTGGCTCGTAACCGTCGGCCTTCATCTGCCTGGCTTCTCCGGCACGAACCTCGTCAATGGCTTTGCTCAGGTGTGCCATGATATGAAATCGGTCCAGTACGTGTATGGCCTGCGTGGCTTTGTCGGCAATGACATTCAAGTAGGGTTTCCACATGTCGCTGCAGACGAACCGTAGTCGCTCGGAGCGCTCTGCTCCGAACCAGTCGAAGATCTGACCAGGGTGGCCTCCTTGCGCTCCTCCCCAATCCACAGAAGCCGCTTGCAGCCAACATCGATCTGGTACCAATGTCAGGACTTTATGGTCTCGTCGCCACTGAATTTCATCCACTCCGATGGCCTCAATTCCTGTCAGATTCCGGTTTGCCAATCCCCAGCAGACTGCCATCTCCACAGAATGTAAAATGTGATACCAACTGGTCGAGAACGCTTCTGCAGTTGCCTGCCAACTTAAACGCTTTGCCCACCGTGACAAATACCACGCATAGGTTTGTGTCAACTGATGCTTACCTACAGCCCAGGGTAGTCGTTCAACCAGAATGCCGCATTGTGCGCAATTCATCCGTCGAGCGGCATAGACCAGAAACACCTTGATCCCCCGAAAGGGGATGAACTCAAAACGGCGTGCCGGTTGCTTGTCGTAGCTACCACACCTCTTGCCGCAACCAGGGCAGATGGCTCGACTATTGGCCCGTGCTTGCACCTCTATCTCAAGGCTTGGCTGGTCAGCTTACTCATCCCAGCTCACCGATCTGTACACAAACCCCTTTTACTTTTGCACACGATTCAGGATAGTCTTGACTAGCACTCCGGCACCCTTTCTTTGATTGATTGTTGGTCGCACTTCAATCATGTCAAAGATTGGTGCCGGGTGCACCTCCGCTACAATTCTGGCATTGCCATCAGCAAATCAGGCTATTTCTACCCACATATTTTTCCGAAGACCCGTATTTTAAAAAGAAAAATGAGTTTTTCGCGGAATTGATTTTTCTGAAATCAACGTCGTTTTACTGGTCTTCACGCTGTAGTTGGATCTCGGCATGTCCTATCAACTATCTACTGACACACAGAAATTGTATTTATCGTAAGTTAGGGAGGATTCGTCAATGCGCGAAGCTATGGTAGGCGAAATTGAGTACCTGGATGATTTCGAGGTTAAGGTATCAAAGTATCATCCTGAAAATGTCGTCACTGTGAAATCCGGGAGGGTGCAGGTTCGGGATGTAAAGCGTTCTACAGGCTCACTGGCGATGCGCGATTTGAATTCCCTCGGCGTTGGCAATCCTGGAAACGTAAGTGAGATACTTGGACGGGCGACGAGTGCTAAAATCAATAGTATTGGACTCGACAGAATCAGGAGATCCGTTCAAGCTGTACATGAGGAACTGAATCAAGTACTGTCCAGCGAGGAGGTGGTGGACCTGCGCAGAACCCACTTCAGAGTTCCTGTAGTAGGAACGGCACTTGATAGCATTGCAGGTTTAAAGTCCAAAGTATCCTTCGCTTACTCGAAGGATATTAGCGGTGGTATAGAAGTGAAAGTTGGCGTACTCGGCGCCAAACTTGCGGCGACCTATAAAATATCTGACTCCTGGTTTATTTCTGCGTCTGCTGGTGAGGCTTTTCTAGGGTATCTGCTTATCCCAATTTATGAGCAGGACGTATTGATCCGGTATAAAGGAGGAAAGGAGAAGTTTCCGCTGACTCGCTATCTTCCAGTTATTGAGGATGATCCCATAGTCCCCAAGGAAGAATTAGGTTTTTTCATCGATGAAGTAAAACCCAATGACATTGCACATTGGGTTGCGAAATCGAGAAAAAGTATAAGAGCGAGGGGCTCGAAGTTATCCGGCAGCAAATCCGAGGTATTAAAACTTTCTCTTGAGACGAGTATCGAGAAATCGTTTGGTGATAAGGAGAATCGTAAACTTGGGGCAAATTTTACATTATCTGGCTCCGTTGGCGTTAGTGCGGAATATGAAGCACCTAGCGGTGATTATATTTTGAAGTGGTATCGCAGGCCAGTAGGGGTTTCAATAGATTCGAAATAACACGCGATATATGATCTGGAACATC
>JABDKO010000118.1 GCA_013002165.1 Rhodothermales bacterium | reverse complement strand
AGGTACGACTATCGCTGATTCGGAGCTCCCGGAGGCCCTGGTGATTCCTAATTTCCGTCCGGGTATGAGTGGAACGGTAGATGTCTCGACGATGACGGTGGAAAATGTCGTTGCGATCCCCATTCAGGCGGTCAGTGTTCGAGATCTTAATCAGGTAGCCAGGGACCAGGCAGAAAAAGCCAGGAGGACCGTCGGCTCGGCGGACTCCACAGTCTCGGTCGACGACATTCCCGAAGAGGAAGACCTTCAGCGTGTTGTTTTTGTGGTCGTTGACGGCATGGCAGATATGAGAACTGTCGAAACTGGCATATCCGATGACACGCACATTGAGATTAAGAATGGTATTTCGGCCGGAGAATCTGTGATAATCGGGCCGTACAGAGCTGTTAGTCGCACCCTTGAACCTGATGCTTCTGTTAATGAGGACTCCGACGATCGGAATCCTTCTGACGACTAACGGACCATGACAACGACAGAGAACAGCGCCCTTATTCATCTGAGGGGCATCAAGAAGCTATACAAAATGGGTGACCAGATCGTTCGGGCACTGGACGGCGTTGATCTGGATATCAAGTCCAATGAGTATGTTGCCATTATGGGTCCGTCCGGGTCAGGGAAATCAACTTTAATGAACATCGTTGGCTGCCTGGACACACCATCGACTGGTACATATGTATTAAACGGCCAGGACGTCAGTTCATTGACTGACAACCAGCTGGCAGAAATCAGAAATCGTGAGGTCGGTTTCGTTTTTCAAACGTTCAACCTTCTTCCACGAGTTACGTGTCTGCAAAACGTCGAGCTGCCCCTGATTTATTCCGGTATCCGAAAATCCGTGCGGCGCGAGATGGCTACCAAGACGCTTGAAGATGTTGGGCTGGGCGATCGAGTAACGCACAAACCAAATGAACTGTCCGGCGGTCAGCGACAGCGTGTTGCAGTTGCACGTGCTCTTGTCAACAATCCATCATTGGTACTTGCTGATGAGCCCACGGGAAACCTTGACACAAAAACCGGCGATGAGATAATGATGTTGTTTGAGCGATTGTACCGCGATGGCAACACGTTGCTCGTAGTGACACACGAAGAGGATGTGGCAAATCACGCCCGCCGAATAATTCGGCTTCGAGACGGATTGATTGAATCAGATACGGTTGTAACAGAGCCCTTCCTTGCTGGAGCAGTATTGGCCGAGTAGATCCGGCATTACTTCTTCTTGTTTGTAGTCTCCGGAACAAACGATTGCGAGCAGGCCGGAAGTAGCCGCTGGCGTATCTCGTCGAAACGCTTCAAAACATTCGTAAAGTCTGGATCCACGGAGAGGCACGAAGACTTTTGACGGAACTGAATAGCACCACCATCGCTATTACTGTTGATGTCGTAAACCGAGTCGTTGCTGCCGGGCTTGCATGGCGGTATTCTTTCGAGCCGGCTGTTTTCCAGCCGCCCAAGCGCAAGCTGTAACGCCACTGTGTCCTCCGTCGAAATTCTGCCTGAACATGACTCCGATGGTGTGTCGATCGTGAGCACCTGTCCATAAATTGTTGCGTGCAGAACGCTCTGCGAAAGACCGGTGCGGCTGATACGCAACTCCAGTACTTGTTTGCTGCCAGATGTTGATCCCATCGACTCAAGTAAACTCGATGCCGTAAACATCTCTCGAGATACCCATGATCCATCCGTGATGTCAAGGATGGCATCTGTTCCTACAACTCGTCCCCACCAGATTCGAACGAGTAGCAACTTTTCATTGATCCACGAACCGGATGGTGGATACGCAGAATGATCAAGTATTCGAACCGAGAGAGATCCGTCTGGAGTTGTGATTAGCAGTTGGGAATTCCACGGTCCCTCTTGCGAAAAATCTGCGCTGCGGATTGCAAGTGATGCTGTGTTCTCGGCATTGTTGATCTGAGGTAACACAATTTCCAATTGCCCTGCGGTAGCTGACGAAACCAGAATTCGCGATGAGAACGTGCTGTCAAAGTCGTGGTACGTGAATTCGTATTGCTGGCTCGTGGATTGCCCTATCGCCGGAGCAGCACTCAAGAGAAACAGGACTACGGGTAGTATGCCGTTAGCGCTTACCTGGAAGACGAGTCTTGGTCGCATGGGACAGAGAATTCAGTAAGAACAGTTTACTCGAATAAAAATATGGTAGCACTGAAGATTCGAAATCAGCCTTTTGTGTGATTTACAGTGTGACGAGCCGGTTGCATCTTTAGCAAATTCTCAGCCACTCGAACAACCTCAAATAATCCTATCCATTGCGATAACGAGAGCCATGGCCAATTCTTCTTTACTACGACACGTACCAACTACCGTTTTCTTGAGTATCTGTATTCTTTCGTCGGGGTGCTCCGGGTGCTCGGATTCAGTGCCGGGCGTTGACGATGCGCAATCATACGCTCAGCAACTGCAGGAGGACATTAATGACCCTGAAGTAGAGGCGCTTGAAACAGAAGAACTGGAAGATCTAATGCCGGGATCCGTCGCCGGGATGACGCAAACAGATTACCAAAGTAACAAGACCGG
Source organism: Rhodothermales bacterium (assembly GCA_013002165.1). Classification (GTDB taxonomy): domain Bacteria; phylum Bacteroidota; class Rhodothermia; order Rhodothermales; family JABDKH01; genus JABDKO01. The sequence continues at coordinate 4,362 of JABDKO010000118.1, read as the reverse complement.
CGCCTTCGGATTCAAGATGTCGACGACTACGGCAGAATACGAGGAAGGCAACAAGAGTATCGTCATCTCGATTACCGATGCTGGCTCCATGAAAGCTGCTGTCAGGGCGGCAAACCAGTGGATGGACAAAGATTTCGAAGAAACAACGTCTTCGGGATACTCCCGAACCGGTGATTTTTTTGGTTACAGGGGGATGGAAAAGTTTAATTCGGGCCCTTACGGCACCAGTGCTGAGCTAAGCATATTTGTAGCCGATCGATTTGTTGTTAATGGGAAAGGTCGGAACGTAACTATGGACGACGTCAAAGGGGCAGTAAAAGATGTGAAGCTCAGAAAACTTGATCGAAAGGGGTAAGGTGTCAAAATTGCCCGTACCTTGTTGATTGGCGATATTGGAAGTCGTCACAATAAACGGGAATTGGCTTTGTCTTCGGCTTCGCAACTTTGGACGTCAGAAAGCATGATTCGTAAAGTAGTACGAAGGCGATTGTTCGTTGGTGTGCTACTGTTCGTTGTTGCCGTTCCCACCCTCGCGCAGGAGCAAGCGCTCAGTACGAACGGTTTTGACGGAGTACGTTTTCAGAAGGTAGATGATATTGAGCAGCATCTCCCGCAAAGTTCTGTGTACTCCATACTCGAGGATCAAGCTGGATTTCTCTGGTTTGCCACCAGAGAAGGTGTCGTTCGCTGGGATGGATATGAGATGGAGTCGTGGCGCCATGATCCGCTGAACGAATCGACCATCCCCGGAAACATTGTCCGGCAGATGATACAAGATCGCACTGGCGATATCTGGGTGCTAACTCAGAATTACCTTCAGGTCGACGTGGGGATTGCGCGCATTAAAGCTCCTGCATTCAATTCAGTTACACGTTTCGAAGATCTTTCAGGACGGCTCTTTCTGAATTCGGACTCAACGATTTCCGTCGCGTCTTCAGATTCAATCTACTCGTTTTCAGCAACCACCGGACGTTTTCATGGCTTGATTGAACGATACAATACGGAGTCCAAAGTCGGTGATGTTGTCCCGATCGATGAACAAACTATCTGGCTGGTCGATGAACCCGGTTCAATTGAACGATGCAGTTACGAGTCGAGTTCATGTGATCCAGTTCAAACTGTCCCATCCATCGCGGCAATGGCCTATGTAGTTCCGTCAGCAGGCATGCACCTCGTTGAGTCTACCGGAGAGGTATTGCTGGTCCACCCAGGTTCATTGGCGCTGATCAATACTAGTGATGCTTCTGTTTCGATGGTCGCTGATTTCCTGGCTGAATCATCAAGCACGTTTGTTGCGGACATCGAAGAGGATGAATTTGCGAATGTATGGATCTTGACCAGCGATGGTATCTACGTGACTGACTCGATTCAAAATTTTCAACGTGCCCATCATATACCGTTGCTTACATCAGCAGGTGAACCCAATCTGGCACCTATTGATTTACACATTGACCGTTCAGGGACAGTCTGGGTGGGCACAGTCTGGGGTCTGTATCGATATTCCCCGTATGAAAAACGATTCAGTCATTGGCAGCACAATGCTGACGACACCAATTCACTGAGCAGCGGACTTGTCGTATCTCTTGCAGAGGATAGTAGTGGTGGTATGTGGGTAGGCACAATCGGTGGTGGGCTGAACAAGGTCGATCTTGACCACGGAACGGTTACCAGATTCAGGAAGAGCGATAGTGAGAATTCACTGAGTAACGACGTCGTCTGGGCGCTGAGTGTGTCGTCGGACGGAACGGTATGGGCTGGCACCAGCTGGGGCTTAAACCGGTATCTACCCGAAACAAACACCTTCAGGTCATACTATGTTGATCCAGGAAAAACAGACCCTTCACACATTGGGCAGGTGAGCGCTAACTCTATCGCGGGGATGGCCACGGATACGGTTGGGGATATCTGGTTTTCCGATTCGATGGTAAGATCGGTAACGCGATTTCAGACGCAGCAGGAGCGTTTTGTGAGTACGCTTTTGAATGATTCGCTGGATGTCGGATACGTGTCGATCGATAGCGAGAACACTCTGTGGTTTGGTGCCAGTCATGGAATCTTTACTAAAGCGCTTCCTGACGGCCCTGTCGAGCTCTTCGGTCGTGCTCCCGGCAATGGAGATTTCGATGGCATTCTTTCGTTCTATCGACCTGAGGGTGGCGGGTTGTGGGTTGGAACTAACAGCGGACTATATCTGCTGTCGAATGACGGTCAGATAGAGTCCCGCATCTCGATTGATCAGGGTCTACCCAGTTCGACTGTATACAGCGTCATCGGAGACGATGCAGGGCGATTGTGGGTATCTACAAACCGCGGGCTGGCATCTATTGAGTTTACGGACGAGGCTGACAGCATCCGTGTTCGCGCTTTCGACCTGACAAACGGGATCCGGAATACAGAGTTTAATAGACAGGCATATTTAAAAACTTCGTCCGGACATTTGTTATTCGGTGGAGATCTGGGAGTCACGTATTTCCATCCCTCCGACGTATCGATAAATACATACATCCCTCCAATTGCTATTACTTCAATTGGACGAGCAACGAGACAAGGCGGTAGCGCGATGCGGTATATCGCCGATTCGCGACCCGTACGGATCAAGCCGGACGAGGTCACATTCAGCATTGAGTTCGCTGCGTTGTCGTACATAAACTCTGAGCGTAACGAGTATGCAGTCAAACTGCAGGGGTGGGATCGCGATTGGCTGGACCTCGGCAGGCAACGATCTATCTCGTACTCAAACTTACCTCCCGGGCAGTACTTGTTTCAGGTCCGCGGATCCAACGAGGATGGCGTCTGGAATATGGAGGGTGCTGAGATCGAAATCATTGTCGAACCGGCTTTCTGGCAGACCTTGTGGTTCCTTTTGTTGACCATGCTGACTATTGCGGGAGTAATAATCGGTATCACTGCTGTTCTCATCAGAGTTCGGTACAACCGTCAACTCAATCAGCTGCGTGCCGAGCAGGTCCTTGAAGGTGAACGCAGCCGGATTTCTCGAGACATGCATGATGAGGTCGGTGCCAATATTACGGAAATCGCAATTCTGAGTGAGCTGGCATTACGGCAGTCCGGTGATGGGTCAGAGACACAATCATTTCTCGGGAGGATAGCTGATAAATCAAGGGATATTCTGGACTCTGTAGGTGAGATCATCTGGGCGATTAACCCACAGAATGATTCGGGTCAGCGGTTCATCCCGTACCTGAGAGAGTATGCGTCAGCATATTGCGAGGCAATGAGGCTTAAGGCAACTCTGGAGTTCCCACTCCCCAACGAAAGCATCAGAGCGACTGCTGAAGTGCGTCGCAATGTTTTCCTGATTCTCAAAGAGTCTTTGACAAATATAGCAAAGCATGCGGAGGCGTCGAACGTCTCGATATCGGCAGTGTTGACATCTTCCGAGTTGGTGATGCAGATTAAAGATGACGGTAGAGGTTTCAACGGTGAGGAGAGTTCGGGCAACGGATTGACTAACATGCGTGCGCGAGCTGCAGAACTTGGTGGGGTGCTCAATGTGAAATCAGTAGCGGAGCGGGGAACGAGCATCACCCTGACGGTGGATTTGTCAAAGCAATCGTCCATTCAGTTGTACAGCCAGGGTGAAGGATGAGACCAAAATCACAAAAAAACGCAGGGGGCCACCACTCCTCCTCCCCGGTTTCAAGTTAACTACAAACACTCGTTTCACGCCAATGACAAAAGGCTAGACAGTCTCTAGATTATTTCCTAGGAAAATGAGCAACCTCCATCAGAACGTCGATGACGTCGAAAATGAAATTACGGTCGCGATCGTCGAGGATCGCGATGATGCGCGACAGGGGCTGGGCTACCTCATCAACGGATCAGTCGGATTCCGCTGCACGGGCATGTTCGACAACGCTGAAGAAGCCCTGAAATCTCTATCGGCGATGACGCCCGATGTGATTCTTATGGATATCGGACTCCCTGGCATGGATGGGATCGAAGCTGTGCGCCAGATAAAAGAGAAATGGCCCGGGATTCAACTAATGATGCTAACCGTCTATGAGGACGATGAGCGTATGTTCAATTCGCTCAAGGCAGGAGCGACAGGATACGTCCTGAAAAAAACGCCACCTGCACAGCTGCTGCGTAACATCAGATCATTGCATGAAGGTGGGTCTCCTATGTCCAGTCAGATTGCAAGGCGACTGGTAGAGTCCTTTCACAAACCCACACCAAGCCAACCGTCTGATGAAGAAGAACTGACACCGCGAGAGGAGGAAGTCCTGCAGTTACTTGCACAAGGCTTCCGCTATCAGGAAATCGCCGATCAAAAGTTCATCAGTCTGGATACCGTACGTACACACATCCGACACATCTACGAAAATATGCATGTTCGGT
>JABDKO010000097.1 GCA_013002165.1 Rhodothermales bacterium | reverse complement strand
GCTCGATGGTGTCACTGCGAGATTCTGACTTCTGGATCTCGACTCCGGTAGGAAGTTGCTCTTCGAGCCGAGAAATCTGTTCCTCCCGATTCTCTTCCGTAAGTATCAGGTCGATACGGCTGAGCTTACCTGCAACGCCGAACATTGCCTGGGCAGTGGATACGTCGACCAGCAGGAGGTTCTCGATTGAGGCTTCGGTCAGTGCTTCCGAGGGCGAAATAAGACCAATGAGTGAGACCCGTGTGTCAATTCCATCAATGAGAAGGCGCATTTCGTCGCCTTCCCCGAATCCTAGAGCCTCTGCGGTTGAGGAAGACATGACGCCGGTTCTCTGGCCGGACAGAAAGGTGCCAAGGTCGAGGTCTGATCGAAGACTTCCGGTAAATGATCGAAAGGGTTCCTCGGCAAGGATATCAACACCCAGCACTTGAATGGTTCTGCCGGCGGGCCCTGGGATTATTGCGTAGCCTGTGACCACGGGTGCAGATGATCGAATGCCGAGTTCGGTACGAATGAGACTGTACACTTCCTCATCGATCCTGTCGTTGGTACCTACTATCTGATGAGTCGCCTTTCCTGTTACTGTTTCCGATGCGAGCTCGAACGATTTAAGTGCGCTGCTATTTGCAATGTCGATACCGATTACGACTGCCACTCCAAGGGCCACGCCGAGGACAGAAAGCCCCATGAGGACGGGGTGTCGTAGCAGATAGCGGCGACTGCTTCGCCAGAGTAATGATGAGAACATTCGTCTTTACCGCGCTGAAGCTTCCTCGGGAGACAGTTCAATCAGAACTCCACCTTGTAGTGAGACGACCCGATCGGCGAGCGCAATAATGTCTCGGTCGTGCGTCGCAATGAGCATTGTTCGACCGGCATCGTGAATGAGTTGCTGGAGAATACCCATGACGGCTTCAGCCGTTTTGTAGTCCAGGTTGCCGGTTGGTTCATCTGCAAGTATCAGCAGCGGGTCATGGGCGAGGGCACGTGCGATGGCTACTCGTTGCTGCTCGCCGCCGGAAAGCCGGTCCGGATAAGAATCTTTGCGGTCGGCAAGGCCAACCTCTTCTAGGAAATCAATGGCGGCATTTTTCTGAGTTTCGTTCAGGCGCCCGTTGAGTTCGAGTGGTAAAAGAATGTTTTCCAGTACGGTGAGTGTCGAGATCAGATTAAATGACTGGAATATCAACCCAATATTTTCGCGACGAAAGATGGTGCGTTCCTGCTCGGTAATCGCAGTCAGGTTTATACCCGAGAAAGTGACATCGCCGCTTGTAGCCGTGTCCATCCCGCTAATGAGGTTCAGGAAAGTGCTTTTGCCGGAACCGCTGCGCCCCAGAAGCACTACGAGTTCTCCCTCAGCCATTACAAAGTCGAGGCCGTTCAGAACGGTTCGAGGGATGTCGCCTTCCTGGTAGACCTTGGTCAGATCGTTGACGGTAAGGAAACTACCTTCGCTTTTGGCATGCGTGGCTGTTTGCGGGTCCGAATGTGACATGAATTATTGGAGGTACCTTGGTGATGTTGCTCTACTCACCACAGATAGTGATGTTCGCCCGACAAACGCACCTATCCGCCTTCTATCGCATAGGGTGAGCCTGACGACGAGACGGAGGGTTATGCCGCGAAGAGTTGGAAAACTGGCAAATCGCGTGGGGGCCACCACTCCTCCTCCCCAATTCCAAATTACATGGCATGCACGTTGCGTGCATGAGCCGATGATTAGCACTTCATTAGAGTTTCCGTGCAATCCTCGCGAATCGTCCGGTCGAGGTAAGCAAGAATGGTACTCCTGGCGTCAGAGAACGAGAATCAAGACACACATTACCAGAATGCTGAAAGCAGGGACCGACTTCATGACAGGATCCTTCACTTTTACATGCATCGCCAACGCACCCAGCATCAGAATGGCGATGACAATCGTCGCGTTCCGCACAGGCAGGTTATGAATCCAGATGCCCAGGATAAGTATTAAAGCAGAACCAACCTTCAGAATACCCACGATGTAGAATGCGATTTCAGGCAGACCGTAGGCAGCAAACTCCTCTTTAAGATTCTTCGCATCGCCACCACGGTAAGACGTTGAAGATCGTGATCGAATCAACCATACATGAAGCAGGCCAAGACCAACAACCAGCTGTAAAATATTGACTGTCCAATATGTCATTACTTATGAGAATTTAGTTGTAACATAAAATTTCTTCGCGACACGCTAGACAGTCGCCATTCCAGCCGTCACCTGTTCGGGTTGAAAGCTCATTGTCTGCTCGTAGTTGTTCGGGTCGTGATACAATGCACCCTCAGGTAGCCACTCTCTGAAGTGCTGAAGGTCTTTCAGAACCGTGTCCGTATACCATGCCGGAACCTCGGTAGTCTCGCCATCAAGATACTTTCTGAACAACGGTTCTTCTACTTTTTGCTGCATCATTCTGAAGTATCCATATTTATCCTTCCGTTCCGAAGTAGCTCCACGCAACAACATTTCAAATCGCGTTAGTTTTCTGTGTGGTCCGGAGGCTCCGATCTTCCCGAAGAATCGTTTCGTTAGTGCGCGAGGCGAATAAGCGTAGGCATATACATCGCATATGTTCGCATACATTTCCGACCATGTGTAGTTTTTCGGTCGCACATTCATAGCGCTAAGCTGGTTCAGGAAATGGAACGGCACGTTCAGAACACGGCCTTCGTTCTGGTACTGAAGATTGGCCGGCGCACTGCGACCATACGCCGTAAGAAGCGAGAAGTACGGGTACACGTGTGGCGCTTCATCAACAAACATCTTCGTCAGCTCGAACGGTTCCGGACCCTCATCAGCATCTAGTCCCAAAATAAGGTTGGCTTGCATGTACGGGATGTAATTTGTGATCATCCTCGCGTGTTCTGCAACACGTTTTACCTTCTCTTGACCATTTATTGATCGCATCCTTGATTTGTCACCAATGTCAAACCAGGACTCTATCCCGGGAAGAATTGCACGAAATCCATTTCGCCCAAGACGTTTGCAGTTTTCTTCTTTCAGGAGAGAAAGCGACGTCTCGGCAACGAAAGAAAGTCCTTCAGGCGGTATCGATTCTTCGATCACACCGAGATAGTCGTCAAACTTGATTCCGAAGTTCGGATCGTGCCATACGACAATGGACCTTTTCGGTTTATTGTCGTAAATGAATCGCAACTCATTCTTGATGGCATCAAAGTCAAGTGGCTGATACGGAACCATCGCGTCCGTACAGAAGCTACACGTGTACGGACATCCAAGGCTCCCGAGAATCGGAATGACTTTCATGATGGGTGCTTTGTCGGCAAGCATCATGATGTACTTCCAACGTTCTTCCGCTCCGGGAAGTGACGATGGCTGACCCGACGATGTCTTGTACTGTCCGTGTCCCTCAGCGGGAGCACACTCATCGACGATGTCCAGAATAGTCTGCTTGTTGGCAAAACCTACGGCATAGTCGAAGTACTTTATCGAGTCGGACGGGTAGGAACGACTGTGTGGACCTCCGATTACTGTTACGATACCTTTCGAGCGGTAGTAACTCGAAAGTGCGTATGCAAGAATGGCATTCTGGGAGAACGCAGAAATGAAAAGGATGTCGAGGTCATCCGGCACCTGCCCAACGAAAAGCTCCGGTCCGGAATAGCATGCAAATGACACATCGTGTCCTGCCTGTTCGCACCAGACAGCCACAACCTGAGGCATGATGCTCATGTTGTTGGCTCGCGAATAACGACTGAATATGGTTTTGCTGGCGGATCGACCAAGGATGTCGATAACACCTACCTTACGCTTCTTCATTGTGTGCCTCAATGGCGATTCCGGACGCGAGTCGCCTAGAGATACACTTTTTGGAGCAAATATGGAAATACAAAGGACGTTTTGTGGCGCGTTAGAAACGGAAAACTGTCCGTATTGCTTATGACGAAGCGAGATAGGCTTTGACCGAGTCAAAATAGTTTGCCTCAAACTCAACAAGATTGACTCCAATATGCGTTTCAAGTGCCTCTGCGAATGGCGTTCCCGTTCCCATCTCGTCATATACGGCGACAACGTCTTGAAG
>JABDKO010000056.1 GCA_013002165.1 Rhodothermales bacterium | reverse complement strand
ACCGACAGATTCTATGATGCAAACGCACGGCTGCTGGTGAAAAGACGAGCAGGTGGATTCATCAAGGACTGTCACGGCGATCTCCATCTCGATCATGTACACGTCAAAGACGGTGTCGTCAACATTTACGATTGTATCGAATTCAATGAGCGGTTCCGATACATTGATGTTGCTAACGATGTGGCTTTCCTTGCCATGGATCTGGATCATCACGGTCGAACTGACCTTTCGAAAACCTTTGCACGAAATATGGCAAGTCGTCTGAATGACAATGACTTGCCAAAACTGTTGCCATTCTACAAGTGCTATCGGGCTATCGTCCGTGGCAAGGTCGCAGGTATGCGTGGCATGGAGGCCGAGATTCCCGCAGATGACCGAAGGCAAGCAATCGATGAAGGCAGATCGTACTACCGGCAGGCCCTCGGGTATGCAGTCACGAACGACAGGCCTACTGTCGTGGTTGTAATGGGTGGCGTCGGGACCGGGAAATCTTCCCAGGCGAATGCACTGGCATACAATCTTGGTTGGGAGACTTTCTCTTCCGACGTTATTAGAAAGACGCGCGCAGGGGCCTCCCTCCACGAGCGAACGCCAGAGGCGCATCGAGATGAACTGTATCACTCGGACGAAACCGACCGCGTATATGATGAACTCGCGTCTCAGGCTGTTTCATCCGTGAAGAACGGCAAGAGTTGCATTCTCGACGCGACCTATGGCTCGCTGAAGCGGCGAAACAGACTGAGAGGGCTCCTCAAACGTGAAGGCATTGAGTATCGATTTATCGAAGTCACGGCGCCGGAGGATCTTATCCTTCAGCGTCTTTCTGAAAGAGAGCAAAAAGACGACGTCGTGTCTGATGCTCGTCTCGACGACTACGAGATGCTGCACAGTGCGTTCGAATCGCCGTCCGCCCTGGAAGACGAATTTCATTTCTGCGTATCCTCCGAGGGCTCAGCAGATTCGACGATCTCGCATATTTTGAAAGCCCTTGTCCAATTATCCTGACCAGAAGTGCTTTTTTGGACGGGCGCTAGAATCTGACCGGTTAACAGAGCCGTATCTTCGTTGCACTGCATCGACAACACGGTATCGCACAGATAATCTCGTATGAATGTCATAACCATTGAAGCTCTGGAAAAGAGTTATGGAGTCAAACGGCTGCTCGAGTCGGTAACGTTTGGTCTGGCAGACGATGAGAAGATGGGGCTGATCGGTGCCAATGGTTCGGGAAAGACTACGCTGATGCGAATTATCGCAGGCATAGAAAAAGCGGACAGCGGCAGGGTGATGATACCGGCAGGAACACGGGTCGCCTATCTGCCTCAAAATCCTGAATTCGATGATCAGCAATCCGTCATTGATGCGGTGTTCGATAAGGGAGATCCCACGATGCGACTGCTGCATGATTACGAGGAAGCATCACATCGACTGGCTGCAAGCGAGGTGCAGGATGAGGAACTACTGGCACGCGTCGCCGAGCTGAGTCATCAACTCGATATTTCCGGCGCGTGGGATCGAGAGGTACGTGCACGTGCAGTTCTTGACCGACTTGGTATAGTCGACACCGATGCGATCGTCGGTGACCTGTCGGGCGGCCAGCGAAAGCGTGTCGCCCTGGCACGAGCGCTACTGTTGGAACCTGACTTGCTTTTGCTCGATGAGCCAACAAACCATCTTGACACCGAAACGATCGCGTGGCTGGAGACTTACCTCTCGCGCTATGCCGGTGCACTACTTCTTGTTACACACGATCGATATTTTCTTGATCGTGTAACGAACAGAATGCTTGAAGTTGAACCGGGTGGCGTTACCAAGTATGAGGGAAATTATACACGATACCTCGAGTTAAAAGAGGCGAAAGAGCTTCGTGATGAGGCAGTTGAGCGCAGCAGACAGAATCTTGCACGCCGGGAGCTTGCATGGTTACGGCGGGGAGCGAAAGCGCGAACGTCCAAGGCAAAGTATCGCGTCGAGCGGGCATGGGCCTTGCAGGATGATGCAGGGTCGGGAAAAAGCGATCCGATCCAACTATCCGCGGCCTCCACGCGACTGGGAAAAAAGGTTATCGAGCTTAATAATGTATCGAAGAGTTACGATGGGCAGAAGCTCATTGATAACTATTCGAGGAGTCTTACACGGGATGACCGGATTGGCATCATTGGACCAAACGGTGCAGGAAAGACAACGCTGCTGGAGATAATCGCTGGCAATGTCCAGCCAGATACGGGGACCGTCACTCTCGGGTCTACTGCAGTAGTCGGATACTTCGATCAGGAAGGCAGACCGCTGGACGAGTCGGCACGTGTTATCGATACCGTCACGGGCGTAGCAGAGCATGTCAAGACTGCAGACGGGACGCTCATTTCGGCGAGCAGGATGCTGGAGAGGTTTCTATTCCCGCCGGCTGTTCAGTACACGCCGGTCGCCAAGCTATCCGGTGGTGAGCGGAGGCGCCTGCACCTGCTGCTGGTACTCATGGAGGCACCCAACATTCTGATGCTCGACGAACCCACAAACGATCTGGATATAGCAACGCTCACTGCTCTCGAAGAATACCTCGATACATTTCCGGGAGTGTTGATCGTTGTGTCGCACGACCGCTGGTTTCTGGATCGGACTATCGACAATATTATCAGCGTCGAGGGAGATGGAGTGCTTCGCAACTATCCGGGCGACTATTCGGCATATCTGCAGCGTCGCAGGAAGGAAGAGATAGTAGCCACTTCATCTGCCGCCAAACCGCAGAAGTCTCCCGATCAATCTGAGACATCAGTCGGCAAGAAGCAAAGCGATAAGACTGCTAAACTTTCGTACAAAGAAAAGATTGAGCTCGCTGACCTTGAGGAACGAATCGAAATACTGGAGTCGAGAAAAGAGGGTATTGAAACAGAGCTGTCATCTGCACCTGACGACTACGAGCAGGTGTCCGCCCTGTCTCTCGAACTGGGAGAGATTTCGGAGAAACTCGATCGCGATGTCGAACGATGGGCCGAGCTAGCCGAGAGAAGCTAGCCAACAGCCTGGATTCATGACCGCTCCTACAGTTCGGAGATTGGATCGCGTTGCCACGACTGCAGAACCTTAACGTAGTTTGCACGCTCGAAGGCACTGGGTTCGCGCACGTGAATCTGGCTCATGCTTCCCTGCATCTGTTGAATCGAATCATAATCATGTTCATCCATCCATGCACGGAGGGCAGTCAGGATTGCATCGATCCGATCGATTCCATTCTTGAGCAGCTCACTTGCCATCATCGTGACATTAGCGCCCGCCATAACGCCCTTTAGAACATCCTCGTGCGTGTGCACGCCGGAGGTGATCGCAAGATCTGCAGCGATCCGTCCGTACAAGATCGCAACCCACCGAAGCGGCAGTAGCATTTCGTTACTTTTGCTCAGGATAAGGTTCGGAACGACTTCCAACTTTTCGAGGTCAAAGTCGGGTTGATAGAATCGGTTGAATAGTACCAGTCCGTCTGCTCCCGCCTCGGCAAGTCTGGCGGCCATGTTCGCAGTTGAGCTGAAGAATGGCCCCATTTTTATTGCAAGGGGAATGGTTACGCTTCGTCGAACTTCTTTTACAATCTCAACATACCGGTCTTCCACTTCGGCACCTGACATACCCGGATTAGTTGGCATGTAGTACACATTTAGTTCCAGTGCATCGGCTCCGGCTTCTTCGATTAATCGGGCGTAGCCTATCCATCCGCCGATAGAAATTCCGTTAACACTACCAATTATCGGTATGTCCGTTGATTCCTTTGCGAGGCGAACATTTTCGAGATACTGATCCGGGCCGACGTAGTAATCAGGTGCGGTCGGGAAGTAGGACAGTGCTTCTGCGAAGCTCTCGGTTCCATAGTCGAGATAGTGATCCAACCGGTGACTCTCTTGTGTAATCTGCTCCTCGAACAGGGAGTGCATAACGATGGCTGCTGCTCCCACATCCTCCATCTTCCGAATTGAATGCAGTTTTTCAGATAGCGGAGAAGCCGATGGTACGATTGGATTTTTTAGGTCCAGCCCGAGATATTTTGTCGTCAGATCCATGGCATTGCAACGTTATGATTTATGTAACTCGAGTGTCATTTTAGAAACCGGGCGGTAGTTTTCCCCGTCCAGCCGGTTTCGCTGCCTGACCGGGTTTGGCACCTGCCTTAGGCGGTAGTTTGGAGGCGCCATCAGGTGTGACATCATCCGCCGCCAACTGGGCGTATTTTTTCCAATGGCTGTTCACCTGGGCCTGAGCCTGCTTCATGAAGGCAGCAGCTTCCTCGGGATGCGTCCTTTCGAGCACGCGATACCGGTTTTCATTGTAGGCGTACTTTTTAAACGGGATCGATGGAGGTTTCGAATCAAGTTGCAGGGGATTCTTGCCCGGCGCACGCTGTGGATCGTAGCGATATAGAGGCCAGTAACCCGTCTTAACTGCAAGGTCCTGCTGATCCATCCCTTTTGTCATGTCAATACCGTGCGCGATGCAGTGGCTGTATGCAATGATCAGCGAGGGACCGTCATACGCTTCTGCTTCCCGGAACGCACGTATTGTCTGGGTGTCGTTTGCGCCCATTGCAATCTGGGCGACATAGACATATCCATAGCTCATCGCGAGCATACCGAGGTCTTTCTTCGGTGTCGTTTTGCCTCCCGCGGCAAATTTCGCAACGGCTCCAAGCGAGGTCGCTTTGGAAGCCTGGCCGCCAGTGTTTGAGTACACTTCCGTGTCAAGAACGAGCACGTTAACATTGCGCCCCGACGCAAGGACGTGATCC
>JABDKO010000054.1 GCA_013002165.1 Rhodothermales bacterium | reverse complement strand
GTAGAGATTAATTAAACTTTGATACGGGATTCCTAATTGCTCAGCCAATGATTTGAAGTAAGCAACCGTATCCTTGTCTAGGCGCATTGTTACCGGTTGCTTTAAATTTTTCGTGTAAGGGTTTTTGCGGCCCTTCATCTCTTTGAAGTCGTATTGGTCTCTCATTTGCGTATTTCCCAGTAGTCTCTTTCTTCTTCTTTATCGGCACATCTCGCGGAGATGATTCGAATGACTGTATCGTTCTCCCTGACACAATGACAAACTACAAGAACACCTTTGCGTAGACTTAGACCAAGAAGAATAATTCTATCTTCATCATCCGAATGATCTGGGTCATGAAACACAACAGCTGTTTCATCATAAAAAGCGGCTTGCGCATCATCAAAGGACACACCATGTTTTCTGACGTTGGCCTTATCCTTTTTAAGGTCCCAGTCAAATAGTAAGCCTTTCATACATACATTGTACGTATAGATGTCTAATTTTCCACCCCTTTTTCGTACTTGATACCTGGGTTAGATTGAATTATTCGGGAGCTTAGACACAATGAAGATCAATCACTGAGTGTCACGGCGGAATTCTCAAGACACATTTTCGACCGCGATTTTCACGTCTTTCAGATCTTGATCGATAACTTTGGAAAGTGACTTCTTTGCCATCCATCCTGTCAAAATCCACATGATCTTAGCACTGGTAGTTGCTGGCTGACAGTGGAAATGCATGGTCAGGCGAGTGCCGGTTGGTATCGGCTCAAGCTCCATTCTCGATTGATATATGGAGCCATGGCTCTCGGCGCGAGTTTCGTAAAAAGACGGGGCATTCGCGTCGGTAATCCACATGACCTCCACAGCATCTTTTCCCATCCACTCGCGAGTCTCTTTCCACTTCAATCCGGCAATGGTCGGACCGTCAGATTCCTCTAGAACATGGATTTCCTTGATTCCTGAAATCACACTTTCTGCGTTATGAATGTCTGAAATAATGCTCCATACGGCCTCGGCCGTAGCAGAGATTTCTATTGATTGAGATACGATCAAAGTCAAGGTTTTACGTCCCTTTCAAATTTTTTGTAGTAAAACGTGTCTGTAAGGTCCATTCAATGTGCAGACGCATTCGACGTCTAGAATCCAGCGTTAACCTGCGACTTGACACAGACCCACCGAAGCTACAGCGCAGGGAGAGTCTGAGTCAAGTTGACAGGTTCAACGTGTTGTTAGCTTTCTGCGCGATATTTAATTGTCGGCAATATAGAAATACCCGAACGCGGCCAAAGAATTACGGTGGCCGTTTCTTTACCCATCCAGCCGGCTCTCTGTCGACCCAAGATCAGGAATTGCCCGCCGCCATCATATGCATGAAAGCGGACTTCAAAGGGCAGTGAAGAAAGCAGCAGAGCGAAGCGGTATCCGAAAGCGGGTTGGCTTTCATTCCTTTCGCCACAGCTTCGCCACTCACCTGCTGGAATCCAATCAGGACATTCGCACGGTGCAGGAGTTTCTGGGTCATGCCAATGTCTCGACAACCACGATCTACACGCACGTACTCAATTGTCGCGGCATCAGCGTGACAAGTCCACTGGATCTTTGAAAACAGACCGTACTTGCACATCCGTATGCGTGGATATGGTAGCAGTTGCCACGCCGCACAACGGCGGCTGGCAATCGAACACATCACCGGCGCCTGAACGTGAACACTCGCCTAACCCAGGACACGATCTTTCTGGTCCAGCGCCTGATCAGTCCTTCTGTCGGCGCAGCGCCATTGACCACATCATCGTCACTGTCCAGCGGTACGGCATCGTTTTCCTCGATGACCACCATATCCCCCTCCTCCTTGGGTACCTCAGTTGGCGTGGATTCGCTTTCATCTGCGACATCCGATACAGAGCCTCCAGGGGCGTCGGCGACATCAGGTACATCGACTACATCCAACTCATCCGGATCTGAAGATACGGTGACTTGCAAATCATTGCCGATCACCGAATTGACAAGCGTAACGTCGGGCTCCACTCGGCCGATGTCCCCATC
>JABDKO010000011.1 GCA_013002165.1 Rhodothermales bacterium | reverse complement strand
TTGCTTGCCTGGGGCCGGTGGCAACAAGGGGTTATAATGATTTAATACGGCATCGCACACGTATTCTCACCCGTCATTGTAGTTGCGCTAAGTCGAATACGATTGACATAGCAAGTTCATCGTCTGTCGGGTACTCAAACTGTTTTTCCATGAAGTCAAACATGGGTGAGGTTACCTCGAAGGAAAAGGTATCACCTCGCTCCGAGTTTCGTTTTAGAACCCGTTTCTTTCGGATGTCATGTGGTGCATCAACGAAGTGCAATTGCGTTGGTAGCGAGCAAGTATGAGACAACTCAACAAACTCTGATCGGTTTTCGCGTTTCATGAAGCCCAGGTCTAATACGACACTACCGCCAGTCTTTGCGACGTCCGATGCTGTAACCCAGATGCGTTGTTCGCAGCGCTTTACACGATCCATTATCCACCTGAAGTCCAACGGCTGTGGCATGTCCGGTCCAAATAGTTCAATCATCCAACTGTCGATTGAGAAATGAATTGCTCGATTCTCAGTGGCGAGGCGACGGGCGTAGGTCGACTTTCCTGCACCCTGAGGTCCAAAGACAATGTGGACTAGACCCATGAAATCCTAATCTTGTTTTGTAGACTAAGCCGTTTAACGGTGTCCGGTTCTGCCGCCTTGAACGGCACAAGGTTCTGGTCAATTACGGGTAGGGAAGACGTAAAGTCAATCGCAGGTTGATCGCCCGGCCAGTCATAACCGGGCAGTATACGGAGCCAATAAACTCAAGCTCAGTCGTTTCGACGCTAAACGTTGCCTGGTCCTCGCGACGAAAAGCCCTGGCGTGCCTAATTACGCCTACAACCAGTTTTAGCTGGTGATCTGCTGGTGAGTCTTGTTATCTTGCTCCGAACATTTTTCGGATGACTTCCAGACAGTTTCTAAGACGAACACATGCAACAGGTCTCTCTTTGGCGAACATGGGTAGTGGCAGGCTTATTGACGGCGATGCCCGCAACAGTCACAGCACAGGAAGATGAGCTCACTCTTGATGACCTGTTCGCAACGCCAAAACTGACGGGAACGACCCCATCCCGGCCTGCATGGGCACCGAACAGCGAGCACTTTGCCTTTTCCTGGAGTGAACCAGGAAAACCTGGGCGTGGCCTCTGGGTATCCACAAGCGACGGGAAGGAGGTGCGCCTCCGTTCCAATACGGCATCCGTGTCAGTGCGCGATATCGTATGGACCGACGCGACCACAATTGTCAGCCTGCGCGGTAACAACCTATGGCAGACATCGCTGAGCCAGGGAGACGATGTCCAGTTTATGCCCGTCGAGGCAGGCGCACGTAACCTGTCGATATCGCCAGGCGGCAACCAGGCGGCGTATATACGGAACGGTGACCTGTGGCTTGCTGACTTCCGCTCCAAACAGAATCGGCAGCTCACCGACATCGGCATCGCCAGCCTCTCGAGTTTAGGGAAGGGGCGCTACAGCCGACCGGAACGCGAAATCGGTCCAGGCATCTGGAGTGGGCCTACGTACAAGTGGTCGCCGGATGGCAAGACAATCGCGGTTCACGTCGTTGACCGACGCGAGATGCGCAAGGTACCGTTCCCGGATTACCTCGCCACCGAAACCAACCCAAATGAGGTACGCCGAGGTTACCCTGGCGATCCAAACGAGATTCGCAGGGTTGGCCTACTCGATGTACAAAGCGGTGACATTACGTTTCTCGATTTGCCAGATCCGGACGCCAACCAGGTCGTCGACTTCAACTGGTCACCGGGCGGTGCTCTGCTGGTTGATACCGCATCTGACACGGCAGTTGAACGCACGTTGTTCGTCGTTGCACCCGGAGAAAGCCAACCGCGCGAGATCTGGCAAGGTGTTCGAGAGAGCCGCATGTACACATCGTTTGCATCTACATGGCATACGGATGGTGAGAACGTGGTGTTCTTAAGTGACATGGGTGATCGCTACGGCCTTTATACGATCGATGCCTCACCGTCTATCGATCGTCCGCAGCTCCTGACGGCTCCGTCCTACGATGTGCTGTCCGCCCCGATTATTGGTGGTGATGCGCTGTTTTATGCAGGCAATGGCGTTAATCCGTACGAACAACACGTGTATCGCCTGACTATGTCCGGTGGCGATCCCGAGCAGGTTACGCGTCTTGCGGGCCGAAACAGCGGCTACCCATCACCAGATGGCCGGCACCTGGCGTTCATGCACAGCAACGACACGTCACCGACCGAGCTTTACGTAGTAAGTAGCGAGGGTGGTGACGCAACACCAGTAACCCGCTCGCCGTTGCCCGCCTTCACGGAGCGAACCTGGGCGGCTGCGGAATACGTTAGGTTCCCCAGTCTTGTAGATGACTACACGCTGCATGCCCGGATTCTGAAGCCTACCAACATGCAGCCGGGCACGAAGTATCCGGTGCTGTTCGGGCCCGTGTATTCGAATACGGCGAAGAACCGCTGGGCTGGTAATTACAGCCTCATACAGCAACTGTTAGTCAAGAAGGGATATATCGTTGTGCAGGTGGATTCACGTGGTAGCAACGGCTATGGCCGGGCATTCCGTGAAGAGTTCCTGCTGGGATTTGCCGACAAGGACATCGAGGATTATGCGAGTGCCGTTGCCTACATGGAGTCACTGGCCTATGTCGATCCCGATCGCATCGGCATCTGGGGCAGCAGTTACGGTGGCACACTGTCCGTTTATTCGCTGTTGATGAAGCCGGGTTTATTCCAGGTGGGTGTTGCTGCAGCGGCGGCTGTTGACCCGGTGTTCTTTGGCACCGACGACGTCGCGATTGTTCGTAGCCCCCGGACGCACCCGGAGATCTTCGAAAGAAAAGCCCTGAACTATGCAGCGAATCTGGAGGATAAACTTCTGTTCATCCACGGCATGCAGGACCATGTGGTACCGTTCAAGACGACGGCCGTGCTAGCAGAAGAGCTGATCAAACAGGGCAAGGACTTCGACTTTGCGTTTGCACCGGGTGCGACGCATGGATGGAGCCGTGAGCGGCATTACGATCACTACCTGTTTGGCAAGATGATCGAATACTTTGACCGACACCTGTCCGTACCATCTGAGTAGACGTTTTCAGGTGTTATGGTAAAGGGGGCTGAGCATGCGTTTATGACCGGTGTCCGGTTCTGCCGCCACGTGGGCAGGTTGTGTGGGTGCTTACTTGAGAAGGGCTAGCGGGTAAATGCATACGTGTTGCGGAGCAGGTAGGTGTCGCTGTCATCAAATTGTACGTCTTTGCGAATATAAAAACTCATTTTGCCTAGACCGTAGGTCTGACGAATATCCGCTGGCCGATTATCGTCTTCGCCTCGGTATTGTGTTGTTACTATCAAGGTTCCGTCCTCGGCAGTCACGCGCTCCGAAACGACCTGACCATCCAATAGACGCCCGTCCCTGGAAATGGTCATGGTCGACTTACTATCTTCCCATGGCTCATCTGGATAAGAAATTGTGTAGTCGATTCTGTTATCAGAAGTAAGCGTAACGCTCGCATTGGCCGCAATCACGGTAGGCATCCCACTGCTGTAATCGGTGTAGGTCAACGTGCCGACCCAATCACCTTCTATCGCTAAGAAGTCCTGAGCACTCACCGTGGGTCCTTCCTCTGTATAGTCGACTTTTGGCTGACAAGCAATTAAGAACAGGCAAAGTGCACTCGCCAAACCTGGTGTTTTCTTTTTCATTTGATTCTCCTGGAAATACTGGTTGACGATGCCGGGCACTTACTTGTACCTGTCACGGTACTACCCATGCCCTCGAAATATCCTGCCCGCGGTCGGGCTCTTCGTGCTGTCTAACGGTGTCCGGTTCTGCCACCTTGGGGCGGCGTGTGTGGGTGCTAACTCAAGAGGAGGAATGGCCGGTCAAAGTGCAGTTTGATTCGCGTGGACGGTAGCAGCCGGGGGTTATACGGCGCTGATGTCCTGAGTGGCCGTGGCCGTCTTGAACGCAGTCGTGAGAGATCGCGTCATAACGAACGAGACCTAGTTCCAGCATGAATTACTCATCCAATCAACAAGCAATTGTGCCAATTCGATCCTGTGTGTCGAAAACGAGTGATCATCATCCAAAAGAATCTCAGTGAGATGCTCAGCTCCAGCATTTTGAAGAGCCATTACACGAGAGTCATGATACCTTCCCTGTGCCCGGGTGGCGGAGATGATTAGTAGAGGTATCTGAGCGATTGAAGGAGCCAAATGGTCAAACGAATAGGACTCCGCCTCTCCGACAATCTCAGCCAGTGCGCTCATTGCATCACCCTGCAAGGGGCCGCCCTCGCCGAATTGCCCTTCTTGCCAGCGCTCGAGCACGTTGCTGTACAATTCTTCGTCGTCGCGCATGCTGATAGCGTTAGCTCCGACGTCCCAGCCGTCTAAATATGCAAGACATGCAACGCTATTGTCACCTTCCACTGTTTTCGCCCCCAGAAAACTTCCAAAACTGTGGCCCACGATGCCGACATTGTTTGGATCTGATCGATGTTCACGGGCCCATGTAGTATCCCTGACGGTAGCAAGAACATTGGCGACGTCGTCAATCGCATTGGCAAAGCCAAATGTACCGCCGCTACCCCAGCTACCGCGGTAGTGAAAGAACACAACGTTCACTCCCGATCGTCGCATAGCTTGAGCAAGATCAAGATTCTTCTCGTTTCCAGGAAAACCATGAAGTAACAGAACAACCGGGTGCGGACCCGGGCCATCTGCGAGGTAGATGAGGCCATTGAGGCGATTACCCTCGCTATCGAGTCTGAGCGACATCATCGCCGGTGGATACTCAGTATCAACAACTTCCGGATCCTCAACGACTCGATCCGTGACCAGGTGAGATTGGGCGTTGACCGACGCTGCGGTCAGCAAGAGGACAACAAGGATGAGGGACTTCATATTGAGTCGAGAATGGTGGGAGTAGCTTCTTCGGCGAGCTTCGCATCTCCAATCTACGAATCGTGTCCCACTGTGGCGACACGCATAAACAAGCATTAGTACACAAGTCAACGTCTCGGCGGAAAACGCACGAAGGAACAAGGCATGTTCGAACATCGCTGATTCGGACTGGCCCGTGTCAGTCGCGCACGCGCCATACAACGATGTCCGGTTCTGCCGTCCACGCGGACGGGTACTACCTTAAGAAGGGCGAATGGCCGGTCACAGTGCAAGTTGAAGCGCGTGGTCTCCTTCATTTCGTTCAGGACAGGGTCCGCAACCGGGGGTTAGCTGGTTAGAATAACTCGTATTGAACTAATGTTGAACTATTTAAGGGTCGATACGTAGAACGGATATCATAATCTTAAATATGCTATGACTGAAGTACTCAAAATCAGACGTTTCGGTGGCTCTGTTGGGCTCATACTCTCAAAGTCAATTGCTGAGAGTCTGGCCATTGAAGAGGGCGACCAGGTTTTCGTTACGTCGACACCGGAGGGGATTAGCATATCGATCTACGACCCCGATTTTGACGAGGCCCTGGAGGACAGTCGCGAATTTATGCGCTCACATAGAAACGCATTCAAGAAGCTTGCACAATGAGCAGGCGCCGTCGCGAGCCGACCTGGCTTACGGTTACTCAGGCAATGGTCCTGCATGCTGAGACCCTCGGTTTATTCGGGGGTAAAAGCGGACTACGAGATAAAGGACTTCTTGAAAGTGCCATTGCCCGACCCCAGCAAATCTTTGGTTACGAAGAAGACGTTTCGCTCTTTGATCTAGCCGCGGGTTATTGCTACGGACTGTGCAGAAATCATCCGTTCGTTGATGGCAACAAGCGAACTGGCGTTCTATTGATTCGTGCGTTTCTGTTTATGAACGGATTCTCGTTTGTGCCGGTCGAGGCGGAAACAGTAACGATGATCGAAATGGTAGCGTCCGACGAGATAACCGAAGCCTCGTTGTCGGAGTGGATCGAGCAGTCCTCGAAGAAGCGGGGAAGCAAGAAGCGTTGACTAACCAGCTAACGGTGTCCGGTTCTGCCGCGTTGGGCGGCACGAGGTTTGGATCAAGTACGAGTGCGGACGACGTAAAGTCAATTGCCGGTTGCTGGCCCAAGGTCGGTAAAGAGTACACCGCAGTTGCGCGGCGTGGAGACAGTCTTAACCAACTTCGAGCGACTTGATAGTGTGAAGCTCAACCCTCTTCGTCTTTCCACGAAGCTCACACTGACCGAGACTCTCAACTTCGACTCCCGTGTCCAACTCGAGCCGACTCAAGAGATCTCCTGAAACAAGAAGATCCACCTCATGCTTGTTACACAAACCCTGGATTCGCGCTGTTGCATTGAGGATGTCTCCCGTGAATATGATCTCTTTCTTTAGTGCACCAATTTCACCTGTAGTGACATTGCCAATGTGAAGCCCCGCCTTAAAATCCGGCGCTACTCCAAATTCCCGTCTATACCACTCAGCCTTCGCCAGCAGGTCCGCTTTCATTGCAAAGAAACAGCCGATGCAATTGTTGTCTCGCAATCCGGACTCAACTGGCCACGAGACAACGACTTCATCCCCCACGTACTGGTATATTTCCCCAGCGTTGGACATGATACCGGGCGACAGATCCTGGTAGTAGGCCCGAAGCAATTCAAAGTAGCGGCCATGGCCAAGTTGCTCTGCAATGCGAGTCGAAGCCTTCATGTCTGAGAACATGAATATTCGAGTCTCTTCTTTCGGACTATGGTACCTACCCGTCAAGAACTTGACCAAAACGCCGTGCCCCATGTGTTCACTGATTTCCGAGT
>JABDKO010000279.1 GCA_013002165.1 Rhodothermales bacterium | reverse complement strand
GAGTTACTGGTCTCGGCGGCGACGATGCCGGCGAGGCTGGTGCCGTGACCGTTGGAATCAGTGAGACCGTTGGAACCATCGAGAATGGAGGTGCCAGGAATAATGTTGGCAACAAGATCCGGGTGTGTCCCATCGATGCCAGTATCGAGTACCGCAACAGTCGCCGTTCCGGCTGGGGCAATTACGCCATAAGCCTGGTCCCAGCCAATCTTCGGCAAAGACCATTGCTGTGAGAAATCAGTATCATTCGGTATTGAAGCAATAGCGCGCGTTCGATCCAGCTCGATACGCACAACGTTCGGATTCTTTGCCATGGCCGCAGCTTTACCGGCGTGTGAACTTGCGGGGAAGCGAACCACTTCCATATCCAGCTTGGCAATTGACTTGCTATTCTTGCCACCATTCGTTGACATCGCAGACTTTCGATTGATAGCAGCAAGGCCCGGCTTAAAGCGAACGATATAAGCGACCTCTTCTTCCACCACTGCTGTCGGATCAGAACCTGAAGCCGCGTCAGCGTCACTAACATCTGCATCTGCCACTGCACCCGGCAGAGAGTTGGATTCATCCGTACCTGTAGTTGCCAGGGACTCATCGTTCGGAGTTTCTGACGTACCTGTATCATTCGCGGTTGCTAGTTCACTGGAGTCTGCAGCTATCACCTGGTTGATGAATGTACAATTCAGTAACTCACCATTACCAACAGTCACGTTACCACCGGTGGCTATCAGATCCTGGTCAGCCTGGCCCTGCTCACTGGTGCAGTCGGCACTGATCAGTTCCCAGTCAACGTTTGGTGCTTGAATAAGGTTGTATATACCTGCATCGAGTCCGGAACTTGTAGCTGTTACATCGATGTTATTGGCAATCAGGTACTCAGGCAGGTCAAGGTCCGGCCCTGTCAGTTCGAAATCGAAAAAGCCGGAATCATCCGACACCGTCTCACCATTGGCATCCACGGTAACCACATTGATCGATGCAATTTGCCCGGGCACGGGAATGGCCACGCCAAATTCGGTATCGCAACCGCACTTTGATGGCGAACCGGGCAAGGTCTGCTCAGGAGACGTACAAAGTTCATTGGAACCTTTTTGCCGCCAACTTGTGCACGCAGGCAGGTCAAGCTGGCCATCGCCATCGTTGTCTACGCAGGCAACGGTGAGGGTAATCGACGGAAAAAGCGGATTATTATCAGCATCGATATCACCACAGGTGTCCTGGATATTCGATTCACCGTTAGCACCAGGCAGACTGTCACCAGTACCATCAAGATCCAGCGAAGGCGGGATATAGCCCAGCGTAGCCGCGGAGCAGGTTCCCGAAAAAGCGCCCTGGCCATTTGGATCCCCGTCCTGGGAGAACCAGATTCCTACATCGTGACGTGCCTTGTCACCCGACAGGGAAATCTCGTAGTTAGCGGAGAATGTAACGGTATCACCCGGGTACAAGCAGCCGTCATCCAGAATCGTCAGGTTCTGTACGCCCATAATCTGTATGTCGTTCGCCGTACAGTTGAGACTGAAATCCGATTCATCCTGGAGACAACCCAGGTTGTCCATTACATCCGCAACGCCCGAATCATCGGCGATCATCTGTGGGGAGCCAAACACACCGGTCAGTGCCAGTAGCGCAACCGCCTTCCGTATCTGACGCAAACCTGTTCTTGTTTTTAATTTCATAAGCTGCGTTCTCCTAGTTGGACGCTTCGTTGAGTTGCGCCCAATGCCCCATATGACGAAAACCGTCGAGGATCAGGTCCTGGGGAGTGCGTACGATGATGCTGGTGAAGTCCGGACTCACACCGAGTGACTGTCCGACGTTTACGGCAAATTCCACCACCGCGTTGGGTGCTGGAACTGAAATGGGACTGCCCGAAAGATCCCATCCTTCGGTCCACGGTTCAAAACTGGTTTGATAGTCATGCTCGCCAGTAGCAAGCGATGGATCACAGACCAGGTGAGTTAGCAGATCACCACTGCAAGCGGCGCCGCTGGTGATCTGTATCGAGGTAACGGTTTCGTAGTAACTCTCGCTGTTCCAGCGTTGTATTTCTGCGCCGGATACGGTGCCATCGGTCAAGTCCAGTCGCACCAGCAGGTCATCAACCGAGCGCTCACCGCGCAGCGCTGTCTCAACTGCGACCGCCTGCACCAGGCCTTGAGTGAATTCAAATTCGATATAGCTGCTGCCAGAAGATGTGCCCAGTCGTTCCACACCGCCATACAACACCAGGTCACCCATCGAATCGATCGATGCCATGACGAATCCATTGCCTACATCATGCCCCGCTGAAACCGTGTCGTTGGCAACCACCGTGTAGGGCAACTCACTGCTCCCGTAACCCACCGACATATCTGTCGCTACTGAATTCGAGAGGTTATCCCCGGCAAACACCGCATCCACCGCACCATACAAATCCACGTAATCAGCGACACCGTTGCTAGCAGAAAACCCACTACTATCAACGGCATCCTTAATAGAACCAGTAGGATTGAATATATCCGCCCATACCGGTATCGATAAGGTTTCCTCAGCGAATGACGGACTTGCCAGCACATAACTTCCAAACCCGATCAAGAGAGCAGCCACCACGTGAGAATGTGATTTCTTGTTGGCGTTATTCATACTTTTGCTACTCCAATTTGAGCCAGGACAGTGCTGGTCATCGATATAAAATCTGATAACAGAACGTTTTTGGGGAATCTGATGGATAAAGTCGATGTCAGAGAATGATTCTGCAGACGCAATGACCGATGGCGGCACACCACGAGTGATGCGCAGATCGATGTCGGAACACAGGTGACAGAATCACTGAACACTGCGCTTGCAGGATACATCACGATCTGTTCATCTAAATACACCACATAGTCAAACACTTCATCCGTTGGTCTGTCGACGCAAGAAAGCCTTTACGCAGCTATATACGCATCGAGTACTAGACAATAAATGCACTTGCCACATAGCTACAATTGGCCTCCATAAAACATTGGCATTGCAGATGCGGCTATTAGATAAAATTCACAGCATGCAATGTAATCTGCTTTCAAACTCATAAACGAGACGTGAAGGACAATTTCATAAATTGTTATGAGACACAGCTCAGAGATCATGAAATCCATAACTTGATCCGCAATATTGCAACCCGTGCACCCTGGATGGAGTTGCGAGACTTCGTTTCTTCGCTTCAAAAGCGATCGCCTGATCTCATATACCTTGTGTGAATGATTAGACATTGCAAAGAGAATCCACATCTATTCTCCTCAACAAATGAAAAAGATAACGCTATGAGTTCACGCTATGAACACATCAAAATAACTGTCCAAATGCTTTGTGAGCAATAGTCCATGGGCACTAATGCGGATCAAGGTGAGAGTCGTATCCGTCGACAATGCCGCATCTTTAAGACAGCCGATAGCATTGCGCACAGAGGCCTGGGCATGGGCTTGGGCTTGATCTGCAGCACCGCCTAACTGCATGAGTGGCTCGATATTCAGAACCACTTCACGGACAACCTGCGAACTGTGCAAGGAATTTTACCGAACGCTACGCATTACACGTCGGCGGATGAATAGATGTAAAACGACCATCACTCGCATTTCTGCCGATCCGAACGTAATCAACGAGACTTGCCAATGCGCTGCGCAGGCAACGCCACTCCAATGTTGCCTCCAGCTCCATCCGAGTATCGAACTGGATTCCAAACAAACGAGCCCACATGGTGCAATACTGGAACGAATTTCGCTGCGAAGGTATGGCCATGCTGGCGACAGACACCCTGTATCCTGGTAGCACTTCTGTTCAGACACTGCAACGGCTGGCTGCTGGAAGCAGATAGGCAGCCCTGTCGCTAACCGTGTCGACAAGCATTGAAATCCCGTAAAAATACTGGTTAAGTGCTTTTTTGGGCGACCAGGTCAAGACATCATCGTCAAAACAGAGTATTGGAAAGCCTCTTCAAGCTGCCAGATTGCTCTGTACTCGTCAGCCAATGCGACACACGCCGCAACAGATTCTGTTGATGAATGAGTGAGACAACAGTAGATAACGGGTTTCAATCGCCTGCTGCATTAGAACAAAGTCATGTAGTACGGTGTTCTCGCCACCACAAGCAGCTAAGCTACTCAGCCATCAATCGAAGAAGCTTCGATTTGAGATAGAACGACATGGGGATAACAACAGCTGCACCGATACTGCACCGATCACATCAACAACAAAAATCAGACGCACCACACAAGATCATGTTCACAAGTACAGAACTTTCGTCCGATAATCTATTGACATTGTTTTTCGCAAGGGTATACTC
>JABDKO010000262.1 GCA_013002165.1 Rhodothermales bacterium | reverse complement strand
ATGCCCAGGTCATTGTCGAAATTGTGCGTCGTTAGCGCAGTCAAGATGCCCGAACTATCTGCCTCGGCGGCCTGCACCGAGATCTCGGTCAGTGGAGAGATGACCGGTCTGATATTGGTATCAGTGTCAATGACAGCCCGCATAGTAGAAGGCGTCAACGCCGCTCCTGTCGCCTCATCAACATAGGAGCCACCGCTACAGGAAATAAGCGCTGCGCCTTCGAGAGGCACATCGGCAAGATCAGCAACCCCGGATGAATTCGTTGTCGCTGATGCCAGCACCTCCGTGCCGACGGATCCATTTGCGGCAATGTCAAAAATCTCACAGCTTCCACCTGTCACCACACTCTTAACGAAGGTTGCGGATAGAGAGACTGTGGGAGTGACTGGTGTGACAGGCGCGACAGGTGTGACAGGTGCGGATCCACTACTGCCACCACCACAGCTCGCGAGCACCGCTAGTGCTGGGACGAGCAACAGGTACTTTATAGTCTGTTTTCGGTGCTTCATGTTGCTTCGACCCTGATCAAATGGGTGGGCAAGGTACGGTAGACAATGCCCCGTACCTTACCCATCAACTCAGGGCAGCATAAACGCCGTTATCTAGAGCTTGACCCTTACACCGAGGAAATAGCGCGGCCCATACGAGAGAGCCTGAAGAACATTGCCCTGAACGGCACGGTAGTCGATACGCGGTTCATCTAGAATGTTCTTGGCTTCCAGATTCAAGTCAACATTATCGAACAGCCTGTATCGCACTTTCAGGTCCAACCTGTCATTGTCATCCGTGTAGCGAACCCGACCTTGAGTATCTCGCGTGTACTGCTGAAAGTAATTAGATCGCGTCTTGAAGAGCGCCTGGACGTTCCATTTTTCGCTGTCCCAGTACAGTTGCGTCGAGCTCACGTGTTTGGACAGACCAAAGAGGTTGGCCGGTGGGAGAATACCAATCAAAGGCGTCGACGTGACCTCCCCTGCCTGATTAACGTCTACGCTCACACCATCACCGCCATTCTGGTCTTCATACTCGAAGTCAGAGTCAGCATAGTTGTAGCTGAACTTTCCGCCGAACCCACTCCAAAACCCGGGCAAGTAATCAAACGAGTGCGACAGCGAGAGCTCGAAGCCCTTGATCGTACTGTCTCTATTGCTTATCTGTGTGGTCTCAATCAACCCCTGGACCTGGTTGCCATCAAGGTCGAAAGACTCTAGCTGCGCAACGTTCTCAAACCCACCATTGAATTCCTTCCAATAGATCGCACCGGCAACCATGGTATCTGCGTTTGGATACCACTCCAGACCCAGATCAAGGTTAGTCGACAAGATCGGTTTCAGGTAGGGGTTGCCGGTAGCCTCGATCCCATTGACTGCTTCAGCCAGCGAAGAATATCCAATCGAATCGTCGGAATTATCGTCGATCACACGACCATTACCATAGGCGTTAGGATCCGGGCGAGACATTCCTCTAAAGATTCCGCTTCGCAGGATCAAGTCATCATCCAGGTCTACGATAACCGTTAAGCTCGGGAGAACCTCCTGGTAGTCGCTTTTTTGTGTGTCGGTTTCGAATGCACCATTTGGATCTTCTGAAACAAAAAAACCATCTTGATCCTGTTCTACGGTGATCGGTCGTCGGTAGCCGACCGAGGTGATATCGGTATCGACAACACGGACTCCGAAATTACCTCTTACCGGAAAGCCGGAAAATTCTGTTTCAAAGTCCGCTTGAACAAAATATGCCAGCGTCTCTTCAGTCACATCGTTGGTTCCAGAAGTAATGCCATTTTGGAACTGTATTCCGGACAAACCACCGTAATAGGCTAACCACTCGTTGGCAGCACATTGATAGTCAAAGGTAGCAAACGCGCTGACTGCCGTACCGCTGTTGGCATTGGTTATGAGTTCCCCGTTCCTGACATTTGACAGGAAACTCGATTCAGGGAAGCTCTGATCGGCACAGGCCAGCACCCTGCTCAGTACGGCATCCGTCACAGCGTTGACGGCACCGCCATTGGGTGTTACCAGGTCCTCGTCCTCAAACAAGCTTTCACCAGGAGCATTTCTCAACCCTCCCCGCGTGAAATATTCCATGCTGGAGGATCGCGCACCCGCTTTCACAGTGTGTATTGCACCCGAATCTCGCCTCCAGACCAGATCCGCGCGCAAGGCATCCAGCGTATTGTCACGAATAACCTGGCGTGCCCGGATTCGACCACGATTTCTTGCATTGTAGTAGCTTGGGTCAGTAACTTCGAAGCCATTGCCACCGTCATCAAGAATAGTAGCAATTGCAGCACCTGGATCCCGGTTTACATCTAATTGAACGGTGAAATCATCGCCGTTACCGCCGAGAATATTATTATCAGTAGCTCCCAGCCGCAGCTCTGTATCAGTCTCGGTTCGAGCCGTCTCAGAATTGGCGTAATCAACGCGCAAACTTAAGGAGTCAGTCAGCGCGTAATCAAAATTGATACCGTATCCTTCGTATTCTTCAAGTCGCTGAAAATCAGTTGTGTAAGAATAGACATTAGTTTCAGAAATTGAAGAATAGACTACGCCGGTCGCCGGATTCGACGTAAGCGCGGACAGATATTCCTGCGTGGTTCCGAATTGCAGGTCCTTGCGCAGTTCCCGTTGATCTCGTTCGGAATACTGAAAATCTATCATGACATCGAGGCGATCATTAGGTTGCAACTGAATCGCTCCAAAGATCGCCTCTCGTTCATCATCCGTCGTGTTCTGACGATATCGATGATCCCGCGGAATATAGGCGAAAGGAATATCGGCGACCGAGCTATAGTTCGGGTTAGCGTCAATCAAACCTTGAATCTGGGTATTACGAACGCCTCCGGAATTATGACAGCGACCACTATCGTTAGGGTCAATGACAGTGGGCAACGCGTTGGAATCAAATGACGTCAGCTCACAGGCTTCCAGTCGACCGCCACCCGACGTTGTCTGGTATTCCTGCTCCGGGTTCGTTTCATCCCTTTTTTGCAGGCCAATAGAGACACCCAGACGGGCGCCACTTTCAAAATCAAACTGAT
>JABDKO010000209.1 GCA_013002165.1 Rhodothermales bacterium | reverse complement strand
TGTGCTGCTCGTGCTCACACTGCAGACAGCGCAGGCTCAGGAACACTCAATTCAATCCCCGGACGATATCCTTGCGGTTACGGTATCCGTCGAAAAGGGATTGCTGTACTACTCCGTTGATAGATTGGGGGTGCCTCTGATCAACACATCGCGACTGGGCATCGAGCTTGAC
The DNA here is from genome assembly GCA_013002165.1 of Rhodothermales bacterium. Classification (GTDB taxonomy): domain Bacteria; phylum Bacteroidota; class Rhodothermia; order Rhodothermales; family JABDKH01; genus JABDKO01. The sequence goes on along the minus strand of JABDKO010000209.1, from coordinate 6,109 downwards.
GGTCGGATCTCGCTCGCAAAAGATTTGAACATCGCCAGCACCGATCGTAACTCTTACGATGAAACATGGGAGCAGGTGTGGGGAGAGAAACGATACATCCAGAACAACTACAACGAGTTGCGGATTAACGCGACTGCAGGGTCACGTGATGTGATTCATTTCTCCGTTGTATTTAGAGTCTACGACGATGGCCTCGGCTTCCGATACGAGATACCGGACCAGTCGAACATCTCCGACATCGTCATCATTGATGAAAAGGCGGAGTTTGCTATTGAGGGGAATCCGACGGCCTGGTGGATCGAAGCGTATCAATCCAACCGCTACGAGTACCTGTACGAGAAATCGCTACTCGATGACGCTGCTAATTACACGCACACTCCTCTGACAATGGAGACCGGGAACGGTACATTCATCAGCATTCACGAAGCGGCGCTCACTGACTATTCAAGCATGACTCTTCGCCGCAAGAAGGGAAATGTCCTCGAGGTCGACCTCGTACCGTGGTCGGATGGTACCAAGGTGTTTACTGAAACGCCGATGATGTCACCGTGGCGCACTATTCAGGTTGGCGACACGGCAGGGGATCTCGTAACATCGTATCTCATCCTAAATCTGAATGAACCCAACAAGCTGGCAGATACGTCGTGGATCCACCCCGCCAAGTACATCGGAATCTGGTGGGAAATGCATCTTGGAGTATCATCCTGGAGTTCGGGTCCGGACCACGGAGCCACTACCGAACACACGAAGGAATATATCGACTTCGCTGCCGAGCACGGATTCGATGGAGTGCTTGTCGAAGGATGGAATGTCGGATGGGATGGTGATTGGGTTGCGAACGGTGATCAGTTTCTGTTCACTACACCGTATCCCGATTTCGACATCGATGATGTGACGGCTTATGCTGCATCGAAAGGCGTTCGTCTCATCGGTCACCATGAAACAGGTGGTGCTGTCACGAACTACGTCGAACAGATGGACGATGCGTTCGCATACTATAACAGCCTTGGAGTCAATACCGTTAAAACCGGATACGTGGCGCATGGAAGAGACATTGATCGTGTAGATGAAAAAGGATCGATTCGCAGGGAGACGCATCATGGACAGTACATGGTCGAACACTATCGCGACGTTGTCGAAGCTGCTGCTCGACACAATGTCATGATCAATGTCCACGAGCCCATAAAACCTACAGGAATTCGTCGGACATATCCGAACATGCTAACCCGCGAAGGAGCCCGCGGGCAGGAATACAGCTCTTCATGGGGAAGTGGAAACGGACCCGATCATACGCTGATACTTCCGTTTACCAGACTGCTCGCAGGTCCGATGGATTTTACTCCGGGAACGTTCCAACTCGTCCCGTCGGAAGATGAACCCGAGAATAGTGTTCAGACTACGCTGGCAAAGCAGCTGGCATTGTATGTGACAATCTACAGTCCTTTGCAAATGGCTTCTGACCTGCCGAGAAACTATCTGGAAAATCTTGAGGCGTTTCAGTTTATAAAGGACGTTCCGGTCAACTGGGAAGACACTCGAGTCATCCACGCCGACATTGGCAACTATTATTCGGTGGTTCGCAAAGATTGGGATAGCGATGAATGGTTCCTGGGAAGCATCACGGATGAAGAGGGAAGAGTTCTCCGGGCACAACTGGACTTTCTTGACGAAGGACGACAGTATGTAGCTGAGATCTATGCAGACTCAAAAGACGCCCACTGGGATAGTAATCCGCTGGGGTTTCGGCGATTCGATCAACTTGTGAATTCCAGAACGTCAATGAACATTCGTCTGGCTCCCGGTGGAGGAATGGCGGTCAGGTTCAGGCCGGCGACCGCAGAAGATATTACGCGACTCGCCGAATCGGATTAGCGTAATCTGCGATCATGTGAAACCTCAAACGTGTTCGTTCCGTCACGTACCATGATATCGGTTTACCTCTTTTCGAATGTCAGTTCCTTGGAGGTTTCTATCCCAAATCGATTGATCCCGCGGCCTACAAATTAAAGCGTCGACCAAGATGAGATCTACTATTCTATCTATTACAACCGCCTTCGTCCTCACGTTTGTGTCCGTGGCAAATGCACAGGATCCAGACCTCACCGCGATCTACAAGAATATTAAAGCCTTCTCGCAGGCATATATGGATGCAGACTACGAACTCCTTGCCAGTTTCTATACCGAGGACGGGATGATCCTTCCGCCCGGTACGGATATTATTGTGGGACGGGAAGCGATTGAAAAGAGGTGGACGCTGCCCGCGGAGATCAAGACCCTTCATCATGCCGTGAAGCCGGAGCGCATTGAAATTGTTGGAGATCATGCCTGGGATGTCGGGTACTATAAAGGCAAGACCCGAAACAGGGATGGTTCAGAGTCGGAGTGGGGCGGCAAGTACCTGATAGTATGGCAGAAGGTCGATGGTCAGTGGTTGATTCTGGCCGATGCATGGAATCGGACTAACTAATGCGTGTTCAAAGACGCACGTCGCCAGATCGCGCCGCGTCAGGTCCAGCATGCCTCTTCGAACGTTCAATATGTTAAGCAGCATGCTGATTTCGTGTTTTTCGTCGAGGAGACCGCCCCTTGAGGCTGGCGATATGTATATTCATGCCTGAGATATTCAGGCCTGGCGGGGGCATTCGACGTCCCCCGGCTTCCACCAAACACGCTTAGCATGTCCAAATACCTTCTCCGTTGTCTCGGAACTCAGGACCGGATCGAAGACGAGTACACAATTCGGTATCACGACAAGGCGCTTCTTCGCGCCGAGTACGACAACACGCTAACCCCGCGTGATGCACCCGGTTTGTGGAGATGGCTTGACTGGCTGCCCGTGACAAAGCAGGGAGCGTTGAATGCCGGTTCAATATGCTATCAGAGCGAAGGTTTGTCCAGAGCACTGATGCTGCCGAATCTCTGGATTTCTTTTCACGGCTACTGGCCCGAGCGCGACGGTAACTGTCCCACAACGACGTTCAAAGACATGGAGGCTGTTACGACGTTGCAGCGCCTCGAGGATCACAACGTCCCGGGATTGATTTGCTCATCAGCTGGAAATACTGCAAGGGCATTTGCTCATTTTGGCGGTCTGGCCAACTTTCCGATTCTTCTTGTGGTAGCTGAAAAGCATCTCGACCGAATATGGGTGCCACAGGGTCATCCTACTTCGAGTGTCAAGGTCATCGGAATCAAGGGAGGTGACTACGGCGATGCCAACGAGGTAACCTCGCAAATTATCGAAGTCGGCGGCTGGCGGCGGGAGGGGGGCGTACACAACGTCGCCCGAAGAGACGGTATCGGCTCGTTGATTCTGACGGCGATCGAAGCCATCGGCGGAATGCCCAAACACTATTTCCAGGGAGTAGGAGGTGGGCCGGGGCCAATCGGCGTGCATGAGATGGCTCAGCGAGCAATACAGGCCGGGTTTGCCGAGGGACCTGTGCCTCGTCAACACCTTTCGCAGAACGAGGAATTCTGCCTCGTCCACGATGCATGGCAGAAACGTACGTTCGAACTTACTCCCGCAAAAGAAGCGATACATCCGGACGTGTATTCGGATGTACTGCTGAATCGATCGCCAGCGTACTCGGTTCGTGGCGGACTGTTCGACACTCTCGTGGAGTCACATGGCGCGACGTACGCGGTGGCAAAGGATGATGCCAGCGCGGCATTCACGCTGTTTAAAGAAACCGAGGGTATCGATCCTTTCTCAGCAGGCGCGGTAGCACTGGCTTCGCTCAAACAGGCGATCTTTCGGGGAGAGGTGCACAGAGATGATGTCATCCTCCTTAACATCTCGGGCGGCGGCGGAGAGCGTTATCGCAGTGAGTACGAAATCGAAGTCCTTGAACCAGTTGCCATCGTTGACAAAGCTGAAGCCGTGAGGATGGGTCGGGCGTTTACCTTTGCAAATCAATAGGAACTACGGGATCAGTTCACGCGGACCCGCCGCGTTTTCCGGATTTCACGAGGGCCTTGTTTTCGATTGCGCTTATGTCAAGACTGTCGCAGGTCGATAGTAAACCGAGACTGTCAACAGCACGTCGCGACTGCAGGATGTGTCAAACCACTATCCCTGGTTTACATTCGAAAACGCAGCGGCCCCGCCCCGGTAATCCGGGACGGGGCCGTCGTGCTTCAATCAGTTCGGCCATGTTCGGCCGAACCGCCTTCCGTCGCTGACCATTCGTTTCGAAACCGACATGACAGCTGCTCTAACAGGGCGTCAAAAGTAGAACTCTTACCCGGTTACCAGCTTGCTAATTTTTCAAGCTTCTGGGCAATAGCTTCTCGCGTCTCACCGGTGCGCTCCTTGATGGTGCCGATCATTCGGTCAACTTTACCTTCGGCCCGATCTAGATCGTCATCGGTAAGGACGCCCCATGCTTCCTGTACACGGCCCCGGAACTGATCCCAGTTACCCTGTAGCTGTTGCTTGACGGCGCTAAGATGTTCTTCTCTGGTCTCGGTTTTTAAATCACTCATAGTTGCTTCGTTATCAAAAAGATTTGCTGATGGGTAGCGTCCTGGTGGGACCCTGGATTATGCGACGCTTCGTACGCCGTTTGCAATCAATGAGACGACAAAGAGGACGAGAAATACGAAGAATAAAATCTTGGCGATCCCAGCTGCAGCACCCGCGATACTTGTAAATCCAAGAACCGCTGACACGACAGCGACGATAAAGAATATCATGGCGTACCGTAACATATATGGCCTCGCTGTTAGTTAATTGTAACGCTTAAAATATAACTGCATTCTAAACCCGATCAGGTAGGTCGGCTGCGTTACGTCACTGTCGGATTTGCGAGCACTTGTCGTGAGAAACAATGCACCGGATTTGCAGGACTAGTCCTACACGACCGCTGATCTCACAATGATCAGGCGTTTTTCGTCAATAAATACTCAATTCTCTTCTGAACTAATTGAGTCGGGATTATCCTTGGGCAAGGTCCGAGAGAGTCTCCGAGACTCTATCAAACTCCCGTGACTTGTCCAGAAATGCAGCAGCGCCGGCCTGCAAACACGCTCGCTTATACATGTCGTTGACATGATTAGTAAGCATTACGACATTCAGTCGAGGCAGCGCGACTTTTACCTTTCTGAGAACATCCACTCCGTTACCATCCGGAAACTGGATATCCATGATAGCGACATCCGGCTTGAGTGACTTCATCATCGCCAGCGACTGACCTGCTGTTGAAGCTTCACCAACAAGGCTGACATCCGGCATTCGCTGAATAACATTCCGTAAATGTTGCCGGACAAGAATCGAATCATCGCAGATTACAACATTCATATTTGATAATCTGTCCCCATGTCAAACTTGCACCTCTCCTGTCCAAATATCAATTCGCTGTAATCGTCTGCTGATAACAGATTGCGACACGTCGAGCCAACCTGGTTCCGCATAATCCACTATCCAGACCGTCACGGCAATAAATGGATTTTTACAATGGTTTCGCGTAAGCCTCGGAAGAAGATCAGGTAAGAGCAATACCATACCGCCTGTAGGACAACTACCCGGTAGATCTGGTGATGCCACTTATTGTACGTCTGTCATATATTCAGCAACCTCAAGATTGATTTCAGCGATCGTGTCCGAATCCACCAAACTATTCAGATGTCTGGCTACAGTTGCATCTGCTGCTGAGTCGGAAACCGACTTCGCAGTATTGATGATAGAAGCTGGAAAGGCAGTTTCAGGATGTCTTGATTCAGATTACTGCATTGCGGTCGTGTTGACGCAGGATCAGGTGCAAATTTTTCGCCCTGGATCTCATGAGTCTGCCGCGCAGGTGTCCAGTGTCACTGGCATCACCGGCGTCAAGCTGCGGAACTGGACCGCAGAACTGAACGGCGATGTCAGCATCGTTTCCGTGGAGAAGTCAGATCAACTGTACAGCGTTCTCGGAGTTACCGCGACGGATTTGGAAGCTTCGCTGCTCGTAATTCGAATACCTGTGCTATTCGGAACGGGTGGTCTGCTCGTAGTGTCTCGAAAGCCGATGTTCAGCGACCTGGATATCAAGCTCGCCGACAGTGTAAAGGCGATAGTTTCGTCAGCGTGCAGTAGAATCGGTTCAGAGGCCCAGTGGCAACGAGA
>JABDKO010000196.1 GCA_013002165.1 Rhodothermales bacterium | reverse complement strand
TCGAAAAACCAGTCGAGATCCTCACCGGAAACATCTTCTGCAACCTGCTGGATGTCTCGCGTAGTCGGATGGTCAAAGGCCCAGCGATCATAATACGTCTGCAGAAATTCACGCATTGTCTCCCAACCCAGGTACCGCTCGAGGGTGTTCATCACGGTAGCTGGCTTGCTATATGAGGCCTTGCCGTAGTCGCCGAATTTGTACTCCCATGATTTCGTAAACAGAGCACCCCGTGACGGAGTCGATTTGGTATATCCGAGCCGCTGAAAACTTCCATCATCTACACGAAGGCCGGGAATATCGATGAATGATCCCTTACCGTAATACGTATCCATTATGCGCGTTTCCACATACGAATTCATGCCTTCATCCAGCCAGGCTTCCTCGGCTTCATTACTGGCAAGCAACCCGTAAAAATACTGGTGACCGAACTCATGGATGGTAACCAGCTCCAAAGGAACGCCGACCCACTCAGGCAGATTGTAATAGGTGCCGCACGTAATGAGGGTCGGGTACTCCATCCCGTTACTCCCGCCTATCCCATCGACAAGCGTTAGTGTGGTGTATGGATATTCACCCACCCAGTTGTTATACGCCTCCAACGCATTCTTTGCTGCAAGGAAGTGTCTCTCCTGCTGGCCGTCGTGTTCCGGCTGCAAGAGCAATCTCAAGTTTACGTGTTGCCAGGTGTCTGTATACTCGACATAGGACTCACTTGCGGTCCAGGCGAAGTCATGTACGTCAGCAGCAGAGTAGTGTACCGTTTTAAATCCATCGGCAACCTGTTCGTTAATCAGAACTCCAGACGAGCCGACTGTATAGCTTTCCGGTGTCGTAATGCTTACATCGTAGGTCCCGAAATCTGAGTAGAACTCGCTGTTGGCATGAAACTGATGTGTCGACCATTTCCCTGAAGGCGAATCTTCAGGGTGATAGCGCTGACCGGGTAGTTCGTACACACCTAGTTTAGGGAACCATTGGCCAGCGAAGAAGAATGGTCTGCCATCAGATGACTCTTCCCATCCGGTGCGTGCAATTATTTTCGGAAACTTGGATTCGAATTCTACCTCCAGCGCCACAGTCTCGCCGGGACCGACAGGCCTGTCCAGCCGGACGCGCATGACCGTCTCGTCTTCAATATTACCATCGTCGGGTTGGATGAATTCCATTTTGTTGGACAGGTCCTCTTCGATGCTATTCGCTCCGATGGGGGTACGATCTTGAGGAACGCTTGAAAGCCGCTTCATGCTTGAAATCGTGATGCCACCCCAGACATCCTCACCGGAGGCCGAAAATCCCCGGTGAACACCGCCGCTTTCCTTCATGAACGTCGATCTCTCGTTCTGGAAAGCATTCAGGTACATGTGAAACTGAAGTTCGTTGACAGGTACCGAACCATCGTTGCGCCAGGTTATGAGTTGATTGCCGTCAACAGTACGTGTCTCGGGATTCAATGAGACATCCATCTTGTAGGAGACGACTCGTTTGCTTAGAGGCTCGTTTGATACGGTTGACTCCTGTCCGAGAACTGAATGAGGGACGAGGGCGACGACAAGGATTAGGCAAGCAGCCAGAGTGCGAATCATAATTTCTCAACAGCGATATTGGATACCTTCAGGTTCCGCCTTTCGAACAGGTAACGTACATTAAAGTATGGCCTGTCACCACCAAATACCATAATCAAGCGTCAATTGCCACTACCACAAGCGCAATACCCTGACAGTGTCTCCCTCTGTGAAGTTGGTCCTCGTGACGGTTTCCAGTTTGAAGATGTCCCGATTCCGACGGATCTGAAAATCAAGATCATTCATGAACTGATTCGGGCCGGCTTACCGAGGATCCAGGCGATGTCATTTGTACACCCGAAATGGGTACCACAAATGGCGGATGCCGAAGCGATTGCACAGGAGTTTGCGAACATCAGATCGTGTACGATAAGTGCGTTGGTGCTCAACAGAAAGGGTCTCGAAAGAGCAGTAGCAGCGAATGTCTCGACTGTTGACATTTCTATCGCAACAAATGAACATCATAGTCGAGACAATGCGAACATGACCGTTCACGAAGGAGTGGAAATGGCTCGCGGACTGATAAGGGATGCTCTTGAAGCGCATCTTTCTGTACAGATTGGACTGCAGACGGTATGGGGGTACGCATCACCCGACGACGCAAATACTAAACTAATTGATAACCTCGTTGCGGAGTTCTCTGAGATGAATGTGGAATCCATCTCACTGGCAGATTCAACGGGTCTTGCTTCTCCGCTGTCTATCCAAACCCGACTAGTCGACCTGCTTGCAGCGGCCGGCCAGACACCGATTGTATTGCACCTGCACGATACCAGGGGACTTGGGCTCGCCAACGTAACGGCCGCACTTCTGGCAGGGGTTACTCGCTACGATACTTCGCTCGGTGGAATGGGCGGATGCCCGTTCATACCGGGTGCAACAGGAAATATTGCTACCGAGGATGTAATACATCTCTGCAAGTCCCTTGACATTGAAACGGGGATTGATAGTTCCCTGGTCGCAAAGTGCTCAAGGGAAATGGTAGAACATAGAGGTGCTCCTCTACCGGGAAAACTGTACGGTCTGCTGTAGATCGCCAGCGCTGCTTCAGTTCAGTTGTTAATTGAAGTACCCGTCAACTATTGCAAATCTTCAAAATCACGACGTTTCTACATCTGCACAGAGAACGTGCGGTGTCAGGATATGAACTCGTTTCGGTTTCTGCATCCCTGAAAATCGGTTGGAAATCCATCTCAAAATGAGACGGCCCGATTTTTGGCTTTAGCAAGTCTGAAATTCTCACGCGGTTACTTCGCGTTAATTCGGCGCAGAAAAGCTTATCAACGCGCGTCGCTTTATCAAAGTGAGATGCACAATCAAATAGGAACAATACCATGCTACAACTAGGCTACAACGTATCCGAAAGAGTATCGAGGTTGGCATTTCTAATAGTATGTGCTGGATTACTGGCTGTGTTGACATTCAGCAACACTGCCACTGCCCAGTTCGCCTATACGAGTGTTGAATCCAACTCCTCTTTCTCAAACTCATCATTCTATGTCGACATGGACAATGATGGGATCAACGAATTCCAAATCAGTCACAGCGACGCTGCGTACGTCAATATCCGGTTGATTCCTGGAAACAATGCCAATGACTATCTATCCGGAGTTTGGGTTGGTACGAAGAATGGCAACTATGCTCGCATAGTCGAGCACGGTGAAATGATTCAGGACACGAACTACTTCATGCCGGGTGATCGTTGGCTCGTTCGCGACTCCAATGGACTCTGGTTTGCTGCAGAGAACAAATACATTGGTCTCGAACTCGTCATCGACGGTTATGTCCGCTACGGATGGCTGCAACTTGATATCGCAAAATACGGGGGCCGAGTACGGGTCCTGGACTATGCGTTCAATCTTGCGAAGTCAGGGCCGATTGAGGCAGGCACTGGAGCAACGCTTCCTGTCGAACTCGCATCCTTCTCTGCGTTGCAGAGCAACGATGAAGTGAATCTCAAGTGGAATACTCTATCCGAAACTGCTAATGCAGGTTTTGAACTGCAGCACAGCAACGGAGGACAGTTTGCTACTGTTGCCTTTGTTGAAGGAAACGGCACTACATCGCAGGCCAAGACATATACATACAAGATGTCTGACCTGGATCCTGGAGTTCATTCTTTCCGACTGAAGCAGATTGACATCGGTGGTAACTACAGTTACAGTTCGACTGTTGAAGTCGCCATCGATGTACCGGGCGAGTATCTACTGGGTAATGCGTATCCAAACCCATTCAACCCGGAAGCAAGTTTCACGCTGGCTGTTCAGAACACACAGCAGGTAGACGTGAGTGTTTACAATACACTGGGTCAGCGAGTAGCTCAGCTGTTTGCCGGTTCGCTTGAAGGTGGGCAGTCGCATAGTTTCACTATCGACGGATCGAATCTATCAAGTGGTGTTTATCTGTATCGCGTACAAGGTGAGTCCTTCACCGCGACAAAAACTATTTCACTGCTGAAATAGTTACTCGTTAGTACAAGAAAAAAGAGGCGACCAGGTGTTCCTGGTCGCCTCTTTCTGTTTGTTTCAAATGCTACTCCGCGTACGCTTCGACCGGCGGACATGTGCAGATGAGATTCCGATCTCCATATGCATCATTGACCCTCCGAACCGAAGGCCAAAACTTCTGCTGCTTCGTGAAGGCATCAGGGAAGCACGCACGTTCACGTGCATAAGGATGATCCCACTCGGTAGCAGTAACCATCGCCGCAGTATGTGGAGCGTTTTTAAGCGGATTATCTTCGCGATCCAGAATATCCAGCTCGACTTCCTGTATTTCCGCCCTGATGCTAATCATTGCCTCGGCGAATCGGTCGAGCTCTGCTTTTGATTCAGACTCAGTCGGCTCAATCATCATCGTACCTGCGACAGGCCAGGACATGGTCGGAGCATGATATCCGTAGTCCATCAAACGTTTCGCGACGTCCACTTCGGTAATACCGGAGGATTGCTTGAATGGCCGCAAGTCGACAATGAACTCGTGTGCGACACTGCCACCCGGGCCACGGTAGAGGATGTCAAAATGACCTTCCAGTCGTTTCGCAAGGTAGTTGGCGTTTAGTACTGCAATTTCCGAGGATTCTCTTAACCCTTTCGCTCCAAGAAGTGCAATGTAGGCCCAGGAAATCAGCAAGATGTTGGCGCTCCCGAATGGAGCAGCCGCAACCGGCCCGGTTCCGGCACTGCCACCTGTTTCTATTACAGGATGCGTCGGCAGATACGGAGCAAGTTCGGCAGTGACGCCAATCGGTCCCATACCCGGTCCGCCACCGCCATGAGGTATAGCAAACGTTTTGTGCAAATTCAAATGGCACACGTCTGCGCCAAAGTCGCCCGGCCTGCAAAGACCGACCTGGGCATTCATGTTCGCACCGTCCAGATAAACGAGCCCGCCATTGTCGTGTATAGTCTGGCAGATCTCACGTATCCCCGCTTCAAATACACCGTGCGTTGACGGGTACGTGATCATCAGGGCTGCAAGATTATCCCTGTTAGCCTCCGCTTTGGAGCGAAGGTCATCGATGTTGATGTTTCCACGGTCGTCGCACGCGACAACAATAACCTTCATTCCCGCCATTACGGCACTGGCCGGGTTCGTACCATGTGCCGAACTCGGTATGAGACACACGTTTCTGTGGGCTTCTCCCTTCGCTTCGAAGAACTTCCGAATTACAACGAGACCTGTGTACTCGCCGGAAGCACCAGAGTTGGGTTGAAGAGAAACACTGTCAAACCCTGTAATCTCTGCCAGCCAAGCTGAAAGATCATCTACAATCTTCTTGTATGCACCGGCCTGGTCAACCGGAACGAACGGGTGCATCGAAGAGAACTCCGGCCAGCTTACCGGGATCAATTCCGAGGCAGCATTCAGCTTCATTGTACATGATCCAAGTGGAATCATGCTGGTCGTGAGCGAAAGGTCTCGCTGGGCAAGCATGTGCAGGTAGCGCATCAGCTCGGTTTCCGAGTGATAACTATTGAATACCGGGTGCTCCAGATAGGGGCTCATCCGGATGCAGATGCCATCATAGGATTGCTCGACGTGGTCAGCGAGCTCACTCGCCGTGAAGTCGTAGTTCTTGTCGTGGCCGAACACCGCAAATAGATCATCAAGGTCAGCGGCCGTAACCGTTTCGTCGAGTGAGACACCGATTGTGCCGTCACCGTAGGCTCGAAGGTTAATGCCGCTATCCCGAGCAATTTCCATTAGGTTGGTAGCGAGCTGGTTTCCGCAATCAACCCGTACGGTGTCGTAGAACTCCTTGTGTTTGAGCTGGTATCCGAGATGTCCAAGTCCCAGCGCAAATATTTTCGTCAGATGATGGATGCGGTTCGCAATCCGACGAATTCCCCTCGGCCCGTGATACACTGCATAACTCCCTGCCATGATTGCCAGAAGAACCTGAGCGGTGCAAATGTTTGAGGTCGCCTTGTCACGTCGGATATGCTGCTCTCTCGTCTGCAGTGCCATGCGTAGTGCATAGTTGCCATCCGTGTCCACCGTGACCCCGATAATGCGGCCGGGTATCTGCCGTTTGAAGTCTTCGGTCGTCGACAGGAATCCGGCGTGGGGGCCACCATACCCAAGGGGTACGCCAAAGCGCTGTGAGTTTCCGACAGCAACATCAGCTCCAAACTCCCCGGGTGGTGTCAGTACGGCAAGAGCCATCAGGTCCGTAGCAACGACAACACGGGCACCGGCATCGTGAGCCCGCGCGCAGAACTCTGAGTAGTCCTCAATATTTCCGTCAGTAGTAGGATACTGCAGGAGAGCACCAAACACATCTTCACGGAATTCAAACAAGGACGAGTTGCCAACCTCAATGTGTATGTCAAGAAACTCTGCACGCAACTTGACTACCGAAATCGTCTGGGGATGACATCGCGCTGAGACAAAGAATGTGTTCTTCTCCTTGTTGCGCTCTGCTCGTGAAATCATCATCATGGCTTCAGCAGCAGCAGTTGCTTCATCAAGCATTGAGGCATTCGCAATCGGAAGGCCTGTCAGGTCGCTGACCATCGTCTGAAAATTAAGTAGCGCCTCGAGCCGTCCCTGCGCGATCTCGGCCTGATAAGGAGTGTATTGCGTATACCAGGACGGGTTCTCAAAAATATTTCTCAGGATTGCATTCGGAGTGACCGTTCCGGAATACCCCATACCTATATATGATCGGAATAGAGTATTCTCTTTTGCCGTGACGCGAAGCCTGTTGATAAGCTCGAACTCAGTCTGGGCAGGAGGGACATCGAGTGGACGGTCAAGGAGAATATCCTGTGGGATTGTCCGTTCAACAAGTTCATCCACCGAACTCGCTCCGATCGCCGAAAGCATGTCGCGAATCTCCTCGTTGGAGGGCCCTATGTGCCGGCTACTGAAAACATCTGTTCTGTCAAGAATATCTGACATTGGCGTATTCTTAATCCTGAAAAAAGTTAGGCTAGTCGAACGATACTAAGCTCGTCCTGTTCAGTAAAGAATATGCAGAGAGAGGATTGACAGAATATTAACAGCCACTGCTATGAACGCATGGCTTCGATTGCCTCACGGGCAGCCAGTTGTTGTGCCTTTTTCTTGTTAGCCGCTGTACCTGATCCCATCCTGTCACCGTTGACAATGACGTCCACGGTGAAAGTTCTGTCATGACTGGGTCCGGACTCGTGCGTAACCACATATTCCGGTTGCTTCCAGCTGCGGGCCTGCGCAGCTTCGAGCAGGATACTCTTGTAATTATCAGTTCTTTTGGAGAGATGAACAAGGTCAATCCGCTGCAGCATGGTTTTGTCGATGAATACCCTGGCTGCGTCAACTCCGAGGTCGAGATAAATGGCTCCGATGATTGCCTCGTATGCATTGGCAAGGATAGATGAGTTTCCCTCACCGTCCATTTGCTTCATGTTGGCACTCATGAGGATTAATTTGCCCAGCTCAATTTCGCCAGCATACCGGGCAAGCGCTTCTCCTTTTACCAGCTTCGATCGCAGTCGTGTCAGGAAACCCTCATTTTCGCCGGGAAACTGATGGAACAGATATTCAGCAACGATGAAACCGAGAACTGCATCGCCGAGATATTCAAGCCTCTCGTTTGAAACCAGGCGACTGTCATGCCGTCTCCTGAGAAGGGAGCGATGGCGCAGGGCCTGTGAATAGATCTCGGGCGACACAATCTTTCGCCCGATTATCGCCTGGAGCTTTTCAAGTGTAGCCGCGGAAACCTCCAGAGCCGCGCCTTGTTCGTCGGATTCTGAAACTCGCCATCTCCGGAAAAATGTTTGTACTGAATTGATAAAATGATTGCTCATCGCCAACAGTCGATGGAGGTGGTTTTCATATATTCCTTAATAACCAACCTGAAAGGACACAAATGACCTGGTGGTTCCTAATACCAATTGTCGCCATTCTTGTTGGTGGCTTTACCGAGTGGCTCAAATTTAAAGAGAAACAACTCAAATTGGGTGACACAACCAGCACATTGTCAGGAAATCTCGATCACATCGAGAGTCAGCTCGATGCGACAATTAAAAATAACGAGCGACTTCAGGAACGTGTGAAGAATCTCGAAGCTATTGTGACAACTCAGATGTGGGATCAGGTAGTAGATGGGGGTAGCCAGTCTCCTGCAAATCGGCCTGAATTACTTGAGATACCTGAAGAAGAGTCTTCCGATGAAGAAAAAGCTCGAAAGCTTGCGCGCCGAATGAGACACTGACAGATGCGCCGGTTATATATCCGGCAAACTTGGACCGATAAACACAGTCTACGGGGATACCAGCTTCACTGGTTGATACTGCCTGTTTGTAAGCAAAAAGAGCAGTTTTCTCCGTTAGTTCTAAGTGGTGTTTACTACCTACTCAACTATGCGGTACGCCGTTCTTCCGATCAATGGCAACAGTCTCTGTTCGAACCTTTCTTAGTCTACTTTTCCAACTCGTTGTCGTTCTGGCCGTAATCTGGTTCTACCAGATCGAGCAGATGTCAGGACTATTTCGATTGCTTCCGCTGATACTTGGTGGCTTCATCATTAATTCCCTGATTCCGCTGAGGTTCAGGCCCGCATTGTTTCTCGCGGTATCTATTGCGGGAATCTTGATTGTGGTCCCTCCACCTGCCGGTCTGGCAATTGTGATAATTGGTCTCGGCTTGATCTTGATTTGCCATTTACCAATTCCCATGTGGACTCGCGTGGTCCTGATGCTCGGGGCCGGCGCATCGCTGATTGTCCTGAGACTCGAACTGATCGATCTCGGATGGAGCTCACTTTCAACACTCATCATCCCGATCGTTGGCTCGATGTTCATGTTCCGGATGATCATTTACATGTACGACATTCGCCATGAGGAGAAAGGGGTCTCCATCTGGAGCAGATTGTCTTATTTCTTCATGCTGCCAAATGTCTGTTTTCTCCTCTTTCCGGTAGTCGACTATCAGACATTCAAGCGCAACTACTACAATACAGAAGCGGAAAGCATTTATCGTACGGGTATCTGGTGGATGTTTCGTGGCGTGACGCACCTTCTGGTTTACCGTTTGGTCTACCTTTACCTCGTTCCGTCTGCTTCTGAAGTGGAGGGCATCTGGGGAGTTGCAGAGGCAATGGTTACAACCTATGCACTGTATCTGCGGATCTCGGGCCAGTTCCACCTCATCATCGGTATCATGTGCCTCTTCGGGTTCAATCTGCCTGAGACAAACCACCTCTATTTCTTCGCATCAAGCGCAACCGACTACTGGCGTCGAATCA
Source organism: Rhodothermales bacterium (assembly GCA_013002165.1). Classification (GTDB taxonomy): domain Bacteria; phylum Bacteroidota; class Rhodothermia; order Rhodothermales; family JABDKH01; genus JABDKO01. Next base: position 16,688 of record JABDKO010000196.1, on the reverse strand, counting down.
ATATTTACTGGAAGGACTTCATGGCGAAGATCTTCTATAACAATGCATTTGTGCGCTTCAAGAAATACGGCGTGATTCGCGCCGTCGTGCTATCCACCGCGGTGGTATTCATTGTGACATGGGCGCTCCACGCTTACCAATGGTTGTGGTTGAGAGGTATCTACCCTGTGTCGGTGCCGGATTCACTCTTCTGGGGATTGTTTGGATTGTTCGCGATTGCAAGCGTTGTCAATGAAGTAAGGAAGCCGCGCCGTCGTCGTGGGAATGAGTTTTCGTTCCAGCACGCATTCCGTCATTCACTCAGCGTGCTCGGCACGTTCATAACGATCGGTCTTCTCTGGTCACTCTGGTCCAGCTCAAGCGTCGGAGCATACTTCGAAATGCTGGGGAAAGTCGGATCTTCGTCTCTGATCGATTTTGCCACGTTTGGTGGGATGATTGGACTGGTTCTCATGGGTGGCGTAGGGTTGCAGTACATCAGTCATCGAATGAACCAGGCTGAAAAAACAACGAAACCCATCAATCACTCCATTATGCAGTGGTATCCCGCGATCGCTGGTCTGCTGCTGATCGCGGTGGCGAACCCGATTGTACAGTCAGCTTTGCCGGAGAATGCCTCGACAATGATCGCGTCGGCCAGCTCGGATCGATTGAATCGAGCTGACGAAGAGGTGATGGAGCGTGGATACTATGAGACGCTTCTCGAGCCCAATGATTATCTGTCCGCCCTCTGGTCATCCCGAAACAAGAGACCTCCCGGATGGAATGAAAAACTGAATGATGTTGGTGGATCAACCGACGAAAACAGCATTCTGATGAACGTGCTGGTCCCCTCAGTCTCGACACGATGGAAGGAGTCATCCTTTACGACGAATGAATTCGGGATGAGAGACCGCTCATATCGAATGGAGAAACCCGTCGAAGTGTATCGCTACGCCCTGCTCGGCGCTTCAACTGAAATGGGGTGGGGTGTCAACGACCCGGACGTCTTCGAGTCGGTCGTTGAGGCGAAATTTAATGCAGACCCCGACATCTCAACAGATATTGAGATCCTCAACTTTTCGGTTCCATCGTACACGATCATCCAGACCGTCAAGCTGCTCGAGGACCGAGTTCCGGACTTTGGACCGGATGAAATACTGATTGTCGCACACGGCAACTACGATCGCAGGCTGTTTGATATGTTCTGTAGAAAAATCGAGGCGGAAATCGATCTGGAATATGATTTCCTGAAACACGTAGTCGACGAATCTGGTGTCAATTCAAAGCAGACCAGGGCGGAGATGCTTCCACGGGTGGAACCCTTCTTCGACGAAATGCTCAACTGGGGATATGGTCGTGTTGCTGAGGTCGCAGCAGAAAGAGGTCTGAAGGTTTCGCTTGTATACGTACCATCACTGGCGCCTTCCCGGGACGATGACTCAAACTTTTACAAGTTTGCTAATCTTGCGGAAACATACGGGTTCGATCTTGTGGACCTGAGAGGTGCTTTCACCGCTCACGAACAGTCGGAACTTTGGCTGGCACCATGGGATTGGCACCCTAATACACTGGGCCACGCTTTGCTCGCCGATGAAATGCTTAAAACCTTGAAAAAGCGGTTCACAGCGTCTCAGATAACACGTGCGGAACAATACCCGTAGCCATAAACTAACTATTCCAGATGATGTTGGTCAGTATGATGCGCCTTACGGCCGCAGGCATACCTTCGCCGGTCTTGACTAACGGGTAATTTCGACGATAATACCGACTCGGATTCACATCACATTGATTCGTGCATCCGTGAGTTCAAACAAATGTATCCGTCCCATTCGTACGGATACGGATACCATAACAGTACTTTCAAATGAGTCGTACCGAGAACGCAGTAGTTAACCCGCAGGTTTTTGTACGCCTGTTCGCACAATTACTACTGATCACCGCCGTAATCTGGGTCTACCGAATCGAGAATCTGTTCGGGTTCTACAAGATCATTCCGGTGGTCGTTGCGGGTTTTGCGATTCACTCATTCATCCCGCTTCGTTTTCGGCCGGCTTTCCTCTTCTCAATGTCCATTGTGGGCATCGTTGTTCTCCTTCAGCCGATCCACGCCGCCGCGCTTATCGGGATCGGATTGACGATGATAGGAATATGTCACCTGCCGGTGAAAATGTGGATGCGTGTTGCCGCGCTCGTAATCATCGGTGCCGGGATGGTTATCGTTCGAGCTGACCTGCTTTCTCCTGAGGTTGTTGAGCGTGCCTATCAGGTCAAAGTTGCGGCTGGTGAGAGTTCCCGTAATAGCTGGCTGGCAGTTTTCATGTCCGGTTGGAAGACGCTTCCGACTATCGTGATACCGCTGCTGGCATCCATGTTCATTTTCAGGTTGATGATTTATCTGTACGACATCCGGCACGAAAAGCCAGGTGTATCGATCTGGCAGCGATTGTCGTACTTCTTCATGCTGCCGAATTTTTGCTTTCTACTGTTTCCTGTTGTCGACTATTCGACGTACAAAAAGAATTACTACAACGCACCTGCCGGGGACATATATCAGCGCGGTTTGTCATGGATGTACCGTGGTGTGATCCATCTCCTGCTCTATCGAATCGTATACATTCATCTTGTGCCGTCGGCATCGGAAGTTCAGGGCCTCTTTGGTGTTGCAGGAGCAATGGTTTCAACCTACCTCATGTATCTCAGGGTGTCAGGTCAGTTTCATTTGATCATCGGGATGATGCTCCTGTTTGGACACAACCTGCCGGTGACCAATCATTTCTATTTCCTCGCTTCAAGCTTCTCCGACTACTGGCGCAGGATCAACATCTACTGGAAGGACTTCATGACGAAGATCTTCTATTTCCCCATCTTCCTTCGATTCAAGAAGCTCGGTGTCTACCCGTCGGTTATTCTTTCCACGATTCTCGTGTTCGTGGTCACGTGGATTCTGCATGCATACCAGTGGTTCTGGCTTCGAGGAGTTTTCCCCCTGTCCCTGACCGACGGCCTCTTCTGGTTCTTCTTCGGCCTGTTGGCCCTCGGCAGCCAACTCGTTGAGATGCGAAAACCCAAAAGGAAGCAGACTGGTTTTTCCTGGAAGCGGGCGCTGGCTCATTCCGGGAAAGTTCTCGCTACTTTTTCAAGCATTACCATCCTCTGGTCGCTCTGGTCGAGTGCGACGATGGCGGAGTTCCTCGAATTGCTGGGCAAAGCTTCCAGCGCAACATCTACAGATGTAGTCCTTTTTATAGCGATGATCGCCGGGATCATGGTAGTTGGTGCAGCAGCCCAGTACATCATCTACAGTTGGAAAGAAGGTGATCTGAAAGTGCCTGCTGTGGTACCGGTAAGGACCTACTATCCACACGTGATTGCGGGTTTGCTCTTGATACTTGCTATGCCTCCCGTTCTGGACTCACTCTCTGAGCAGAACCGGCAGCTCATGGCAACGATTAACTCGGAGCAGCTTAATCGACAGGATAGTGAAGTACTCGAAAGAGGCTACTACGAGAATTTGCTTGAGCCAACAGACTACCTGTCTGCATTATGGTCAACAGAATCACAACGACCGCCGGGATGGAATACCCAATTGTCTGATGTTGGTGCTGCGCAGGATACAGATGATATTCTCCTCAACGTCCTTCTTCCTTCCGTCGAAACTGATTGGAAGGAAATTAAATTTCGAACCAACGAGTGGGCCATGCGCGACAGGTACTACTCGAAGGACAAACCTGATAGTGTGTACAGGTATGCCCTTCTCGGTGCATCTACTGAGATGGGTTGGGGCGTAGCCGAAGAGGACGTATTCGAGGCTATTGTCGAAGAAAGGCTGAATGCTGAAAAGAGTGGAACTGACCACAAGTCGGTTGAGATTTTGAACTTCTCCGTCCCCTCGTACACCATGATTCAATCGCTGAAGCAACTGAATGATTTCGTTGTGGACTTCGAACCCGACGAGCTTTTCCTTGTTGCGCACGGTAACTATGCCCGCAGGCTGTTTGATGTTATTGGTCGAGCAAATGAGTCAGGCATCGACATGGAGTTCGACTATTTGAAAAATCTCATGGCTGAGCTTGAAATCGACAGCAGTGTCTCGCGCTCAGAGTTGTTTAGCAGAATCCGTCCCCACTTCGAGAATATCGTAAGGTGGAGCTATGAGGAAGTAGCCAGTTACGCTGCAGAGGACGGGGTCAAGGTGACGATACTGTATGTACCAACGCTGGGAGGATCCAATGCAGACAACGCAAGCTTCGGCGATATCAAGGTGATTGCCGATGAGTTTGGATTCGACATCTTTGACCTTCGCGGCGCACTTCGCGGTTTCGACGAGACAGAACTTCAAGTTGCCCCGTGGGACAAGCATCCCAACAAGAAAGCTCATAAGCTAATTGCCGATCAAGTGTACACTATGCTTCAGACGCGAACGCACAATCATACCGTTGCACCAGATAGTGTACTGGGTACTCGATAGATTCACCGGGCGACTGCGCTTTGTAATACCGCATATTATTTCGATTTTCGGATCAGAAAAATATGTTCGCGCAATCGCTTAGAGTATGAAGCTGTCATTCTGTGGAGCCACACGGACCGTCACCGGTTCTAAACACCTGATCGAACTACAGTCAGGGAAGAGGATTCTTCTCGATTGTGGTCTTTTCCAGGGTCGAAGAGCCGAAGCGGACGAGAAGAACCGGGTGTTTCCATTCGATCCGACCACGATTGACGTCGTGATCCTTTCACACGCTCACATAGACCATTCGGGTCTGCTCCCCAAGCTGTACAGCGACGGCTTCCGCGGCAGAATATACTGTACGCACGCTACGTATAGTCTTTGCAGTCTGATGCTCCTGGACAGCGCTCACATCCAGGAGAAAGACATCCGATTCGTCAACAAAATCAGGAAATCCAAGGGCAAGCCTGCAGTTGAACCTCTTTACGGGAAAGCAGATGCAGAGCAGGTGCTCGAGCACTTTGTGGGGTTACCGTATCGGACAGAATTTAGTCCCATCGAAGGAGTAACCTTGGAGTTCCGTGACGCAGGCCATATTCTCGGGGCAGCCTCTGTGAATCTGGCGATAACTGAGAACGGAAAAACAATACGCCTGGGATTTACGGGAGATATCGGCAATCCAGGCCGCCCGATTCTAAAGGATCCGGAAAAGATGGCTGACTGCGACTATCTCATTACGGAATCCACGTACGGAGGCAAGACTCACGAACCTGCCGATCTGGCGAAGAAGAAACTGGCTGCCGTCGTATCCGAAACCAGTGCACGAGGTGGGAAAGTAATAATTCCCGCCTTTGCGGTCGGACGAACCCAGGAGATTGTATACGCGCTCGACCAACTCTGGAACGAAGACAAGCTCCCTCCAATTCCGGCATTCGTCGATAGTCCACTTGCTGTACGCGCTACCGGCGTCTACCTGTCTCATCCGGAGTGTTACGATTCTGAGCTGCTGGAGTACATGATCACAGACGAGAACCCGTTTGGTTTTGAGCGGCTCTCTTACGTTCGAGATGTCGAAAAATCCAAAGAGTTGAACATGTCTCGCGTTCCAATGATCATCATTTCGGCATCCGGGATGTGTGAAGCAGGCAGAATCCTCCACCATCTCAAGAACAATATTGAAGATTCCCGAAACACGGTTGTCATTGTCGGCTACTGTGCCGATCACACACTCGGCAAAAAACTTGTTGATAAACTGCCTGAAGTTCGCATCTTTGGTGAGTCATACAAACTACGTGCAGAAGTTCGAGTGATGAACAACTACTCCGCACATGCAGACGAACCTGGAATGATTGATTTTCTCGGTAAAATGGACCGTGATCGCATCAAGAAAACCTTCCTCGTACATGGTTCCTACGAGCGTCAACTGCTCTTTAAAAACGCCCTTAATGATCATGGGTACAAGAAGGTCGTCATACCACAATACCGGGAGAGCTTCAACCTCTCATAGCATAAAGTCTCTCGCCGTGCCCCGTTGATTATCGTTGTGATGTAACAGCATTGTCAGCCGTCGCAGTTTTGATTGCGCGCATGCCGCCGAGGTTGCTCAAATCGGAGAGCCGAAGAAACTGTACTGGACATTGCGGAGTTGCAACCTTATTGTTGACAGTCGCCATCAGACGACATGCTCTTTTCATAGTGAAAACGGTTCCACCAGAGCAATCTGGAGGATTAAAAGGGAATTCGGTGCGTCCACGGGCAATACCGAAACTGTACCCGCAACTGTAAAAGATCCGGATAGACGTTGATTTTCCACTGAGAAATCGGGAAGGGAGATTCAGGTGTCGTTCTATTCGATACAAAGATCTTGAGTCAGGAGACCTGCCCAATTCAAAACAACAAACACCTCCGGGAATAGAGGTCACGTGTGATGTGCCAGCGTGCCATATTGCCTTGATCCTACCGCGGATCAAGGCATTTTTGATTTATTTACGACTCATATTCTTCGCCCTTCTGCTGTATCCCAGCTGTGCATTTGGACAACAGAGTGACTCCGTGATTACGTTGCAGGAGATCATCGTGTCTGATTCACGATTGCCGGTGGATTCGGAGCTTGCATCCGGTCGTGTCACATCTATTCCATCAAGTGAGTTTTCGCAGTCGTCATCACTGTTATCCGATTTGCTGAACAGACAGGTTGGAATATCGATACGTGCATACGGTCCAGCCGGCCTGGCGTCTGCATCCATGCGTGGCGGTACATCTTCCAGAATCGCCATTCTGTACGATGGGGTCGAACTGGTGAATCCGCAACTCGGAGAGTTTGATCTTTCACTTTTTGATTTGCAGGGTGCCGAAGCAGTGCAGATAGTGCACGGGTCCGCTTCGGCATACCTTGGTGGCTCAGCCGCGAGCGGAGCAATAAATATCATCCCACAATCGCAGGGTAAAACCAGCGCATACACAGGGTACTCCATGGGTTCGTTCAACACCCGGATATTCCGACTGGGCGGTCTCGCGGAGTCGAACTACGGACAGATCCGAGTCACCGGATCGCGATACTCCACAGCAGGTGATTTTCCATTTCGGGACGACACGATTTTCCCGGTGGCCACGGTTCGCCGTAATGACGCTTCGCGGACATCAAACGAAATCAGTGTCCATGTATCACCGGCGGTGACGTCCTCGACGCTGGGTATTCGGCTCAACCGGTCTCAGCGTGGCTTGCCCGGCAGTGTAGGGTCGGCAAGTTCAGGTGAGGAGCAACTCGATCGGCAATTTCATGCCTGGATTTCTCATCTTCAACGATTGGGTTCCGCGACGCTTGTTTCCAATGGATCATATCAGAGGTATGGGATTCGATATATGAATCCCGGCCTTGGTCTCGATGATAACGGAATATCCCGGGCGCTGACGCTTGACCAGGAAGTGTCCATCAGACGTAATACAGTCTCGCTGCGTGCAGGTCATAGTCTGCGGTCATTGCGTGCTGACCATCCTTCACTCATTTCTACTGATGTCGAGTTATCAGCCGCCGTATTCGGTGATGCATCTATGACGATGGGAAGGACTACTGTGAATGCTGTCATGCGTACGGACTATTACAGTCTTTCGGATGACGACACGTGGGTCATCATAAATCCGCGCGTTGGAACGAATATTCTTCTGAACCGCGCTGCGAAAGTCAGGCTCAAGGCCTCTGCCGGTCGATCGGCGAACGTGCCCACATTTAATGATCGTTTCTGGCTGGGCGTGGGCACGGTCGGCAATCCAGCGCTGAGACCCGAGGAAGGCTGGACATTCGACATGGGTCTCCTGAGATCAAAAGAGCGTTTCAGATCCGAGATATCACTATTCCGATCAAACGTGCGCAACCAGATCGAATGGCGACCAAATTCAAACGGGATCTGGTCTCCTGCAAATATCGGGCGCGTCCGGAGTGTCGGCCTCGAGGCTTCGGTACAAACGGATACAAACCTCGGCCCGTTGCCGGTCGCAATGCGTGCGAACTACTCGTTCGTTGAGGCAGTAGATAAAACGAATCCGGGTACCGCAACCTTCAACAATCAACTCAGGTATGTACCGCGTCACGACGGTGCACTAACCCTTTTCATTTCAAGAAATACTGCCCGCGTTTCGATCGCAGGTAACATTCAAAGCAAACGCTATGTTACGGCTGACCAGAATATTGAGTTGCCGGCGTATGGGACCGTTGATGTCGAGGCGCAAAATGTTTTCAAGTTTGGGAGCAATACGCTCCTGCTTTCTGCCGCCGTTAAAAACGTGCTCAACTCCCGGTACACGCTCATCCAGGGGTATCCAATGCCGCTGCGCAATTATTCGATAGGACTCAGATACACGCTCCAACGTCAATAGAATGCTTCTTAAATCAATCATACGTCCGCTTCTCGTGGTAGCACTTTGTGCTACGCTTACAGCTTGCGACTCGGCGGATCCGGACACTGTCCTGATTACGGGAGGAGTGGTCGTTACCAATCAAGGAAATTTTTCTGAAGGTACCGGTTCGATTACCGTATACGATCCAGGCACGGGCCTGGCGTCGCAGCTTGCCGCCAACTTTGGGTCGGTGCTTCAAAGCACCTTCCTGAAAGGTGACTCGCTTTATATCATGGCTAACAGCGCCTCTCGAATCGATATTCTCGACGTACGGTCGGGCGCTCGAATCGGACAGATCTCTGACGTAATCTCGCCCAGGTATATGACGGCAACCGGTAATCGTGCCTTCGTAACGAACCTGTTTTCATCGGATACTTCGTTCGTCGGCGGAGCCGTAACCATCCTTGATCTTCAAAGCAGTGCGGTAATCGACACCATGCACGTCGGGAATAATCCGGAAGGTCTGGCAATCATCGGTCCGCGCCTCTGGGTTGCGGACAATGGATTCGGGAACGGAACGACACTGACTATTCTGGACCATTCTTCAGGCAACCGTCTGGCAGCCCTGGACATCGGGTGTTTTGGTCCCAGATTCATCACTGTCGATGATGAAGCAGAAATGTTTGTGCTATGTACGGGTACAACCATCTATGATGAAAACTTCAACCCGATCGAAGAAATAGACGGTCAGGTCGCCGTGCTTGACGGTGCGACAGGAGCATCGATCGTGAGGATCCCGGCGGAGGGTAAGATCAGAACTGCAGGTGGTGTGGGGCAGGATATGTATCACTCTCCCGAAACGCAGCAGCTTTTCTTCGTCCGCGACGCGGCAACAGTCGTGCGCATCAATACGTTATCGAATGCCATAACAACCGAGTTCACCGTTTCCGGCGATCCGATCGGGGCTGTTGCGTTTGATCACATAGATGAGCGTCTGTATCTCGGTCGGGTTACTGGTTTTGACCAAACGGGGTATGTTTCAATACACGATACCGCAGGGGTCGAGGTCGGCAGGTTTGACGCGGGCATTGCACCATCGCATATTGTATTTGCCCGGGAGGAGCAGTAGTCGATGAACATAGATCGCTGCTATTGTTTTGAACGTACGTTCGAAGAGCTGAAGCAGGTCGCCGATGAGACCGGTGCCAGCACGGTCAAAGAACTCCAGGATCATATCGTATTCGGTCACAACTGCCGACTTTGCCATCCGTACGTCGTGGAAATGCTCAAATCTGGTGTCACATCGTTTAATCATATAATTGAAGAGGAAATACCAAATTGTGGTGAACTCTAGTTCAGCAATTTGAAGATTAACAATGCGGTAATGTCCAGCGCGAACCCACCAACTATTTTGGTACATTCTAGGAGATACTATCAGTGAATAATGCCCCGGAAGAACAAGATTATTTTGCTGGTCGAAGACGAACCAGACATACGTGCATTATTGGGTTATAACCTTCGCAATGAAGGCTACGGCGTCTTGGAGGCCCAAAACGGAGCGGAAGCGATTACGATTGCAGAGGGGCACAACCCGGATCTGATTGTTCTGGATATCATGATGCCCGTAATGGACGGACTCGAGTGTTGTCGCCGATTAAGGGACCACCAGACACTTTCGTCTGTGCCGATTCTCATGCTTACAGCCCGTACAGGCGAATCGAGTCATGTTAGAAGCCTTGATGTAGGCGCGGACTCATATCTCCCCAAACCGGTGTCCTTACCGGTTCTGTTTGCGCAGGTCAAAGCATTACTTCGTTCAAGTGCAAAACAGCCTGAAATTCCTCCCGTGCTGAAACCGGCGGACCTTATCGTAGACCGTAACAAGTATATCGTAAGCCGAACAGTTGCAGGAACTGAAGAGAAAATGCGCCTGCCGCGAAAGGAGTTCGACCTTCTTTTCTATCTGGCCGCCAACCCGGGCCGCGTGTTCTCGAGGCAGGAACTCCTGGATGAAGTGTGGGGACCGGATGTCTACGTTGTTGATCGAACCGTCGATGTTCACGTTCGGAAGATCCGCGAAAAGCTCGGCGAGTCATATATTGAGACCGTAAAGGGCGTCGGGTATCGCTTCGCCGAGGATCTCCAATAGTCTGGTGAAACGCTTTGTATGTCGCGTATTCCGTCTAAGATAGCGGCAGTCTGCTTCGTTTCTGTACTCGTGATTGTCTTAGCATCGAGTCGTGGCACACTCGTCTTTGAGTCACTTGCAAGTGCGTTTCTTGCGAGTGGCATCGTCTACTTTGCTTCTGCGAAACTCGTGTCAGACCGGCTCCAGAAAGCAGACGGCCTCATCGCCGAGATCCAGGATACCGGTCCGGACCCACTTTTTGAAGCCGAAAGAGGAGACGAAATCGATCAACTGATGGAACGCATAAATTCCGTCAACGACTCCGTCAAAGATAACCTGTCCACATTGAGGAGGATGGAGTCCTACAGAAAGGATTTCCTCGGAGACATCTCCCACGAGCTAAAGACGCCGATCTTTGCGGTTCGAGGATTCGCGGAGACATTAATCGATGGTGCGGTCGACGACCCCGAGGTAAGAATCTCCTTCCTTGAAAAGATCATTCAAAATGCTGATCGACTCGGGTCACTTGCTGAAGACCTGAATGCTATAACAAGTATTGAGACGGGCGAATTGAAGATGGAGATGACCCCGTTCAATATCGGGTCAACCGTCAAAGACGTTGTCTCACAACTGGAGCCGATGGCCGCAGGCGAGAATGTAAAACTCTCGTTCAAAATTGGGCCGGTCGAGAGACCGGTTTTTGGTGATCCTGTTCGAATACACCAGGTAATCCGAAATCTTGCCGAGAACGCCATAAAGTATACCGGGTCGGGTGGATTCACAGAGATAGTTGTTCGTCAGATTGAAGCCAGCAGTGTGCGAGTCTCAGTTATTGACAGCGGAATCGGCATCTCGCCGGAAAATATTGTTCGAATTACGGAACGCTTCTTCCGTGTCGAGCGAAGTCGTGCACGTGGTCTGGGCGGGACGGGACTGGGCCTTGCCATCGTCAAACACATCCTGGCTGCACACGATCAGAAGTTGAAGGTTGAAAGCTCAGTGGGTGTCGGCTCGACTTTCGCGTTCGATCTCACGTTCGCCAGCGCATCGGAGTAAGCAACCTGTGCCGCTATTTACCAGCGGATCGTTATTTTGGAGAAAGGAACTCCGCAAGATATGACCTCTCAATTCTACGTACTAACCCGACCGCAGAAGCTGTTCACAGTTTGTGCAGGGATTTTTATCACAGCTCTCGTCATTGCGGAAGCGACGGCGAGTAAATTTTTTGTCGTCACAGATCTGCCATTCTCGATATCGATCTTTGGCAACGAATTCTCGACGGTCGTTATGACCGCCGGCGTGATCGCGTTTCCAATAACGTTCATAGTCACCGACCTGCTGAACGAGTACTACGGCGTGAAGGGAATACGCTTTGTGACGCTGCTCGGGATGGTGATGATCGCGTTTGAATTCGTCATTCTATATGTGGCCCGGGCAGTACCGACAGCTGAAAATTCTCCAGTACCTGACGAAGCATTTGAACTTGTATTCGGAGCTTCCGGACGCATTATCATTGCATCCCTGATAGCTTACCTGATCGGGCAACTGGCAGATATCTCCATCTTTCACTGGCTTCGTCGCCGTACAAAGGGTAAACATCTCTGGCTGCGCGCAACGGGTTCCACATTCGGATCGCAGTTTCTGGATACCTTTCTTGTTCTCATGATCGCATTCGGTACACAGCTTCCGTTTGCCGACATAATTGCCATCACGCTATTCAACTACGGTTACAAGTTTATTGTGGCAATAGTAATAACACCTCTCATTTACGGTGCGCATCGACTCATGGATGCATATCTGGGTCATGAGCAGGCTCTTGAACTCATCAAACAGGCCGAAGAATCGTAAACCTGTGAAGATCACGAGTACATGTATTATTGACTATACATGTCCGTGAATCTCTCCTATTTTCGATGTCGCACAAATCAATGCACGCCTTCGAGAGGATTTGAACTTGACCATTCGCTCACTAGCAGCATGTTTCGTAATCGCGTTCATGTTGCAATCCGTGGAGGCACAACCGTTCGCTGTCCCTGTTGGCAATCTTCCCGGTAATGCGACAGGCGTCAGCCCGGGTCTTGGCGTAGCATTTGGTGATGTCGAGTTTGCAGATTTCAACGCCGACACTCATCTTGATTTCATTGTGACCGGAAGAATAAGCGAGGTTGCAGGGGGCTTTCTACCGGTGTTTGCGGCCCTCTATAGAAACCAGCGCGTCGACTTTAATGGTCTTCCGCCCCCGCCGCCAAGATTCGACTTCATCAGGTCATCGCTTATTGATCCTGTCTGGTTGAGCTCGCACGCGTTCGAGGACATCGATGGCGATGGTGATCTCGACATGGCTCTGATTGGAGCAACGACAATAGAAGAGCCCTATTCTCCTATTGCAAAAATTTTACAGCTGGACAACGACAGGCGGGAGTACAACGAAATATTTCTGCTTCCGGGACTGTATAGTGGTTCTCTCGATTGGGGCGACTATGACAATGACGGTGACGCCGACCTGCTGGCAACCGGAATGCTTGAGTCTGGAATTCCTGTCACCTTGCTGGTATCCAACAACGATCTGTTATTTCAAGTCGAATCCACTTCATTTGAAGGTGTCGCTTACGGTGAGGCAAGGTTCGTTGACATCGATAATGACTATGACCTTGATGTAGCTCTCGCTGGAACGAATGCAAGCGGTGAGTTCGTCGCAGACATCTACAGAAACGAGGGTTCGGGTGTCTATAGTTTGACTGCCAACGACCTGGTCGGTGTATCATTCGCTTCAATGGACTGGGGTGACTACGACGCCGATGGCGACATGGACCTGGCCCTGTCGGGGGGCAAACCCGGAGCAATCTCCATAGCGGGAACCACGACGATATACAATAACGACGGCACCGGTTTGTTGACACCGATACCGGAATCTCTCACAAACGTCTACTATGGGGACTCCGATTGGATTGATTTCGATCGGGATGGCGACCTCGATCTTGTCGCGATAGGATCGGTAACACCGTTCACAAGTCCGCGCACGCTTGTACAGACTAATTCCGGCGGCTCGTTTTCGGAACGGACAATTCAAACTTCAGGATTGGGCGCTGCACCGGTTGAAGGCCTAAGATATGCCGCTGGCGCATGGGGAGATTTCGACGAAGACAACGATCTCGATTTCTTAGTTTCCGGGTCGACCGGAAGCGATAGTCTTTTTACAGCGCTTTACGGGAACGCGGCGGGTCCCAACTTTCGACCCAACCCTCCTTTCAGTTTGAGTTCGAGTGTCTCGGGGTCGAGCGTAACTCTGACATGGGATGCCGGCTCCGACTTCGAAACGCCATCCGCCGGATTGACCTACAACATATATGTTGGAACGACTCCGGGCGGTACGGATGTTGTCGCTCCGAATTCCTTACCGGACGGTAAGCGCCTTGTGATCCGTCCGGGTAATGCAGGCTCAAACACCGGTTGGCGAATCGACAATCTTCCGATTGGAACCTACTACTGGAATGTACAGGCAGTAGACACCGACATGCGCGGGTCTTCGTTTTCCGTCGAGCAACAGTTTGTTATCAATTGACAGAAGCATGACAACTACTGGTATCCAACGTATCGCTGTGCTGCTGGTCGGGTTGGCCAGTCTGACCACAGTCACGGCAAGTGCCCAGAACCCGTTTACGTTCGAACTAATCGAACAGCAGGCTGTGACGACGATGTTCGGATCGCAGGAATGGGCAGATCTTGACGGGGATGGAGACATGGATCTGGTGACTACCGGCAATGCTGCCAATCTGAGTTTGCCTGCTCTGGAATCCTATCAGGCGACCAACCTGAGGGTCTGGCAGAGACAGACAGGTTCCGGATCTATTATACAGGTTGCAGATTATGCTTCTGACGCTATCGCAACAGACCTGTGGCTCAGTGGGGCGGACTGGCTTGATGCCAATAATGACGGGGTCGAAGACCTGTTTGTCAGCGGTACCTTTGATGTACTCCCGCCGTATCGTTCTCGCGCGATTGTTCTGTCCAATACAGAAGGTGTCCTTTCCGCTACGCAGTTGTCGATTACCGCAACACACGCTGGAAACGTTTCGGCCGCCGATGTAGATAATGACGGGGATCGGGATGTCCTTGTCACAGGCTTGTCAGACTCTGGAGAGCGTGTAATGAAAGTCTTCCTGAATACGGGCGGGCTGACGTTCCAGGACGATGGACAGGACCTGCCAGGATATGCCCATGGAGGATCTGACTTTGGAGACTTCGACTCAGACGGCGATGTTGACTTTGTGGTGTCTGGCGTATCAGAAGATGGTAGTATTCGGATGGCGATATACGAGAACGACGGCACTGGTGCTTTCTCTCTCGTAACAGACGCACTTGAAGGACTCCTGTACGGGTCTGTATCGTTTGGCGACTACGATCAGGATGGAGATCTGGACGTACTCGCAAACGGTGGAAGATTGAGTCCTTTCGTCATGACCGGCGTGACGAAGATCATCATCAACAGCGGTGGGTCATTCTCGTCTAGCTTGCAGGAGTTCCCGGGAGCTGCTCATGGAGAAGCTAACTGGCTGGATTTCGATCATGACGGAGATCTTGATGTAGTGATCGCCGGCGGGCGTCAGATTGTTGGCTCTGAATCACACGGTCGACTGTACCGGAACGATGGATCAACATTCACCCACGTGGCAAACCTTGCAGTTCCGCTCCCATCGACAATGAGCCTCGGAGATTATGACGGCGATAACGATGTTGATGTGTCGTTTGCAGGATTATCAGATCGGCAGCGCCCGATTCTTATTCAGTATGAAAATCGAAATCGAGTACCAAATAACCCGCCTTCAATACCAAATCCATCCGGTGCTCAAGTCAACGGCGGACTCGCCACGCTGTCGTGGCAGGCTGCGGACGACGTCGAGACTGCGCTGACCGGTTTGACCTATGCGGTTAGAGTAGGTATGCAGCCGGGCGCATCAGACGTGATGAGCGCAGCCGCACCCACTGACAATGGTAAACGAACCAGAGCAGACTTCGGTAACGTCTTCCAAAACACCAGTTGGACGCTTGATCTGCCAAATGGGACATACTACTGGTCGGTCCAATCCGTAGACAACAGCTTCGTCGGATCAGAGTTTTCGCCCGAACAATCGTTCACCGTAACCGAATCGGGTAAAGGCACGCCTACTGCACTGGATGATCCTGATGGTGCGATTCGATACGAAGTCCACAATCCGTATCCGAACCCGGTCAGTGAAAGCACATCGCTGGAGATCACTCTTCCTGCACCATCTTCGTTGACAGTTGCTGTGTACGATGCACTCGGGCGAAGAATTGTACAGCAGAAATCTATTGACGGATTGTCCGGATTGAACAGTTATACCTGGGATGCCAGAACTGATGCAGGTTCTCGCGTAGGATCCGGAACGTATTTCATCCGGGTCAGCAGTGACTACGGCGCAGCAACCAGGACAGTAGTTGTGCAGTAGTGATTATTGCACCTGAGGTCAGTGCTGTTTGCCAATAAAAAAGGCAGCGCCCATCAGAACGCTGCCAGTTTATAAACTGTTTTTTGAGGACAATCGGCTAGCCTTCAACAGCCACAGGCACAGGAGTCAGCCAACCGTGTGGATCGTTGCCGTTCTGCACAACGTCGAAGAACGCACTCTGAATTCTCTCGGTGATTGGTCCTCGTGTTCCGGACCCTACCGTGTACTTGTCGACGGACCGGATTGGAGTCACCTCCGCTGCGGTACCCGTAAAGAAGAGTTCATCTGCAAGATATAGTGCCTCGCGGGGGATAGCCTTTTCGAATACCTCGTAACCAAGACCCTTTGCCAGAGTAATTATTGCGTCACGAGTGATACCGGGAAGAATCGACATCCCGACGGGAGCTGTGTACAGCTTTCCATCGACAATGATGAAAAGATTCTCTCCGCTACCTTCGGCAATGTATCCATCGGTACTCAACATGATCCCTTCGGCGTAGCCGTTAAGGACTGCATCCATTTTGACAAGCGAGGCATTCAGGTAATTTCCGCCAGCCTTCGCCATGGCTGGAATCGTATTCGGGGCAACCCGGCTCCATGACGCAACCTGCACGTCTACACCGTCTGTAAGCGCTGTCTCTCCAAGGTAGGCTCCCCACTTCCAAACAGCGACGAAGGTCTCCACCTTGTTGCCGAGAGGGTTAACGCCCATCCTGCCTTCGCCTCGATAGATCACGGGTCGAATATAGCATGATTCCATACCGCTGTTGGCTACTGTGTCCACACATGCATCGACGAGCTCTTCATGCGTGTAGGGTGCTTCCATACG
>JABDKO010000195.1 GCA_013002165.1 Rhodothermales bacterium | reverse complement strand
CCCGATAGCAGCAGGTCCGGAGCTATTAAGAATGGCGC
Source organism: Rhodothermales bacterium (assembly GCA_013002165.1). GTDB lineage: Bacteria > Bacteroidota > Rhodothermia > Rhodothermales > JABDKH01 > JABDKO01. Next base: position 14,738 of record JABDKO010000195.1, on the reverse strand, counting down.
TGTCAGATGATACAGCGCAGCTTCCTGACGTAGCCTTGTTCATGCCGGCTGACGTTATCTCCGGGACGTCGGAGGATGCGGTGCGTGCGGGCATCATGGTCGGATTCGCCGAGGGATGCATGGGAATCATCCGACGCATCACCGATCAGCTCGACGGCGAGACAACGGTTGTCTTCTCCGGGGGCTGGGGCAGATACCTCGCTAACGAGACTGGGCCGGAATCTATCTACCGTCCCAACAACCTGCTGGATGGTCTGGTGAAGTTGTTGGAGATGAATGGGTAGGGCTGGATTGAGGTCATCCGAACCTTGCAGTGAGTAGCAACCTCCTGACAATCTAATCAAATTCTAATCTGCTGCTCATGTTGCCTTTCTTTTGAGCTTGTACTATTGCCACACTACTTATGTGACAATAGTGTAACAATAGTGTCGAAGACCTTTTGGATTGGTTCGTGTGTCGGCTCCGTTTTGCTGACCGGTTTGACAACCGCAGTATGCCTTACCTCAATCGCTCAGGCGACTGATCACATCTCACCTAATATTGTCTGGCCTGAATCGACGTCGGCTGTTGTCAAAACCATTAGCGTTCGAGACGTTGCCTTGCGCGATGTTCTTCGAGGGATCGCCCACGAGTACCAGTTGAACATTGTAGTCGACGACGGCGTCGCCGGCAAGGCAACGCTCCGCCTTTCCGACCTGCCGGTTTCGGAGGTACTTACTCACATAGCCAGCGAGTATCGCCTTCTGGTTTCCACGAGCGGCTCGATCATCTATGTGAGACCACTTCCTCTCCCGGAACTACCGCCGCGCATTCCTCAGATTTCAATCAGCGACGGCCTGTTGTCTGCAGACCTGAAAGACGACGAACTTGACGCCGTCATCCGAAAACTTGCGGCGGGTGGATTGGACATCATCATGCAAAACGGTGTAGCCGGATTTCTCACGGGGACACTCAGCGATGTACCGCTCAACACGGGTCTTCAAACTCTTTTTGAGAGCAATGATTTTGTGCTTCGACAGCGAGAGGAAATCCTGATTGTTGATCGTCCTGCCTCTTCTCGGGCTGACGGAGGCACTCGCTCTTCATCATGGGTACAGGCTTCGGACAGTCTTGTGAGCATTGAAGTATCGGACGTTCCGATTGCCTCCGTCCTCGAGGAACTGGCGAGAGAGACCGACACCAACATCATTACATATTCGGTTCCTGAGGGATCCATATCGGCGAGCATCTCGGAAATTTCTCTAGACGCTGCGCTTCATCTGCTGCTCAAGGGTACCGACGTAACATTCAGAAAATCAGATGGCGTTTACATCGTCGGCAAGAAATCGACTCAGGGCATTGCAAGCGCCAGGCTGATTCGTCTGGGCCACATTCGTGCCGACGCGGTTCTAGATCTTGTTCCAGAGTATCTGACTCGGGAGGCAACTATGCAGATAGTCAAAGAGCACAACGGCATTATGGTGACGGGATCCAGTGAGGCCATTGCTGAAACAGAGCAATTCATTGCTCAACTCGACTACCCCACACCGCAGATACTTATAGAAGCCCTTGTGGTCGACTTTCAGTCTACTGATCTGTTCGACCTTGGAATTACACTCGGCCGCGACCCCGAAATCGCTGGTGAGGTTCGTAATACGTATCTCTTTGGCGGCGCACCCGGACAGTCGGGCGGTTTCGAGGCAAATGGAAACAGTGATGAAGCCAATGCCTACCTGAGCGATTTATCCGACATTTTTGGCATTGGCATCGGCAGTCTTCCAGACGATTTCTATTTCCGATTAAATGCACTTTCACAGGAGGGCCGGGCCAACATCCGATCACGACCGCAGGTGGCGACTCTCAACGGACACTCGGCGAGCATAAGTATCGGGACAAAGCAGTACTTCATTCTAAAAACTGCTACACCCTATCAAGGAACCGGGAACGTTGTGGTTCAAGAAACGGAACGATTTGAGTCCATCGAAGCCAACGTGAAACTTGATATCACGCCGTGGGTGAGTTCATCCGGCGAAGTAACAGCGGAAATCAGACCTGAGTTTAGTACACCCATTGGCGATCTGGACCCGCAAGTTCCGCCAACCATCAACTCGAGAGTTCTCGACTCGACTGTACGGCTGCAGGACGGCGAAACAATTATTCTCGGCGGCCTCATTCAGGATATTGAGACGAGCAGTATCAGCAAGGTCCCAATACTTGGCAGCATTCCACTTCTTGGTAAGCTTTTCCGGAATCGGTCACGCAGTACTGTCAAGTCGGAACTGGTCATCTTCCTGACACCCCATGTCTTTTATGGGGACCAACGCGACAATGCTACATGGAATGAATTGCGAAAAGGCCTTGGTCTTTCTCATGATAAACAGAACGGGTTCTTGGAGATAATAAAATGATATCCATCCCTGTCTTGTCTAGATCGACGGTTGGATTTGCGCCACAGAATGGCGTCATCCATTGGGCCATGGTTAGCGGCCACGGCAACAAGATGATGACGATAACATCCGGCACTATTGATTCGGTCAGTCCGGACGCAAACACGTTTCTACCTTCGACCCCATTTGATACAACAACATATGGGTTATCACTCAATGAACGATTCGTTCGGCACCGTTCCGTTGTTGTTGATACCACAGATACAGCAATCGAGTCGAGGGCACAGGCAGAATGGCTCACGCTTCTTCCAGACAATGTAGAGCCAGGGTCGTACCGGTTTGCGTGGCGATCCAGTGTGTCCGGTGGCGGCCGCATACTGTCTGTTTCCGCGGTATCCGAAGCCGCCGCTTTACGGGATATCGAGTCGGTCACAAAATCTGAGCGTCTGGTCGACTGCATGAGTTGTCCCGCTCAGGACCTTCCCTATTTACTCGCCTATTCCGACGACTTTATAGCGGGTACTTCTTGCATCGTCCTCGCCGACGCCGAGTATTCTGAAGTTATCGAGTACCAAAACAGTGCACTTTTAGGGACAACCATTCTCTACGGTGCCCCTGAAGATGTGCTGCCAGATATTGAGCTTGAATTGATCAGATTGAACAGTAACACTGTTCCAAACAGGCCAATAGTCGTCGTAGGTCCTCGGGCAGACCTGTTTATTGCAGCAACCGTTCAATCCTCCATTGGGATTGCATACAACAGTGTCGACATCAAACAAATTGGTCGATGTCATACTACCGTCGATGGCACAAACGCGTGTGTAGTCTCACTTGCCATCCGACTCTACTACGAGAATACGTTCGGGGCTAACTTTGAGACATCTTCAACAATCTATGAAAGGCGAAAGGCAATCTTTCGTACGCACAATCGACAGTTTCGCCGAGTCGCCCTGGTTGTAATAACACTTCTGACGGGTTTGCTGGGTACCGTGGATTTCGTGATCCGTTCGAATATTCTTCGAGCGACGAAATCCATGAACTCGTTGGCCCGCCATGTATCGGAGTCGACCTCGAAGGCGCCGATTACCGGCCAGGACAATGCGACTTCGACGGAAATACTCGAGTTGCTTGGTAAACAATCGAATCAGGCTGCTCTTATGTTCAGGCTGGGGCGGGCCCGGCCTGATGGAGTTTGGTGGACTCGTTTAACCATTGCCAGGAAGGATGCAGAATCATCGGCAATTGCAATTCGGGGTCATGCCATTCACACATCCTCCCTGGCAGAGTTTATCCGCTTCGTTGAACGCATAGATTTTCTCCGTGAAGTATCCGTTTCAAGTAAAAGCTCCCCATCACGAAATCAATCAAACAGTCATCCTGCGATTACATTTGAACTGACAGCGATCGCTGAATCGTCCATTCAATGATAAATAAGCTTGACATCTTAGAGTTTGAAAAATTCCGAAGGCATAGTATCAGCAGGACGGTTCTCTTGCTGCTGGTGTGCAGCGTTCCTCCACTCGTACTTCTCGTGCATGTTCGAAGTAATGCCACCGACTTTAGAGTAGTGCGGGACGAGGCGCGACAACTTGAAATGATGTTGGATGTACCACCCATTGACGCAACTGTCAATACAGGACCAGTTCTCCTTGCGAAGTCCAGATCTTCCACATTCGCGTGGATCAATGACACTATAACGAATTCCGGGTGCGAGGTAATGGCCGTTCGGCCATCTTCCAGCTCAGGCGATTTAGAATCCGCATGGTCAGTAAGCATTACCGGCGACTATCACTGTGTTGGGAAACTGGTGCAAGCCTTTGAACAGTCGATGAATATCGTACGTGTGTCTCAAATTACTTCATCGCTGTCTCGCACCGATCAAACTCTACATACCGACATATTGCTAAGTATCTGGTTCGTCACATGAACATGCCGTCATCAACTCGGCGATCATTGTTGCTACTCTTTACGGCAGTGATTGTGATCTGGGGATACATCGGGTTTCAGATCGAGTCTGCATCGTCTACCCACCAGGACCAGGCCGTGCGTGAGTCGGGAACGGAGGTCGATACGGCCGTTCTGAAAGTCGTGCAGGGCGAATCAGAATACTACACTGACTTCGATGATCCGTTTGACATGAGTCAGCTGGACGAAACCCGATCGCAATTCGACGCCGAAGGCACTGTCGACAATTCTCCAGAAGCGCAACACACGACGGCCTTTCCAAAAGTGGAATTGCTAGGTCTCGTCGGAAGTACTGCAATAGTCTCGACCGACACACAAACCGGAATACTTCGTTCGCCCGGAGATTCTCTCGACTCCGGTACTGTTGCCAGCGTATTTGCTCAAAGGATATCTATTCAACTACCCGACACACTGATCGAACTCACAGTTGCAGTCAACGCGGGGGACAACTTCACCATCAAGAAAACAGAGTAGCACTATGTTTGTCGTCTCCTCGGGAATGAGCCGTAAGTCTGGCGTTGCAAGTTTTTCTAAAGAAGACGGATTTTCGCTGACCGAGTTGCTGGTTGTACTTGTGATCGTTGGAATTCTGGTGGCAGTTCTCGCACTGCCTCGTTTTACGAGCGTAATGACGAAGGCAAAAACTACAGAGGCCCGGCTAATGCTACGTCAGGTGCACGCACTGCAACAGGCATACTATTTTGAACACGACATGTACTCTAACGATCTTGGTGCCATTGGTTTCGAACAGGCACCGCTTCAATCAGCAGGTGGGTCGGCGTACTATCTGATTGAATTATCTGCAACGAGTGATCGATTCACCGCTTCAGCAACATCAAGTGTCGACTTCGACCGAGATGGAATATTCAATATCTGGGAGGTTGGACCTGACGGAATGATTCATGAGACTGTGAAAGACTGATGATCATTCTGCAATATCTTGGAGGCTTTCTTGGTGCGGCCCTCACGAGTTATTCCGTCACGTCCGGTTACCGTCTGGCGAATCGTATATCTATGGTCGAAAGATCGTCGTGTAATTCTTGCCGAACCGCCTTGCCATGGCCGTCATTGATTCCGGTAGTCGGATATGCGCTGTGTCGTGGAAGATGTACAGTGTGCAAGGACTTCGTTCCGGTCCGCTATCCATTGCTCGAGATCAGTAGCGGCCTATTCGTCTTGTTGATCGTCACTCGATTCGGTATTTCTATCCAATCGTTCAAGCTTGTCTGGATTTCGATGGTTCTTATTGCCTGTTGCGAATCAGATTTACTCTCTCGTAGAATCCCGAACGTTATTCTGATCGTTTCGATTGGCGTCATTCTGCTCGTTGACGCCCTTGCCCTTCTAACCGGGGTAATTGACGGACTATCGTACCAGTGGGGTGCAATCGCTCTATTTGCCGGAGTGTGTATGCGCTGTACCGGCACATTACTGTTTAAACGACCCGGCTTGGGCATTGGAGACATTAAGTTGTTCACCATTCTCGGACTGTATGCGGGCAGCCTGTTTGCAGTTACCCTGCTGGCTGCCATCACTTTCGCTTCGTTGGTCGGGCTGGTTGGCATCGTCTCAGGTCGACTGAGGAGGAACGCACAAATACCGTTTGCGCCGTTTCTCACTCTTGGGTTTGTCGTTTCATACTTCGTTCCCGAACCGATGGTGCTTTGATTTTGAATTGCACGCCGGAATTACCTGACGAATCTGGTAGTGGCCTGATTTATGTGATATACCTCTCGCTATTGTTTGGCATTCTGGTTGCGATTGTAATTGCAGCCAGGTTAGTAGAAAGACGCGCTTTTGCAACGGCAATTACGCTTGAACAAACCCGATATGTTGCCGAGGCCGGGATCGTCATGGCCATCAATGACTCAACGTTGAACTATTCCTTCCCAACGGTCAAAAAGTATGACTGGATTGGTCACGAAATTGAAGTTCAAAGCGAGCCGTTTGGTGCATATTTGCGGTGGGTATCTTCTACGACAAATAGCATACATCAATGCAGCTCAAACGCATACATTGGCACCGATCCCCACGATATAGTCGACATGGCAATCCACCTTTCGGACGTCGATAAAAGACTGTTCGTAACCGGGTCTACTACCGTAATCGGCGATGTCGTCCTCCGGGGTGGATCGTTGGAGAGGGGCTCTCTGGGGGGTAAGAGTTTTCGCGGCCAACTAAGCGGCGACGTCATCACTGATGGCTCACCCGACACGTTCCAGTTCGGACAATCAGTGCATGTATATATCACTCGCTTGGATTCTCTTCTGCGGTCAGATGGATCTTCCGGGGTATCTTCGCCACGTAATTCTAAGGAAGCGTTTCAGTACTTCTCATCAACAGATATCACACTGACCGACACCGGGTGGATTCCAGATGGATCTGTAGTTGCCACCGCAGGAGTTTTGAAACTTAGCCATGGAGTCGAATCCAATTTTACCATTTACTACGGGCGAGACGGTGTTGACATCAGCGGGTCAAGAACTGCCGGGGGACAATTTTTTTCCAGACGATACATCTCAATCGCAGACTCTTCGCATGTCCCCTTCCCTTCCATCGCCTTTGTCTCTGGTGACCCCAAAACAGCACAAATACGGATTGACTCAACAAGCGTGTTTGATGGAACGCTAGCGTATCACGCGTACGACCTCCCTGAAGCATCTCAAATTGCTAACGTTGCGGTCTCACGAGGGGCGATTGTTCGTGGCGCGATAATCAATGACGCCGCCACCAGCATTAGTGGAACACTCTTCGGAACTGTTGCTACGCGATCGTTCTTCTTCTACGAATCGCCGTCCACATATGTCAACTGGCTTCAGGATGCCAGAATAGATGTGTACAAACGACCCGCTTGGTTCACGACGGGGATGCTGCAAGACGTATCACTTGCGACGGTACAGAGTCAAACATCCTGTAAAAGAATTTGAACAATCAATCATGGACACTGGCTAATCACGTCTTCCGTACGGAGGATGGAGCTTCGTTGGTTGAAGCGACTATCGCTCTCGCCACGCTTCTCGTTGTCGTGTCAACACTCATGCTGACAGCCCTACCGGTATTCTTTTCAACAACTGGACGCCCCACTGCCCTGGATTTGGCGCGATTTCATGCAGAGCGGTTTGCCGGCGGACTGAAACCTTGCTCTGGTGAAGATTACCATTTATCATCGCGTGGTTTCATCACTTACGAATGTGTATCGGGCGGTACTCGACTTGACGTTTGGAATGGGCCGCCAAACATCGGCGCATCAATAGTGACGCTCAGCGTTCCCGTTGTTGCAATTGAAGAGTTGCCTTGAACGATTCTGGCTATACGCTCATTGAGATGTCGGCTTCGATAACAATCGCTCTCATCATATTCATTTCGTCGATCTCATTCGTCCGTTTTGCTGAGAGATTAGTCAACGACTCAATCGACAATGCCATGTCGAATCTGGAACTAACATATCATTCACAACGAATCGCAACTGATTTGCGCGACGCCCGGGCCGTTTCTGAACTACTTGACGGCTACAAAATAATCGGTCAGAACAATGAAGTCGTCATGTACTCTCATACATCAGGAATGGTCTACCGGAATGCTGTACGCCTTGGGAGTTCGCTGGTCGTTGATAGTCTCGTTTTCGAACTCCCACCTACCACCGAGGCAAATTTTGTCAAGTACAGGCTTTATGCAAAACAAAAGCGCAACGTTACTTTCCAACTAGTTTCGACCTCGGGAGTCGTAGTCCGCGGAGCACCTGTCTGGCCGGGAGTGGAGATAGATGATTAGCAGAGTCGTCCATCCTCTGACTCAAACTCAACGGTCACGCGGCGTGAGTAATCGAGGCAGCCGTCCGGCACCGGGCCGGTCTGTAAGTCGTCGCTCAGTATCATCTTTTCTGAAAGGCCTCTCACTTATGACGGGAAGTCGGCTTCCCGTGCCCGATGCTATTGCAAATCAGATCACATCAGCTTCGGGATACTGGCGAACGGTACTCATGATGCTGCGAAGTGATATTCTATCCGGCATCAGTCTTGCGGACGCGCTTGCCAGGTGGCCACGAATTTTTCCGAGAGGCTACGTCGAATTGATTCGCGTTGGGACGCAGACGGGCCGACTTGCTGAAATACTCGTTCGAATTACCGACCTGGAAGAAAAACGAATCGAAACAAGGAGAAAGATTCGTAACGCCCTCGCGTACCCGGCCTTCGTTATCGTTGTCACATCAATCATCACAACGTTCTTGCTGATAACTATCGTGCCACGATTCGCGGAGGTTTTTGAGGCATTTGGGTCAGAACTACCCTACGCAACGAGAGTGGTAGTTGGTCTATCTACATCATTCATCACCTGGTGGCCTGCCGTGTTGGTCGGAATGGTTCTGGTCGTTGTGATGACAATACTTTCGCGTAGTAGTGAAAAAATTTCCGGGCACATTGACATGATCGTAATCCGTGTCCCCTGGTTGTCATCCTTAATCAGATTTTCCCTTATTGATCGATATTGCTATACATTTGCCGTCTGCACCGATAGTGGGATCCCTGTGGATCACGCTGCAGAGATGAGCTGTAGAGGTTCCGGAAATCGCTTCTTCAGCCAGAACATGTTAGCTGCTGCGAGTGACGTTCGATCTGGGAAAACACTTTCTGATTCGCTGCGGCGCACTGGTTTTTTCAGCGAACTCGATCTACAACTTGTTCAATCGGGTGAATTGTCTGGAAATGTTGCCGAAGTTGTAAGACATATCGGTGAACGATACGCAGCTCGATTAGAATCCATCACGTCTACCTTCGCTTCAATAGTTGAACCGGTATTGATTGTTTTGATCGGATCGATAATGGGCGGCATCATCGCGGCACTTTACCTGCCTCTATTCGAGATAATGAATGTCATCCAGTAGGATGTCCCTCGCGAATTGCCCTAACGCAAGAATCTGACTACCAGGGCGAAAGCCAGAATCAGAACCGATGCAAGTGCCAGGATCATTCCGGAATAGGTTACCCATGCAGGTATGAGGTCATAGTCGGAACCCGATATTTTCATTGCCTTGCGACGGGCCTGGCGAACTTCTTTGGCCGGAACACCTCGAAGCTTCATTCCGGCTGCTACCTTCTGGCTCCTCACTCTCGCGGCTTTGGCCGCAAAGGCAAATCCCGTAATGGAGAAGATTGTGGCCAGTGCGAGAACGATTGACGACGCGATAATAGCTGGCTGGTTGCCGGTACCCCAGAGCACGGCGAGGGCAACAATCGAAATAAAGAAAGCTGAGTATTGACTCAAACCCTCGCCTCAGATGGTGTATATGAATGAGCGCAACAACGACGGATGATCCAACCTGGACTCCCCTCAATACAACCGGTCGGGGGTGGGACCAGTGTATCGGTACCTATTTCATCGTTACAAGTATCGACTTGGTTCCTTGATACTTGCACAGTCAGGAGAATAGTTGAATCGAGGAAGTTCATTTTTGGCCTGGTTTCCACTCTGTGACGTTTTGGTGTTCTGATCTTTTTCGTGTAATTAGCCTGTACATTCTGTTATGAACGTATAAGCCGATGCGAGTATTGTTTGCCGTCGATTTGGAGGAACCTGCAGGCGTATGCACTGAGGTTGCCGAGCTGGCGACCAGATTAGGTGCCGATTTACTCATTCTGCATGTTTGTTCGCCGGGCCCGACTGTTTTTACGTCAGCCGACCCCGTGAGCGGACTGGGAGACCTCGCAGCATATGCTTTGTTCGATCCAGAATTGCAAAAAAATCTTGACGAGGCCGAGGCATCTGCATTTGAGAATTTTCTTGCCAGATCTTTTACCGGGCCAGTTAAAGCATCGATGCGTAAGGGATTACCGGCTACTACAATTTTAGAAGATGCAGAAGAGCATGATGTTGACCTGGTGATACTGGGTCACCGACACCATAGCAGATTGGAGCGGTTTCTAATGGGCGATGTGGCCAGCGATGTGGTCAACCACGCAAGTCGACCTGTCCTGCTCATGCCTATAACTGACGATTAGTGCTAATAGTACTCTAATTGGAAGTTAATCGAATGCTCAGGACTCTGGCTTCGAATTTGGCTAATTTAAAACCGGGGAGGAGGAGTGGCGGCCCCCGCGTACATTCTCAAAAAGCACCTCCCGACGGTCGAAAAAAGCCAATCATCTCCCAATCTCCTGCCAGAATCTACCCGCCAGCGTCGAATATTTTACCAAACACGGTAAAGTATTGTAAACTATACCGTACTCCATGTAACTTATATTTTACACTTCGTATAGTCTAGCGTACATCAAACTATCCTTTACAAGATCATGTCACGACAACAGCTTTATGCCCTCGTATCTCTTGCCACGGCCGTCGGCATAGCAGGCTACTATCTCCTGGCGATTAACGGTCTCTCTGGCGGTGCCGGATTGACAGGCCAGGCCGCGCGGCTCTTCATCCGCGTAATCCTTATTGCTACCCTCGTTCAGTTTATTCTCGACATTGCGCAAAGCATTGGCGCCCTGAGCGTTGACAAGGATGAGCGCGATCGATCCATCGACGGTCGAGGCTATCGCAACGGCTACTATGTCCTCATCGTTGTCGTCTTCACTGCAATCGGTCACCTGGCCGTATCTGCTCTCGCCGGGCAACATTTCGACGAGCAGTTCCTTGCCTCGATGCCGCTCATTACCCTTCACATACTCGTGCTCGGATCAATGGCCGCGGTCGCTACTCACGCTGCTACCCGCTTGTACTTCTACAATAAGGGTATCTAGTCATGCCACCAGACAAAACCCGGCAGGACCCAATCACGGGCGTAGTCGAGAACAACATCCGGAAGCTGCGCTTTGAAGCCGATGAAATGACGCAGCAGGAGCTTGCCGACCTGATTGGCGCGACCCGACAAACGATACATGCCATCGAGGCTTCCAAGTACGCTCCCTCACTCGAACTCGCGTTTAAGGTTGCCGCCGCTTTTGACCGGCCAATACAGGAAGTCTTTTCGTACACACGTCACGACAAGCATTAATCAACGTACTGACTGCGCTAGTCTGGCATAATTGACGATTGCCCTGTCCAGGAAGGCCTCAAACTTCTCGACCTTCATCATGCCACTCTCCTTTGTGACCAGATCGCCAGTGGCGGGGTCAACAATCGCGTACGTGGGCAGTGCACTTGTACCAGTCAGAAGAAGTTGATACCGCTGATATTCTTTGCCGCGCTCAAGTCCGTCCGTGTACAAACGAAGCAAAACAAATCCGGCCTCGAATCTCTCGCGGACGGATGGAACAGGAAATACATTTGCCTCCATTTGCCGGCAGTTCGTACACGTGTATCCGGTGAAGTCAACAAATACAGGTTTACCCTGCCGCTGACCCTCGAGAAGCGCAAGATCCAGGTCATCCTCAATCCAACCCTCCTCTTCCGCCAGTGCCGACTGAGCAGACGATACGAGCAAGCTGACATCGGTAGCCTGGCGTGGAGGCAGATATGCATCGATTGAATTCAACGGTGAGCCAAACAACCCCGGCAACATATATACGGCGACGCCAAAAAACAGAAGCGCAGACATCATTCGCAGCACTCCGATCGAGCCGGTCGATTCCTCTTGTCCAAGCCGCAGTTTGCCAAGCAAATACAGGCCGGCAAGCGCAAAGATGACAAGTGTGAATGCGATGGCAAGCGGACGAGAAATGAAATTCCATCCCCAGACCAGATCAGCATTTGAGATAAACTTTATCGCCGCGGCAAGCTCGATGAAACCGAGCGTGACCTTGACAGATGTCATCCACGATCCCGATTTCGGCAGGCGTGACAGTCCGCGTGGAAACATTGCCAGCGCCACGAACGGTAAGGCGAAAGCGAGGCTGAATACCAGCATGCCCGTCAGGGGTCTGATCCACTCACCGCCTGCCGCCGCTGCCAGCAAACCGCCGACAAACGGCGCCGTGCAGGAAAATGAAACCAGTGTCAATGTTACTCCCATGAAAAGGACACCGCCGTATCCGCCGAGCCTGGTTCCCTGATCATTTGCTACGTTGACCAGTTTGGACGGAAGCCGGATTTCGTACATGCCAAGTAGTGACAACGCAAACACTATCAATACTCCAGCAATGAACAAATTTACCCACGGGTTTGCTGCAATTGACTGCGCTCCCGAGGCTCCGACCAACGCAGCCATTACAAGGCCGAGAAGAGTGAAAATACTTACAATGGCAAGACCGAATACCGACGCCATTTTGAAGCTTTCTGAACGCGACTCTGTGTGCTTCGTGAAATACGAAACCGTCAAAGGTATCATCGGAAATACGCACGGCGTAGCCAGTGCTGCCAACCCTGCACCAAATGCCAGAAGAAGAAATGCGATCGGTGTACTACTACTCGATCCGGAGACAGGTAGCGATCCTGCAGCGATCGATGCATCGAATGGTGCCGCTTCCAGTCCGGAAAGATCCAGATCTCCAACCTCACATTCAGCGTCCGTGCCAACAGCGTTCGAACATGGCTCTGCACCGACATTGAGAACGATCTGGAACCGCTCATCCGTTGGAGGAAGACAAATTCCGGTGCCATCGTTACAGATCTGGTAGCGAACTCTGCCTATCGCCAGCGGCGATTCGCCTGATTCATCTGAGAGTGAAAATGGGATCCTGAATGTGGCCCGTTCCGTGAAGTACGTGACGTCGATCTGGAAGCCAGGATCGAACATCTGCTTTGGATCCGACTGCAGGATCTCGCCGGCTCGCGAAACTCCGGTAGACATCGAATCAACGCGAATAGCTACTCCCAGACTCGGACGCGGGCTGTCCATCGCGTACATCTTCCAGTCCTGCGCGATCGAGGTTTCGATACGGAGGTATCGGAGATCTTCCGTCTCGCCACCATCAACATAATAGACCCAGTCGACCAGTTCGGCAGAGCGCTGTGCCTGTGCAAAACTCGCCGGGCACATTGCCAGCAGAATAAGCGCTATGGTGTTCAGGAATCGCAATGCAGTTTCGAAAACTCTCGTAACGAGAAAGAGGACAGCTGTCGCAAATAACGGCTGCCCTCTTCTAATGTTGCCCCTTGGGGGTCTGCTACAGCTTACGCTTCGGTAGACTCAGTCTCTTCCTCTTCCTCTTCCTCTTCATTTTCCACGACAACCTTCAGGTTCGCTGTAACCTCTGAGTGCAGCTTGATCGCCGCAGTATATTCACCGGTAGTGCGAATATCCTCCAGGTCGATCTTTCTACGATCGACTGCAATACCACGCTCCTGAAGCTGAACGGCCAACTGCTGCACTGTTACCGTACCAAAAAGTCGATTTTCTTCGCCGACTTTGGCTTTGATAACAAGTGGAGTCTTTTCGATTTCAGCCGCAAGTGCCTGCGCGTCGGTCTTTTTCTGTGAGATTTTGTGAGCAGCCTGTCTCTTTATCTCTTCAGCATGACGGATCGCCCCGGGCGTAGCCAGCGTGGCGAGGCCCTGCGGAATGAGATAATTTCGACCGTAACCGTTCTTCACCTTGACGACATCTCCAGCCTCTCCGAGGTTGTCGAGGTCTTGACGTAAAATGACTTTCATTCTGGTAAGTGTTATAAGATTTCGGTTACTACTTAACGTTGTCTGCGACAAACGGCATCAGTGCAACTTGTCTTGCTCGCTTGATTGCGCGAGTAAGTTGACGCTGAAACTTTGCTGTAACGCCTGTAATTCGTCTGGGCAGAATTTTACCCTGCTCGTTGATAAAGCGTTTGAGCAACTCGATGTCTTTGTAATCTACGTACTCGACGTTCTTCGAGTCGAAAGCATCCTTCGGCGGAGCCTGAGCAACGCGCGGACGCGACGGACGGGAAGAACGAGATGATCTTTGTGCCATTGTTTTTCTCTCCGTTATGATTTATCGTCGGCGGTAGCTGCCGCTTCGGCCTCTACAGCTGCAGCTTCAGCTGCAAGACGTGATTTACGTGCGTCACGATGACGAGTCATCACGGCGTCCATTTTTAGCGTCAGGTAGCGAAGGATCCCTTCGTTGATGTCCATGGCCCGCTCGAGTCGAGCAATCAACGTTCCCGGCGCAGTGAACACCAGGTTCACGTAGTAGCCGTTTCGTTTCTTCGCAATGGGATAGGCCAGTCGACGACTGCCCCACAGTTCTTTCTCGACGATGTCTCCGCCGCCTTCCTTGATGAAGTTGTCTACTCTGGTGACAAGATCCGCGATCTGCTCGTCACTGTAGACAGCATTCACGATGTACATCATTTCGTACGTCTGCAATGCTGACATATATATTTCCCTCGGTATAGTGTGAAACTATGCCCTCAGAGCTGTCTGCTGAGAGCGGGTATAGCAGGGAAATATAAGAAATATCCGGCCCCCATCACAGTGCGACGCGTTATTCGTAAGAATTGCAAAAAGGAGTTGATTGGATCCTTCCCTTCGGTCAGGATGACACGAGTGGGG
>JABDKO010000194.1 GCA_013002165.1 Rhodothermales bacterium | reverse complement strand
GCGGACGTATTCTTCAAGTGTGAGAACCTGCAGCGGACCGGAAGTTTCAAGTTCCGTGGAGCGTACAACGCGCTCAGCATGCTTGCCGATTCCGAAAAAAGAAGCGGGGTGTTGACGTATTCCTCCGGTAATCATGCTCAGGCCATCGCACTGGCCGGCAGGGTACTCGGGATTGGCACTACCATTATAATGCCTGAGAATGCTCCGGCTGTCAAAAAGGAAGCAACAAGGAACTACGGTGCTACCATAATCACCTACGACCCGGGCGAGATCAAGCGCGAGGTCTACGCAGAAATGGTCAGCATCGAAAAAAATCTGCCGATCGTACCGCCGTATGACCACCCGGGCGTCATCGCCGGTCAGGGTACCGTGGCAGACGAACTGCACGAAGATGTTCCTGACCTTGATGTACTGTTGGTTTGTTGCGGTGGTGGTGGATTGCTGTCTGGATGCGCAATCGCCACCAAACATCTTAGAAAGGAGTGTCTGGTTGTCGGCGTCGAGCCACTCCTCGCCGACGATGCTGCCCGATCGTTCAGCTCGGGGAAATTGCAGACAGTTGATAATCCACCGACTATTGCTGACGGCGCGCGTACGCCGTCTCTCGGCAAGTATACGTTCCCCATAGTACTGGAACATGTAGACGCAATGGACACCGTGACCGAACAAGAGATTGTTGATGCGATGCATATGATCATTCAACGACTGAAACTGGTTGTCGAACCAACGGGGGCTCTCGCGACGGCCGGTTTGTTCTCTCCGAAGATTGATATCCGCAGAAAGCGTGTCGGCGTAGTGATAAGCGGTGGGAATGTGGATCTGCATCGTATCGCGGACCCGATCGGAACCGCATGATTAATGTAGAGCTACGGCACCGGCTTGATCTGCTCGCCGATGAGTATCAGCAGATCAGGTATATCGAACACGACCCGATCGCAGTGCCCCGGGGATTCGAGGATCCGCTCGACATTGAGATTAGTGGCCTTCTCGCAGCGCTACTCGCATGGGGACGACGAGCAACCATCCTGGACAAGCTTGCTGACCTCTGTGAGAGAATGTCGTACCGACCGGGCGACTTCGTACGTTCGTTCAGTTCAGCCGAGGCATCCGAAAAGTTGTCGGGGTTCAAGCACAGAACATTTAATGACGCCGATGCATTCTGGCTCCTGCGAAACCTATCGCTGCTCCTGAACCGGTATGGTTCCATTGAGGCATGTTTCGCGCATCATGCTGGCACCGAAGGATCATTGGAGAACGCAATTGAGGGTTTTTCGACCGAACTTCTTGAGATAGATCCGGATACTCCGCAGCGCCTCCGGAAACACCTCGCAAGGCCATCCACGGGCAGCGCCTGTAAACGGCTCTGTATGTTTTCCCGCTGGATGGTACGACCCGGACCGTTCGACTTCGGAATATGGAAAGCCTTCTCCCCATCACAACTTGTATTACCTCTAGACGTGCACTCCGGAACCCAGGCGCGCAGTGTCGGCCTTCTGTCACGAAAAACGAATGACTGGAAAGCCGCACTGGAACTCACGAATATATGCCGCACCTTCGACGCGGCTGATCCGTGCAAGTATGACTTTGCGTTATTTGGAGCGGGTGTGTACGGTGGTCTCGAAGAGTTCGCTGTCGACGGTGTACACTGAGGCGCCAGGAGTTTCTACAGTCGGTCTCCCACCCGACAGTACCCACGGTTGTAGAAGACCAGCGGATCACCATCTTCGTTCGAGTAGACAGCATCGACGTGTGCCACGACAAGCGAGCTATCTCCGGTTTCCGACATGGATACAAGATTGCAGCTGAAGACCGCCAGGGCATCTTTCAGAATTGGTACGCCATGTTCGTCGAATGCATGCGGCGTTTGGGCGAGCTGTTCCTCGCTGCTGCGGTCCTTGTTTGCAAAGAAATTGGACAGTTCGATCTGGTCGTCGCGCAATACATGGATGACTAACCGTGTTGCGTCCATCAAAACCTCATGCAACTGGGCGTCGCGAGAGATATTGAAACAAACCAGCGGTGGCTCGAGCGATACTGACGCGAACGATCCGATCGTTGCTCCGCGAGTTCTGCCATTTGAGGCTGTGGTTACAACCGTTACGGCCGTCGGCACCGCCCTCATTCCGGCGCGCAGTTTCTGTCCGTCAATCATTGAACGACCCCGTTAGTTGCTGACGTCACGAAAAGACGTCCTTTACCTTACTAAAGAAGGATCGGGACGATTTCTCTTCGGTTAAGTCAGGTTGAAACGACTCGGACTCGTTTAACTTTTCAAGAGTCTTACGTTCTTCCGACGAGACGGACTGAGGCGTCCACACATGAAGGCGTACCATTTGGTCACCTCTTCTGCCACCGTTGACGTCCGGTATGCCCCTCTCCCTCATTCTGAGGATCTTACCGGACTGGGCACCGGGATCAATCTGCAATTTTGCAGATCCCTTGAGCGTAGGTACTTCGATGTCGGTGCCGAGCACAGCCTCAGGAAAACTGATGTAGACGTCATGATATATGTCGAGCCCTTCCCGCACAAAATCGTCACTGGGCAGCTCTTCAATCTCGACACGAAGGTTACCCCCCGGCCCGCCACGCATGCCGCTGTTGCCAGCGCCGCGCAAGGTCAGGTAGTGTCCTTCCAGAACGCCGGCAGGAACTGCGATGGGAATTGTTTCCTCACCCTTATTCCTCCCCTCTCCTGCACAGGTCTTGCACTTGTTCTTTACAATTCGACCCTCGCCATAGCAGTTGGGACAGGCCTGAATGTTTACAAACTGTCCGAACACTGATCGTGAGACTTGCCTTACTTCTCCCGCGCCATTGCAGGTCGTACAGGTCTCGTATCCGGCAGCACCATCCTCGGCTCCGCTACCTTCGCAATCATCGCAAGCGGTATACTTTCGAACACGAATTTTCTTCTCAACGCCGGTCGAGATCTCTTCCAGAGTCAGCGGAAGCTTGATCCTCAGATCACTTCCTGGCCGCCCGCTTCGACGACCCGATCCGGACCGACCGCGGCCTCCGAATACCTCATCAAAAATACCGCCCGAACCGCCAAAAATGTCGGAAAAGGCACCGAATATGTCGTTGATGTCGGTGAATCCCGGACTTCCTGCACCATTTCCACGCACTCCGGCGTGTCCGAACTGGTTGTATCGCTGCCGCTTGGTGTCGTCGGACAGTACTTCGTACGCCTCGGCAGCTTCCTTAAACAGTGCCTCGGCCTCCTCGTCTCCCGGATTTCGGTCCGGATGATACTGCATGGCAAGTTTGCGGTACGCCTTCTTGATCTCGGTGATTTCAGCCGACCGCGATACGCCTAATACTTCGTAGTAATCTCTCATTCTGTCTTGTTGCGTCAAGAGGCAACTATAACTTTGCTGTGACGCAGAATCCGATCGCCCATACGGTAACCTCTCTGCAATTCCTGCAACACCGTCCCGGGCTCGATGCCGTCGGGAGCAGGCTGCTGCATCATGGCTTCATGCTCGTCCTCGTTGAAGTGAGCACCTACAGCCGGTATCGGCTCGACACCCAGTCGAGATAGTTCATCCTGAAACTTCTGAAAGACAAGTTTCACGCCGTCGCGCAGAGCAGAATTCTGAGCCCCGTCCTCCGTGTCACTATCCGCAGCATCAATACTTCTCTCAAGATCATCCAGAACATCAAGCAGCCGTTGAATGACTATGCTCTTGCCAAGAGAGACCGATTCGACATTCGCTTTTTCCATCCTCCGGCGGTAGTTCTGAAACTCGGCCGCCTGTCGGAGAACCTTTTCATTCAAACCAATGACCTTCGCCTGCAAATCCGCCTCCTGGTCTGATCCTGCGTTCTCGTCATCGTCCGTACTCTGCTGATCAACATCGGGTATACCGTCGCCGGGATTCGAAGCAGAATCGCTCGCTCCGACTTCGGCGGATGCTGTTTGATCGTTATCAAGGACTTCCTTTTCAACCATGTGGGTCTGGTACTCTGTTCAAGATTTAGGGTTAGTGTTGCTAAGTACTGCAGCCATGCCCTCGACAACGGAAACGACACGAGCGTAATCCATTCTTGTCGGGCCAAT
>JABDKO010000192.1 GCA_013002165.1 Rhodothermales bacterium | reverse complement strand
GTCATCACGCTCTTGAACCCGCTGTCTCCGGTTGCCGAGGGATATAGAAGACTGCGTACCAATTTGCAGTTCAGCGATCCCGACCGGGTGATCCGCACCGTCGTTGTAACGAGTGCCGAGCCTGGAGAAGGGAAGACAGTTACGTCAGTCAACCTTGCCGTTGCGCTTGCCCAGTCCGGGCGCAAGACGTTGTATCTGGATACAGACCTGCGTCGAGCGAGTGGTCACAGAATGCTCGGCGTGAAGCGCGAGCCTGGACTTGTCGACCTTCTTTTTGATGCGCTTCCCGCAGGAATGGATACGTTCGCAACGGAGATCGATGATCTTTTTGTAATCCCTGCCGGTCGTTCGATCCCTAATCCGGCTGAGGTTCTTGAATCCAAGAAGATGCAGGAGTTTATGGCTCGCATCCGGCAGGAGTTTGACATAATCATCGTAGACTCTCCACCCGCTCTCGCCGTTACCGATGCACTCGTGGTTGCCAGACAGTGCGACTCGACGATCATGGTCTGTGCTGCCAACCGGACCAACTGGCACGCGCTGGATACCAGCACGCAGATGTTGAAAGATATTGGAGCCCACATCGCCGGTGTTGTTCTGAATAAGTTTGATGCCAGCAGTGGATCGGGATATGGTTATGGATCTGGCTACGGCTACGGTTATGGCTACGGTTACTCCGAGTACTACGGGGAAACACCCGCCACTACATAGATTCTCCCCCCTATACATTAACCCACTCTTCCAAGACTAATGATACAACGGATCGCTTTCCTAGCTCTATTCGGAGCTGCACTGTACATGCCTGCAGAAGCGCAGCTGACCGATCTGACCCGATCCCGTTTCAGTCCGGCCGCCTACTACAACTACGCGGAAACTGGTGATGTAACGATCATGGTCAACGTGTGGGGGACCGTGCGAAACCCCGGTCTCTATGAAATTCCACGGGGGACAAAACTGAGTACGCTTTTCTCGCTTGCCGGGGGACCGGATATTCGGGAGCGCCCGAAGAGAAACAAGCGTACCATCGTCGCCAGTCTGACACGCGGAGAGACGGGACAACTTGTCGTAGAAACGGTCATGAATGACAACGTCACGGTTCTCGCTGGTGACCCCGAGCTTCAACCCGGAGATGTATTGACTGTTGAGTCCACGATAAGGCAGAGCTTCAGCTGGCGGGATGTTTTCCCGATAGTTGCAGCTGTTGCGTCCGTAGCACTTGCAGCAGAACGTATTTCCTCAAATTAAAAAGCTTCTGTGTAACCGTCCTTAGGAAATGGTTGATCGACCGTGAACGCGCTCTGGCCTGTTTGAGACTGGCAAGGTTCTTGTAAATAGCCTTTTTCTGTTGTCGAAAGGTAAATAGAGAGTGGTTTCGTCGACAATCAGTTCAAATGACCGGAAGTCTGCACGTTTGTGATTCGTTCGGAGACAGCCGGTCTCTTTTTAATTACAAGGTTTACTAGAGTAGTCCAAGCATTATGAAAGTCGCTATCATCGGTACAGGATACGTCGGGTTGGTCTCCGGGACATGTTTCGCAGAGATGGGCAACGATGTAATCTGCGTCGATATTGACGAGAGCAAAGTTGACCGTCTCGCGTCAGGAAAACTAACAATTTTTGAACCCGGTCTGGAGATTTATTTCAACCGGAATATCCGGGAGAATCGGCTACAGTTCACAACAGATTTGAAAACAGCGGTCCTCGCGAGTGACGTTCTGTTCCTGGCACTGCCGACACCGCCAGGAGAAGATGGATCAGCTGACCTGTCCTATGTCCTGGGCGTTGCTGAAAATATCGGCACCATTCTGAAGGAAACGGAAGATGCAGGCTACAAGGTTGTCGTAAACAAAAGTACTGTACCGGTAGGGACAGCGGATCGCGTCAAGAGACGTTTGCTGGACAACAATCTGACAGCCGGAGTACATTTTGATGTGGTATCAAATCCGGAGTTCTTGCGCGAAGGCGTTGCCGTCGATGACTTTATGAAGCCGGAGCGTGTTGTAATTGGCACTGGCAGCGAGCGCGCTGCAAAGGTCATGACAAAATTGTACAAGCCTTTCGTAATGCAGGGCAACCCGATTCTCGTCATGGATGAGAGATCCTCGGAGATGACCAAGTACGCGGCCAACTCGTTCCTGGCAACGAAGATTACGTTCATGAACGAGATCGCAAACATCTGCGAGCAAGTAGGAGCAAACGTGGACCAGATCCGACGAGGTATGGGGCTTGATTCTCGAATAGGCAAGCGTTTCCTCTACCCGGGTATCGGTTTTGGCGGGTCATGCTTTCCAAAAGATGTTCAGGCGCTTGAGCGTACGGCCAAGGAAAGCGGCTACGACTTCAGGATTTTAAGAGCCGTACTGGATGTCAACGACGATCAGCGAAAGGTTCTTGCCGAGCGGATCATTGATCGATTTGGAGGCAGTCTCGCCGGGAAACGCGTAGCAGTATGGGGTCTTTCATTTAAGCCCAATACCGATGACGTTCGCGAGGCGCCATCGCATGTGGTGATTCGTGAATTGCTCGCCGCGGGCGCAGAGGTAATCGCCTTTGATCCCGAAGCTACAGAGACGACTCGGGCAGTACTTGGCGATTCGATTGAATACGCATCCGACGATTATTCGGCATTGGATGGAGCCGACGTCCTGGCAATTTGCACGGAGTGGCATGAATTCCGCCAGCCCAACTTTGAGAAGGTCAAATCGCTGCTCAACGAGCCGGTCATCTTCGACGGTCGCAATTTGTATGAGCCTGCCGCGATGGATGAACTGGGAATCGAGTATCACAGCATAGGTCGGCCGGGAAAGCATGAAGAGCATACCTCTGAATTTCACACGAATGGGAAGCATAGCGCATGAGGCCGAAGACACTTATAACCGGTGGAGCAGGATTTATCGGCTCACACCTTTGCGACCGCTTTCTTCATGAGGGTCACGATGTGATCTGCATGGATAACTTTATCACGGGCCGTCCTGATAACGTCGCGCATCTTATCGGCGATCCGCGGTTCAGGCTCATCGAACATGACGTGACCAACTACACGTATGTAGAAGGTAAACTGGATTACATACTGCACTTTGCGAGTCCAGCCTCACCGATTGATTATCTCGAGCTTCCGATCCAGACGTTGAAGGTTGGTGCGCTAGGAACGCACAAAGCGCTTGGTCTGGCCAAGTCAAAACAGGCCAGACTCCTTCTCGCGAGCACAAGCGAAGTGTACGGCGATCCCCTTGAGCATCCTCAGACTGAATCGTACTGGGGGAATGTAAATCCCATCGGAATTCGCGGTGTATATGATGAGGCCAAGAGATTCGCCGAGGCGATGACGATGGCTTACAACCGGTATCACGGTGTAGAAACTCGCATAGTCCGGATTTTCAACACGTACGGCCCGAGAATGAGGGCGAACGATGGACGCGTTGTCTCCAATTTTATCAATCAGGCGCTGCGCGGCGATGATATTACCGTTTATGGAGATGGCTCACAGACGCGCTCATTCCAGTACATCGACGATCTGGTTGAGGGTGTCTGGCGGCTACTCATGAGTGATGAGTCAGAGCCCGTGAATATTGGAAATCCCGACGAAACTACCATTGCAGAGTTTGCCAGTGAAGTGGTAGGCTTGACCGGATCGGGCAGCAAGGTAGTTTTTGAGGACCTCCCCAAGGACGATCCCCAGGTACGCCGTCCGGATATTTCGAAGGCCAAAGCGGTCCTCGGCTGGGAGCCGGTTGTCAAGAGACAAGATGGTCTTCAGCGAACTACGGAGTACTTTCGCCGTGAGTTAGAAGGGTCGTTGCAGGACTGATTGGTCATTGGGGATTGGTCATTGGTCATTGGGCATTGGGCATTGGTTGTTGGTTGTTGGTCACTGGTCATTGGGTATTCGGTCTGCACTTTAACACTACTAATCTCTCACCTGGTACCCTGCAAGAATGCCTGAAGCGCTAGACTGGACAGCCTGGTATACGTTAGCCGTGCTCGTCGCTGTGGTGTTTGCTCTCGTACGCGACATTGCACGGCCCGATTTGATTCTCCTGGGAGCGGTAGGCGCAGTACTGATCGCCGGAATTATTACTCCGGAGCAGGCGTTTGCCGGCTTTTCCAATAGTGCCGTACTTGCTGTAGCATCGCTGTTTGTCATCGCAGCCGGACTCGAGCGCACCAATGCAATTACAAGCCTCGATTCTGTTTTCTTCGGCAAATCCCGGCGACCGGCTGCAGTACTTCCGCGAATGATGGTTCCGACGTCGTTTCTGTCGGCGTTCCTGAACAATACCCCGATCGTTGCAATGATGCTGCCGCGGATACAGGAGTTTGCGAGACGCCACAAGCTGCCGGCATCAAAACTGCTGATTCCTCTTTCGTATGCGGCCATCCTTGGTGGTATCACCACCCTCATCGGAACGTCGACCAACATTGTGGTCTCAGGCTTGATGGAAGCCGAGGGCCTGGGCTCGATGAAGATGTTTGAGCTGTCGCTCATTGGCGTTCCTGCCGTCTTTCTTGTTGTTCTGTTCTTTGTCCTGGGAGGGCATCGCCTGCTTCCGAATACCGGAGACGGGGAGGATGATTTCGAGGCCGGACTGCAGGACGTATTTTTTGAGGTTCGCGTCTCCACAGATTCGGCAATGATCGGACAGACAGTTGAGGATGCAGATCTGCGTGCACTCAAGGATGCTTATCTGGTTCACGTGCGGCGCGATGACAGAATTCTTCAGGTTACGCCTAACCTGTACTTTGAAGCCGACGATGTTCTCACGTTTTCGGGAGATGTCTCTATTCTTGAAGAGCTCCTGACGCGGCCGGGACTTGAAACCGTTGTCGAATCGTATGAGCACCGGGCAGATCAGACACTTCCGCTCTATGAAGCAGTAGTTGCCGAAAGTTCTTCCCTCGTCGGGAAGACGCTCAAAGAAACCAACTTTCGAGAGAAGTATGGTGGAGTGGTTCTCGGGATCTTGCGACGCAATATTCAATCACTGGGTCCGCTTGGGCGGATTCCCATCAAGGCAGGTGACCTTCTTGTCGTCGAATCACTTGCAGGGTTTGACAAGCGGTGGAATGCCCGTCGCGACGAGTTTTACCTCGTCGCTCCCCATCGGTTGGCTACGGCGAGACCGCGCTCGAAGAAAGCTCCGATTGCTATAATCATCCTGCTTGCAATGGTCGGGCTGGCAGCAACAAACGTGCTGCCGATAGTGACTGCAGCTTTTTGTTCTGCTCTGGCAATGATTGCTCTACGGTGTGTGCGGTTCAGCGAAGCCAAGCAGAGTATCGATGTTTCTGTACTCATTGTTATCGCTGCCGCTCTGGGCTTTGGAAAGGCAATTGATGTTACCGGGTTAGCCTCTGCCTCTGCCCACTCGCTGATTGCTGTTACCTCCGGTCTGGGCTCCGTCGGTGTACTGATCGTTCTCTATGCTGCCACCAACCTCATGACTGAGCTGATAACGCACAAGGCCGCGGCTGTCCTGATGTTTCCCGTTGCCATGGCAATGGCGGGGGAGCTGGGCCTGGACCCGAGAGCACTGGCGCTGATTGTAGCAGTCGGTGCCGCTGCAAGCTTTATGACGCCTATTGGATACCAAACGAACCTTATGGTCATGTCGGCGGGGAGTTATCGCTATAGAGACTATCTCAAGGTCGGCTTTCCTGTCAGTCTTATCGTCATGTGTGTTGCGGTCCTTGCTGTCAGGTACGTGTATCTGTAGGTAAAGCTTAAAGTTTGAAAGGATTCGACGACCTTAACTCAGTATCCACAGAGTCAGTCGATACCAACGCTATATTTTGTCGTTAAGACAGATGTGGGGCTCCACAATCGCTATTAGAAGCGCAAATTCAATATTTATATAGACCAATCTCAATTCTACGTACACATGGACACAGCCACGCTGATTGAACCTCATGGCGGTAAACTCTGCGACCTGATCGCAACCGGCAACGAAGCCGATGCGCTTCGAAAAGAAGCCCTTGATTTACCATCTATAACACTTACACCGCGCCAGCTATGCGACATAGAGTTGCTCTTGAATGGCGGTTTCTCTCCACTTGAAGGATTCCTGACGGAAGCAGAATATGATTCTGTCGTTGCAAATCTTCGATTGACTGATGGCACGATCTGGCCAATGCCGATCACCCTCGACGTTGACGAGGACACGGCGAAGGGTCTCAATTCCGGCGATCGCGTAGCACTCCGGGACCAAACGGGATTGCTCCTGGCAGTCATGACTGCGGAAAGTGTCTGGAAACCGAACAAAGAGAAAGAGGCAAATGGTGTTTTCGGGACCTCTAATGTTGAACACCCTGCAGTCAATTACTTGATGAATCACGCGAGTGATTACTACATCGGCGGGAAGCTCGAGGGAGTCTCTTTACCAAAGTATTACGATTTCGAAGACCTGCGCCAGACGCCGCGGGAACTACGTGCCCAGTTTGAAAAGGATGGCTGGACAACAATTGTCGCTTTCCAAACCCGTAACCCGATGCACCGGGCTCACAAAGAGCTAACAGACCGCGCAGCCGAGGAGATCGGAGGACACCTGCTGATCCATCCTGTCGTCGGGATGACCAAGCCGGGTGACATTGACTACTATACGCGTGTTCGTTGCTACCGGAAGCTCATGGATTACTACCCGAAGGATCGTGCGGAGCTAAGTCTGCTCCCGCTGGCGATGCGAATGGGTGGACCCCGTGAGGCCGTATGGCACGCGATCATCCGTAAAAACTACGGATGTACCCATATCGTCATTGGTCGCGACCACGCCGGTCCCGGCAGTGACAGCAAGGGCAACCCATTCTACGGTCCATATGAAGCACAGGATTTGATTCTTGAGCACGCGGATGAGCTAGGTATGGGAGTCGTACCATTCAAGTTGATGGTTTACGCTCCAGACATCGATGGCTACAAGCCAATTGATGAGGTTGCCGAGGGCGAGAAAACTCTGAGTATATCCGGAACGGAGCTTCGTCGAAGGCTTGCCACCGGTGAGGAGATCCCGAACTGGTTCTCCTACAAGGAAGTCGTCCAAGAACTTCGCAAGTCTCATCCTCCGAAAAACGGACAGGGCGTAACAGTATTCTTCACTGGCCTTTCCGGATCGGGCAAATCGACTGTCGCTAACGCAGTGATGGTCAAGCTTCTCGAAATGGGTGGACGACCGGTGACGCTTCTGGATGGTGATGTAGTAAGAACGCATCTCACGAAAGGCCTCGGCTTTTCCGCAGAAGACCGTTCGACAAACGTCCAGCGGATCGGCTATGTAGCGAGTGAGATCACAAAGCACCGCGGCATTGCCATCTGTGCGCCAATCGCTCCATACGAGGCAGACCGGAAGGTTAACCGGAACCAGATTGGTCAGTTTGGTGCATACATCGAAGCCTATGTTTCTACTTCACTTGAAGAGTGTGAACGTCGTGACGTAAAAGGCCTCTACGCAAAAGCGCGTGCCGGGTTGATCAAAGGATTCACCGGCATCGATGACCCGTATGAAGCACCGACAGATGCTGAAATCGTAATCGATACGAGCAAAACTGTGGATGAATGTGCTCAGGATGTAATCGACTACCTTCGCAACGAAGGGTATATTGCATAGACCCTGACACGATTTTATATGTAAATTGCCGGGTGTTTTTCGAAGCATCCGGCTTTTTGCGTTGTGGGGGTTGGTTGATTGTTTTGTTGGTTGTTGGTTGATGGCGATGGTTGTTGGTTGATGGTTGTTGGTTGATGGTACCGCTGTCATCCCGACCCGTTCGATTCGTCGCTTTCAATCGACGTACTCAGGGCGGGCCGTCGCGGAGGGATCTAGATTGATGGCTGCTGCTACCACTGTCATCCCGACCCGTAGCGGAGGGATCTAGATTTCTCGGCTGGCGCTCGAAATGACATGAGAGTGTGACCTGAAATGACATTATAGCGTAACTCAAAAGAGATCATACCGTAGCTCAAAACCTTGCTTGATTCCAAACATACCATAGTCGTTACAGGTGGCGCCGGATTTATCGGATCGGCGCTGGTCCGGCATTTGGTTTCCGAGACCGATGCGCGGATCGTTGTTGTCGACAAGCTTACGTATGCAGGCAGCATGGCGAATCTGGATGATGTGTCTGACAACAGTCGGTTTGTATTCGAGAAGGTTGATATAGCTGACGCTTCCGAGGTGTTTCGCGTTCTTGCGCAGTACCAGCCGTCAGGCATTTTTCATCTTGCTGCTGAATCGCACGTCGACCGTTCGATCAGCGGGCCGGCAGCCTTTATCGAAACCAACATTCTTGGTACATATGTTCTGCTTGAAGAGACCCTGAAATACTGGTCGCGATTGCCGGCGGAGCGGCAGGATGAGTTTCGGTTCTTGCACGTCTCGACCGACGAGGTTTTTGGTTCGCTGGGATCGAGGGGCAAGTTCAAAGAGACAACGGCATACGATCCGAGCTCACCGTACTCGGCCAGCAAGGCAGCTTCTGATCATCTTGTTAGAGCCTGGAATCGGACGTAT
This sequence comes from Rhodothermales bacterium, assembly GCA_013002165.1. GTDB lineage: Bacteria > Bacteroidota > Rhodothermia > Rhodothermales > JABDKH01 > JABDKO01. The sequence continues at coordinate 2,197 of JABDKO010000192.1, read as the reverse complement.
GAATTGCCAGTCGTTGTAACCAACTGCTCTAACAACTATGGCCCGTATCAGTATCCCGAGAAGCTAATTCCTGTGGTCATTTTGAGCGCCCTCCGGGGAGATCCCATTCCGGTTTACGGCAAAGGAAAAAATGTGCGCGACTGGTTGTTTGTTGACGATCATGTGAGAGCTCTCGTTGCCGTTTTCGAGCGTGGCAAGGTTGGAGATACCTACAACATTGGCGGTAACTCTGAGAAGAAGAACATCGATGTTGTTCGTTCGATTTGTGATCTTATGGACGAACTTGTACCGGCAAAGAAGAAGTACAAGAAGCTGATTTCGTTTGTCGATGATCGCCCAGGTCACGATTATCGATACGCAATTGACGCGAAGAAAATAACTTCTGAGCTAGAGTGGTCGCCACAGGAGACTTTTGAGTCCGGCATTCGCCGAACAGTTCAGTGGTATCTTGACAACAAGGTGTGGTGCGAATACGTTGTATCGTCTAACAGACAGGGATCTACGTGACTAAGGGAATAATACTGGCCGGCGGGTCGGGAACGAGGCTCTATCCTCTGACAAAGGCTGTATCAAAGCAGTTGTTGCCCGTATACGATAAACCGATGATCTACTATCCGCTCTCGATCCTGATGTTGTCGGGAATCCGGGACGTACTTGTAATCAGCACGCCTGACGATCTGCCCAGATTCAAATTACTTCTGGGAGATGGCTCGCAATGGGGTCTGTCGATCTCATACAAGGAGCAGCAGTCACCGGAGGGTATTGCGCAAGCGTTGACGTTAGGTGCAGAGTTCGTTGGAGAGGACCCGGTCTGTCTGATTCTTGGTGACAACATTTTCTTTGGCCACGGTCTGCAGGCTACGTTGCAGAAAGCAATTACCCGAAGTCATGGTGCAACAGTTTTCGGATACTACGTTAAGGATCCGGAGCGCTACGGAGTTGTCACGTTTAACGAGCAGGGCGAGGCGACGAGTATTGAAGAGAAGCCGCACAAGCCGCGCTCCAATTATGCAGTGACGGGGCTGTATTTCTACGACAATGATGCTATCAGTATCGCATCAACCCTGAAGAAGTCTGCTCGCGGCGAGTACGAAATTACCGACCTGAATAATGCCTACCTGAAAAAAGGTAAGCTCATGGTTGAGCGGCTCGGCAGAGGCGTTGCCTGGCTGGATACCGGTACGCATCATTCGTTGGCCCAGGCGTCTGCATTTGTCCAGACCATCGAAGACCGGCAGGGCTTGAAAATAGCCTGCCCCGAAGAGATTGCCTGGCGCAGCGGTTGGATCACGGACGAAGATGTGCTGGCGATGGCGGCATCAATGAAAGGTGGCGAGTACGGTACCTACCTCGAGCATCTAATTCATCGCGGGGAGTAGGCTTGACTGAGAATAACATTCTGGTTGGATCCCCCATCGATGGCGTTCGTGTGTTCACGCTGGATCGGTTCGCGGACGAACGAGGTTTCTTTCAGGAAGTGTACAACGAGCCGCGAATGCATGCGCCTCTGGATTTACGGTTCGTACAGGACAATGTAGCAAGATCAAAGGGCGGAGTATTGCGGGGTATGCACTATCAGCAGCCTCACCCTCAAGGTAAGCTCGTTACGGTACTGGAAGGTGAGGTGTTTGATGCAATTGTTGACGTCCGGGAGGACTCGCCTACGTTTGGAAAATGGTGTGCGATTACTCTAAACGACACAAACGGTCGACAGGTGTACGTGCCTGAAGGTTGTGCGCATGGATATCTTGTACTCAGCGAGAGTGCGTTGGTATACTACAAATGTACGACTGCGTATGAAGCTTCCGCGTCGAAGTATCTGCGGTGGGACGATCCCGACGTAGGCATCGAATGGCCGTTGGAGAACGAACCAACACTTTCGGATCGTGACAGGAGTGCGCCGAGGCTTAGGGAGGTTCGCTCGCGGTTATAGCTCGCTACGCTCGCGGTCATGGCTCGCTTCGCTCGCGGTCATTAGCTCGCTTTGCGAGCTGTCATTGTTCATTGGTCATTAGTTTGCCTCTATGTCATCCCGACCCGAAGTGGAGGGATCTAGCTCGCTTCGCGAGCGGTCATTGGGCACTGGTCATTAGTTCGCCTCCATGTCATCCCGACCGAAGTGGAGGGATCTAGCTCGCTTTGCTCGCGGTCATTGGTCATAGGTCATTAGTTTGCCTCTATGTCATCCCGACCCGAA
>JABDKO010000163.1 GCA_013002165.1 Rhodothermales bacterium | reverse complement strand
TTCATCCGATGGCCTGAAGGTCGATTGACTGGAGGAAGAGATGTTGACCAGCTCAGCGCCCATATTGACGTACTCCCGACTTTAGCTCAATTGGCAGACTTGGAGCTACCTGGTTCGCTAGACCTCGACGGTGTGAGTCTGGATGAGGCGCTACTGGGAAATGTGGAGGTGTTGCGAGACAGAACGGTGCTGGTTCATTCTCAGAGAGTCCCGGTACCGATCAAATGGCGAAAATCTGCAGTGATGTCAGAACGATGGCGACTGGTCAATCAACACGAGCTCTATGACATCAAGGCCGACCCGGCACAATCGTCAGATGTCGCAGACGATCATCCCGACGTGGTAAAACGACTACAAAACGAATATGAATCATGGTGGACAAGTCTTTCGACCTCGTTCGATCACGTCGTTCGAATTGGTGTCGGCTCTGACCAGGAGAATCCAACTAAATTGAGTGCGCACGACTGGTTTGTTTCTGATCAATCTCAATCACCGTGGTCGCAAAATCACATTCGGAACGGGCACATCGGAAACGGACACTGGGAGATTGATGTTCAGAAACCCGGTGACTACAGAATAACCTTGCGACGGTGGCCGAGTTCTGCTCCCGGCCCAATCGAGGCAATTTCTGCGCGCGTACAGGTCGGTGATGCGGTAGTCGAGTCCGACCTCGCGGAAAGTGCCGAATCGGCAAGTTTCCAGGTAGCACTGGACCCGGGTCCGACCAGATTACAGACGTGGTTGGAACTGCCTTCGGGGGAATCGAGAGGGGCTTACTACGTTAGTGTCGAGCGACTCTCTGATGATTGACTCATCAAGCGGTTAGTGCACAGGAAGTATGGCAATAAAGGATGTCACCGTTATCGGATCGGGCCTGATAGGTTCAGCGGCAACCCGTCATCTGGCAGAAAACGGTCATTCGGTAACGCTTATCGGGGCGATTCAGGATAATCGAGACCGAGTTCATGCAAGTCACTATGATGAAGCCCGCATCACCCGATTCATTGGCCCCGATATAGTTTGGTCAGATCTGGCTGCAACTTCCATTTCACGGTATGCAGCTATCGAGGAACGCTCCGGCACAAAGTTCCATACGGCCTGTGGTCACCTGAGGTGTGATCTACCAGACCATCATCCAGAGAGTACACTTCCAGCGGTACGAGCAGTACGGAAACAGCTGAAGAATGATGGCAGGGAATTATCCCGGGAAGACATTGAAGCACGATTTCCGTTTCTATCATTTCAACAAGGTGCCGTATTCCACTGGGACTCCGAACCCGCCGGAATCATTAATCCCCGACGATTGATCGAAGCCCAAATTCAACTGGCCAGGCGCTCAGGTGCCAACGTAGTTCAAGGTGTATGCACCCATGTCTTGCGACACGATAATATGTACACAGTACGTGACAGTTCTGGCAACAAGTACCTTTCGGGCAACGTGCTCGTTTGTGCAGGAGCTTACACAAATCGCTTTTCCCTGGTACCCGAACCTCTGAATCTTGAGGTGCGTCCCGAAACTGTCGTCTTGAAGGAGATAAGTCAGGAACTGTTGAAGCGGATGGCAACAATGCCAGGCATTATCTGGAATTTTGACCACGTTCCCGGTGTCTCGAGTGTCTACGTCCTGCCTCCTGTGAGGTATCCTGACGAACGCATTTACGTGAAGATGGGAGCAGACTTCGACAAAGATGTTCAGATCAACACGCTGAGCGAGATGCACGCTTATATGATCTCCGGCGGTAGTATCAGAACAAAAGAATTGCTCGCCCCAATACTTCGTGAGTTAGTCCCGGAGCTGGCGGTTTCGCCGACGACATCAAAACCTTGCTTGCTTACGTACACGCCGACCGGCTATCCAATGATCGACGAACTTGAGGACGGGTGGTACGTAGCGACAGGGGGCTGTGGCAAATCGGCCAAGTCATCCGATCAGATCGGGAAACTTGCCGCTGATCTAATTAGGAAAGAACCGTGGAAAACGTTCAAGCCCTCCACATTTGCCGCGAGTGTTCTGTAGCGACCGTCCAGTCGCGCCGCCAAGGAGCAACACTTCAGGCGCCGGGGAGTGCTACCAGGAGCAGCCACGGGGGTAACGGCGTCAGACGGCCAGATGGGTCATGGGAGCAAAGCGCGAAGAGACACGGCAAGATTGACTCTCGACGCTGATCAGACGACTCCCGGAATAGACTGCGGATCAAGCAGGTTCGAACGTGAGGAAGACGGCTACGTAGCGCACTATGCCGTAGTAATTATGGCGAGAATTCCCGCAATTACTTATTCTTCGCTTCACATCTTCAAGACGAGCGAGTTATGAAAGCCACCCTGCTATTCTCCAGCCTACTCTTCCTAGTTGCCGCCTGCGGCCCCGCCGCTGATGACAGCCCGAATCCAGGATGGGAAACGGATTTCTTTGACGACTTCGATTCCTTCAATGCGGACAACTGGCAAGATCAGATCCTCTGGGTCAACGACGAGGATCAGTGCTACCT
>JABDKO010000280.1 GCA_013002165.1 Rhodothermales bacterium | reverse complement strand
GCCATTTGTGATACTTCCGCTGAAATGCAGGCCGCGTTGAAACAAGCCCCTGCCTTTAAAAATTTCGTTTCCGACATCGGAGCCGGAGACGAAAAATGGTTGAAATCTCAGGCCTGTTGCCGCGCCTTTCGAAATATCGTCCTGGGCGTAGGTCGCTGTTCGAGTAATTGCGCAGTCGGCCTGGCAGGCTCTATTTGGGTGAACCCGTATAGAGAAATGAAACCAGCCTTCATGCTCGCCTAATTCATGCTTGTGTATCGTGCCGGCGTAGTCAACGAATTCCAGGGCGCTCCCGGAACCGAGTTGCCTGGAGGGTCTCGATTCGCATGGTAGATCGCCTTCCGAGATCGCGCATAATTCCTCGTCGTTGACTAATACTCTAAGTATCGGATGATTCATGTTTCGTAAATATAAAAGTATGCTTCATCTCACGCCAACATCTTGCATCAGCGCCGTTTCACTCGCATGGCGAGCGGAACGGTCTGCCTGCAAGCGTTTGTCATGCGTCTAGTTCAACACCTTGCGAATCCCAGTCCTTCCAGTCGGCGAAATCCAGTTTTTCAATATTATCAAGATTTTTCAGCACGGATTTCCACTTATCCAGAGACGCCCCTAAATGTTTTTGAAATTCTTCTTCTGACCGGTAAGTAAAGCCCGATCCCTGTATTTCGGTAAAGAGCTGGGGTTTTAAAACTTCAAAACCCATGTAGTGTAACGAATAGTTAATGGTGTGAAGAAGCGACTCGATCGTGCCCCCTGCCCGACCTCGTTTCGTGAATGTGGCAATAGGAGCGCCCGTCGTGACAGAGCAGATCGCTCTCCTTCCTTTGAAGTATCCATTGGAGTATCGCATCTTGCTCGTATACAGTTTGCCAGCGACAAATACTCGATCAAACCATCCCTTTAACATGGCTGGTTGTTGATGCCACCACATCGGAAACTGGAGAATAACGAGGTCACATTTATCGAGGCGCTCGATTTCCCGGGATACATCCTTCGGAACTGTGTCGGTTTTGCAAGCATGCCTCTGCTCGGATAGTGGCTCGAAACGAGCCGAACAAATTCGGTCTCGATAATGTTCGGGCTTTTCTACCGGATCGAATCCTTCACGGTACAAGTCGGAGATCTCGACCTTGTCTCCAGCCGCCTCGAATGATTCGGTAGCCGCGTCCTTCAGTGCGGCATTAAACGAGGTGGGTTCCGGGTGACAGTAAACGATGAGTACGTTCAATATATTCTGGTTCCTGGTATAGATGCATGACGCTCGCGCACAGCGGCCAAACCGCGAGCCTGGCGAGTGGTTTAGTCCGTCTGCAGCGTCTCGTCAGAGGTCAAAGTCTCCGGACCTCGGCTTTCGTTACTCGGCCGTTCCGATATTCGACGCTACATGACGTATCGCACAAGGTTAGCGATGCGCAAAATACTGCTTCTTGTGTATCTGATTTATTCCTGACGGCAAACGGGCCCATCAACTTTAAAGAATAATTGTCTTCGATTTCCTTCAGGTTACCTATAACTGCCCCTTCGGGAAAGAGAGCGCAAACCTCGTCGACATCCGAAATTTGACTGGCTAAGAGGTAGACATACGTCCCGACGGCAAGGATCAGGAACAGTCCGATTGTTGTAACGGCTTTTTTCATCGACACTGACCCCTGACACTGTGCTCGGCGGCAGCCGAAAGGCGTTGCAACCTGGCTGTTCGCCTGCGGCGCCTTGCCAGGCGAGCATGGTTCACCGTTGTCATTGGCATTGAAAGTTCAATTTATCGATTGGCTGCATATAGCCAGGTATTTCCCGATAACTGCTTGCATTCCGTACTCGATACACTCGACTGTCAATGCATGTCCTATTGAAACCTCCAGTATTCCTTCGATCTTCAGGAAATCGGCGAGATTAGCCAGATCCAGATCGTGGCCTGCGTTTACCCCCAGTCCCAGCTCCCGGGCCAGCATCGCCGCTTCTTCAAACTTGCGAAAAACCATACCGTTATCTTTTGTGCCGAAGGTCTGTGCATATTCCTCGGTGTACAACTCGATCCGACTCGTACCTGTATCTGGCGCAATTCGAATCTGACTTTTATCGGGATCCAGAAAGATCGCCGAGCGAATCCCTGCACTATTGAGCCGAGAGCAGGTTTCTCGCACCTGATCGAAATGCCTGGTGAGATCCCAGCCGTGGTCAGAGGTCAATTGTGTCGGGCTATCGGGGACCAGTGTGCATTGTGTCGGATTGACTTCCTCGACAAGATCGATAAAGCCTTTTGACGGATACCCTTCTATGTTGAGTTCAATATCCCCCGAATCATCGACCATGCGCCCCAGGTCAATGGCATCCTGCCTCGTGATATGGCGTTCGTCCTGTCTTGGGTGAAT
>JABDKO010000136.1 GCA_013002165.1 Rhodothermales bacterium | reverse complement strand
ATAGTATCGGCCATTAACAAAGGCGAGAAACGCCGGCACTTGTTTGCGGCTGAATTGTTGGCAAGACTTGGGAGGAAGGTCATAGTCCCTTGGCCAGTTCTTGTTGAGACTGATCTATTACTCAGATCGCGCGGCTTTCCGTCAGCAGCAATCGTATTTGGCGCAAGCATGGCAACCGGCGTTCATCGTCTCGCATCTCCAACATCGGCAGATCTTGAGTTAGCCTTGAAGCTAGGAAAGCGATATGGAGATAGCGGAGCTGACTTGCCCAAATTGATCGTCATGGCTATGGCGCATCATCGTAAAGCCCAAATTTTAACTTGGGATTTTCGACATTCTCGTTCAGTAGTTTTAAAGCGTGGGCATCAATGGCCTTTGCTTGTATCTGAGGCTGAGATGCCAATTCCATGATCCTTTCAGTCGACCTTTGATTGGCATTGATGAATGCGAGATGACGTATCGAAATTGAACTAACGACCTGTTCTACCTCGCACCTTGGTCGTCCGGATTGTGCCCAACGCGGATACTCTCCATATCGTATTTCTGGCCATTTTGGAGAACGCGTTCGTCGACACGGTCGTTTCGAGCAAATCCATTTTTACACTGGCAAAAATTCCTGAACAGAAGCTGCTCATTTTTTTGGCAGTCATGCAGCAAATCCATTTGTTCGTTTCATCCTGTCTAATACCGGACTGTCATCAGTCAATACAATGGCTTAATAGACAGCGCCAGGTAAACCGACATGTTTGCCTGGAGTGTTGGCAGATCAATATTATTGTCCCAGGCCAAAGAGGTTCGACATAGCTATGTTGCCCTTGAAGCGGTGAAGTTCGTACGGATTTATCAGATTCGCTTAGCCATCAAACCGGCTGCGATGTTGGTACCGGAGTACTATGCCAATTTGATGGTTGAACCGGAAAGGTTGAAACTTTCAGCCGTGTGCCTCGTGCCAGCGAGGTTCCCAATTCACGGGAGGTTCGGGAGTGGTATCACCGAACGCCGAATCTGTCGCGTGACAGACGTAGGATTCGGAACGCCGGATACTGTGTGCACTGCCTCATCAGACGCTGACCCGGACCATGCACATTAATGAACATGCACTGTGCACAGTTGAACGATCAGGATTCAGTCAATTTTGATAGGCTGGGTGAGGGTAACGGGCAAATATCAGATTCATCCGAAAGATCGTGAACAACCCGTGCCACGCTGCCTGCGGCAACCGCCAAAACGGAGGACACCATGCGGAACAATGCGTTAGTTTCACTTCTCGGATTATCAATTCTAGTACCCGCTTCCCTGGTTCAAGGGCAGGAAAACACCGAAGAACAGCCACCGATGACGTTTTTCGTTACGAGCGTCGGAATGGGTGATGGAGCGAATCTCGATGGCCTCGACGGCGCAGACCAGCATTGCCAAACGCTGGCGGAGGCAGCCGGTGCCACAGGTAAATCCTGGCGAGCGTATTTGAGTACTCAGGACAGTGATGGTCAGTCCGCCATTAATGCCAGAGATCGTATTGGACAGGGCCCCTGGCATAACGCGAAAGGCATGCAGATAGGTGCGGACCTCGATTCCCTGCACTACGACAATTCGAATATCAACTATACCGGCGCGTTGAACGAACGCGGACACACGATCAATTCCGGCGCCATGGGAAATTCGCCGAACCAGCACGATATACTTACCGGCTCGAGAATGGATGGCACAGCATTTCCTGTGGGTGAGGACATGACCTGCAGCAACTGGACCAGCGGCGATGACGCGGGCGCTGCCATCGTCGGTCATCACGACCGGTTCCGACGCACAACGCCCGGCAGCTCATGGAATTCCGTGCACAAAAGCCGCGGCTGCAGTCAGGAGAAATTGAAAGCCTCTGGTGGCGCTGGTATGTTCTACTGTTTCGCGATCAACTGAATTCTGAAAACAGTGCCTTGAGCGTGGGCACCCATAAATATCAAGTGTCCACGCCCAGGGTGATGGCGCTGTACAAGATAGGCGTTTGCATCCGGACTGTCGAGCAAGCGGATTGCCGCGTTTGACTGCCCTCAAAGTTATTGATTTTCTGGTCGCTGTGTAGTTCATTCATATCGTGTGATTCGGTATAACCTCACCAGACGATCATGGAATTCAACAACTCTGAATTCCTTGAAACCAGCTTTTTCAGACACTCTGAGTGATGCGGTATGTTCTGGCTCAATTATGGTGACGGCCGACGGTATGAGCCCTTTATCAAAAACATATTCTAGAATTGCACTAACCGCCTCAGTCGCAAGACCTTTATTCCAGAACTTACTCGCTAAACGATACCCAAGACTGGCCTCTTCGACGCCATTGACTACTTCAGGGCTGATGCCACAGAATCCCGCAAGCTCCCCTGAGCGTTTATCTACTAGCGCCCAGGGTCCGTAACCAAGCGACGAGTAACAGTCCAGGCACCAGTCAATAAAGTCACGGGTAGCCTCCTCATTACAAATGCCACGAATCGAATACTTCATAACTTCAGGGTCGCTTAATATCACAGTGAGTGCTGGGACATCGTTACGACTTAGTTGACGAACAGACAAACTATATGTTTCAAGCAAATGCACCGGTGGTTTCCTGTACACAATGAGTCATCACTACTATATTGTCCTATCCTGGGGCCGGTTATTGCCGACGTTCCGCGACTGTCACTTTGAGTATATCGTACAGTTGGAGCGTGCCCGAAGCTGACTGTCACGGTTTATAGTGCTATCCGCATTCAGTCTTGAAAAAACTACCATGAGCCAGAGAATCGGGCTTGCCACTCTTGTCGTAAATGAATATGACGCTGCAATCGAATTCTTCGTCGATAAGTTGGGATTCCGCCTTATAGAGGATACGCTCCTCGAGTCCGAGAACAAACGATGGGTCGTAGTTGCACCCGTTGGTTCAACTGAATCAGGTTTGCTACTGGCAAGAGCTTCCGGTGATATTCAAGTAGACTCAATAGGAAACCAGGCGGGCGGGCGAGTTGCCTTCATTCTCTACACAGACGACTTTTGGCGTGACTTCCTGGAGTACAAGTCCAAGGGCATCAAGTTCATCCGAGATCCAAAAAAGCAAAGCTACGGTACGGTCGCCGTATTTGCAGATATCAGCGGGAATCTATGGGATTTACTGGAACCAACAGTACCTTGAACGACAGGTTGTGGCCGAGTAGAGACCGATAATTGCGGACTCTCCTGCACCATCTTGTGCCTATCGGGGCGTTACGATGAACTGCACTCCTGGCAAGAAGACTTTATCGCTCAAACTGACGTGAGTCGGAAGTTGAAAACCACCTGTTCTTAACCCGGACTATTCATGAAATCACCAAATCCTTCCGCATCCCCTTCGTCCGTAGCGAATTTCGTTCAGTCGGAGATACAGCCTGTATCTCGCTCCTTCACGAAATCCGCTACGAACAAAGGGTCTGGTGAACGGATTCGGCGTTTCATGAATAGTCCGGGTTAACCCGTCGACTCATTGAAGCAGTAGACTTGAGCGGTACCAGTCAGGAGGAGTGATCCATGCCCACTATTTCATCAGCCGGACTGAAAGCTGCTGTCGAGCATCACGTTGACACCGAGGAACTGCTCAGAAGCCTGTATGGGGACACTCATCCAC
>JABDKO010000125.1 GCA_013002165.1 Rhodothermales bacterium | reverse complement strand
ATCATCGTCAGGTCGTCGCTCAGCATTGTCTCGGACCCGGTGAAGTCTATTATTTCTTGATGAACAGCATCCAGAATCTGTTGTGCAGACCCCGTTCTATGCCCCTGCAAGACCTTTATCAATCGTTCCTCACCATATTCCTCCTCTTCGGGGCTCATGGCTTCAGTAACACCGTCGGTAAACATAGCCACGACATCTCCCGGAGCCAACGTAGTTGTACCGAGAGCATACTCGACACCGCTCATGACACCAAGCAGCAATCCTCCCTCTTCCAGTTCGTCAACCCGGGCATCTGAATGAACAACGTACGGCGGATTGTGACCCGCATTCACGTACTGAAGTCCCTGGTTAGATTTCGTATAGATGCAGTGGAAGTAGGTAATAAATTTGTCGAAGTCGGTGTTTCGAGCTATCACCCGATTAATGTGCGATGTTGCTTGTTCCAGCGTAATATCCATTGGAACCAGGACGTGTAGAGCCGCCTGCAGATTCGACATGAGTAACGAGGCCGGCATTCCCTTGCCCGTCACGTCTCCGATCGCAAGGAGGAGACGTCCGTCCGTCAACTCGACTACGTCGACGTAGTCACCCGCGACATGACGACTTGGCAACGCGAGCATTGCAAGGTCGATACCATCGATGCGGGGGAGTGACTTTGGCTGGAGATTCTCCTGGATTGTTCGCGCCAGCCTCATTTCTTCTTCGAGGATCTCTTTCTCGATTTGCTCCTCAATGAGGAAGGAGTTCTGAACGGCTGTGAGAGCAAGATTCCCCAACGCGTAGACAAACTCAATGTCCCCCGATGTGTATGGCTGTTTTGACATTCGGGGGCCAAGCAACAGTGCTCCGGTAGTTGCGCCCTGCTGTACAAACGGAATAATCAGTTCGATCCCCGTCGAAGCCATCCATGGATTTTGATCTGCGTACAGCCCGGTGATGGCTGATCCGGTATCAACCTCACATATCTTTTCAATAATCTCGTCCGTTGCTACGGATTCCTTGAATCCGCTGCACGAAACAATGTGCAATCGCTTGTTCGATAGCAGATCGTCGGATCGACTGACGAGAAAAACGTGTTTACTGGCCATCATCTGGCCCATTAGTGCCAGTGACAGGAGGCGGGCATGTCGCGCGCGATCAACCGTTGAATTAAACTCCTTTGAGAGATCAAAGAGCGTGTTGACTTGCTGAACCTTGGCATCCAGGCTTCGGTTGGCCGTTCGCAGCTCATCGACGACAAGCGAGTTGTGCACCGCGGAGCTGGACATATTGACCAGTGACTTGACGAACTGGACCTCGCCTTCGCTGAACTCGACTCCCGTAGCTTTCTTTCCGAAGCCGATCAGACCGATGAGCCGCTGGCTAAACCGGATCGGTGCAGCAAGCACAATATTGGAGGACACAAGGATCTCCGGAACATCTTCGCCGGTGACAACGCCGTCCATCTGCTTTTCGATAACAATACTGTCTGTCTTGCCGACAATATCGTTGCAGCCTTTCTGTGCGGCCAGCTCGAAGATGCCTCCCTCCTCTTCGTATAGCCAGACTGCCCCTCGCGTGACTAAAAGCTTACTCATTGCAGTGAGCAGGAGATTGTTGAGTACAAACTCGCGATCAAGCGAACTGCTGAGAAACTGGCTCGTGTCGTGAAGTGCTCTTAGATCAAACTGCTGCAGGTCCTGCGCTGCTTTCTGCGACATTAGTCCCCATCAAGATGAATTACTTCTGCGTTTGACAAGTTACCATCCTTGAGCATCAATCGCACACATGTCTTTATTCGATGCAGTCCCTGTTGCCCCGCAGCGCCTGGATTCACAAACAGAGGTCGATTTGCAATGTTGAGTCTGTCGACCTGCAAAATGTGACTGTGCCCGCAAATAAACACATCGGGTCGGTGCTGCGCTATTTTTTTGGCGGGGTCCGGGCGAATCTTTCCTGGTTTGCCAGCAATATGGGTCATCAGGAATTGAACTCCATCGAGCACCACTCGCTGATACTCCGGAGTTTCCCGTCTGACGGCCGCGCCGTCAATGTTGCCCCAGACTGCAGACGTTGGAGCGAGTAGAGACAGACGGTCGATTATTTCGAGATTACCGACATCTCCTGCATGAAAAATGTGATCGACGTTCGCAAAGGCATTATCCAGCTCGGGATGATAATAGCCGTGCGTATCAGAGACTACCCCGACGATCATACGGTATTACCGAATCATCAGCCGGACACCGACCTGGAGGCGTGACGTTGGCCAGTTATCATTTCTGGGCGTCCACTGCTGAATCGGGAGTCCGAGAAATGGTGAGAACTCATAGCTTGGTCGCGCAAACTTCATCCCTGACCGAAGCCAGATAATCCCTCCTCTCGAAACCTCAACATCCGTGGAAGTGCCATCGTCGATTTCAGGGTCCGCATCCAGATCTTCAAACGCGACGTCGATCAACTCATAAGAAGAAGCCTGACCGAGCATTGAGAAAAAAACGCTGCTACCTGCCGGGTCGAACAATGCGTTGTACTGAATCATCGCGTTCAATTCCCATCCAAGTGCGCGTGTGAAAGCGATACCGAACTCGGGTGCGTTCGATACCAGTTCGGCCGAAGGTTCCAGCTCCACAAGTTGCTCGTAACCAATTCGAACTCTGCGTATGCCAATGGCATAATCCGAAGTCAGCTCCGGCGAAAGAACTTCCGTATAAAGAAAAGCGACGTCCACCTGCGGAAAACCGGCACGTCCATCCGACGCCGGGTCAACAGCCAGCCGAAATGCATAGTCCGACGACTCCACGGTCTTGTAGTACTGAACCGTCACCCAGCTGATTGACATCGAGCGGCCGCCAAAACCGCCTGCTGCATCTACCACCAAACCCAGATCAAATGTTTGTGCGAGCTGGTAGTCAAAGCGAAAACTGAAGCCGAAGGGATCTACGGTCGGTGTGGCAAGAGCATCATTCTGTATCGACCCGGACGGCCGGTATGCAACTTCTCCGGAGAGAGCATATCTGTCGAAGAATTGACGGCGGGCAGTCTCACTTCTGTAGAATGATTCGTATGACCTGAAAGGCCGTTGAGCTTCAACTGATTCCAGGACGAACAGCCCGGAGAAAAGCAGTACCGTCCCGACTACGATCCTGTGCGACCGTCGGGTCGTCTTTTGCCTTGATGTGATGCGGGAGGACATATCAAGCAGGGAGATTGCTTATCTCAAATCGGGGAGGCTTTTCCTGATACTACGTTAAAATGTAATCGTTTCTCCGGGATCCATTACCTGAGGTCGGCAGTCCGTCCCTTTTACGGCGGTTACCCACTCGTCAACATCTGTCTTCAACTCCGGAAACGAGTTGTAGTGAACTGGAACAACGATCTTGGGCTTGAGCATCTTGAGTGCCCGAACAGAGCCCTTGATGCCCATCGTGTAACGATCTCCGATCGGCAGCACCGCCAGATCCAGGTTAAATTCTTCGCCCAACCACGACATCTCATTAAATGGAGCCGTATCGCCGGCAATGTAAACAGTTCGCCCCTCGGCCTGGAGTACGAAACCATTGGGGTTGCCACCATAGCTGCCATCTTCAAACGACGACGAATGTCGCGCATACGTCATCGTCAGCGTTCCAAAGCTAAACAACACCGATCCGCCTGAATTCATTGACAGTACGTTGTCATAACCGGCGGCACGTGTGAGGTATGACGTGATTTCAAAGTTCGCAACAACCTGTGCGCCAGTTGCCAGCGCAATGTCTACGGTATCGCCAAAGTGATCGCCGTGAGCGTGCGTCACCAGAATGAAATCCGGGTCGAGGTCGGTCATAGCGACCACACCTTCTGCAGCAGGATTGTCTGTGATGAACGGGTCAACCAGAATTCTGGTTGACCCTGTTTTTAACATCAGAGTAGAGTGTCCGAAAAAGGTGAGCTCCATCGGAGCCTGCAGGTCTATTTGGATTTCACGGCGACCTTGTACAACCAGCTGACAAAGAATACAAGACCGATAACTCCGAGCACATTTGCAATGGTCTCAAATCCTTCGGGTGCAAGGTTGAGTACATCCGTGCTCTGGAAAGCAGCAAATGGAATCGCCAGCAGAATACCCACCAGTGCCTCGCCCGTGATGAGTCCTGAGGAGAACAACAAACCTCTGCGCGAGGCTCGGGCTACATCTTCCTCAGATCCTCCCCTCTTCTCAATGGCTGACTTGGCAGCCCATGCGACTACGCCACCAATAAAGATTGGGACGGTAAGTTCGAGCGGGAGATAAATACCAACGGCTACCGCCAGGACAGGCATCCTGAATGTTGCCTCACGCTTTTCGAGCACCTTGTCGGCGATAATGATGATAACGGCTATGATCGCGCCTATCCAGATCATATTCCATGGAAGATTCCGGTTAAAGACACCGTCCGCCACGGAACTCATCAGTGTTGCCTGCGGAGCCTTGAGTGCTTCCCCCGCATCCATCCCGGCCCGGGGAAACACATCCCCAAGTCCGTACGCATTAAAGAGAAGCGAGAGCACGGGAGCAATAGCGACAGCGGCTGCACAGACGCCGATGATCTGCATTATTTGCTGCTTGTAGGGTGTCGCACCAACTATGTTACCGGCCTTGAGGTCCTGCATATTGTCTCCTGCTATTGCAGCAGCACAGCAGACAACCGCTCCGACCATGATGGCGGTTGCAGCAGCAGCAGTAGCTTTCGAGGCATCTACAGAAAAATCGATCTGAGAACCAAGAAGCACCAGGAAGATGAGTGAGATCGAAAGAACAGTCGCTATTGTAACTCCGGAAATGGGATTATTCGATGACCCGACCAGACCAGCCATGTAGCCGGCAACCGACGAGAACAAGAATCCGGCGATCAGCGAGAAGACAACTCCAAAGATCAGCGTGCCATAATACAAGCCGGTTGTGATCCCGAGTTCCGACTGGTCGACAACGAACAGAAAGATGATGAATATCGGGATAGCCAGTGCGAGCGTACCGATCATTACATAGTTGATCGGCATGTCGCGTTCCGTACGCGGTACATCGACGACATCACCATGACGACTCGCTTTTACTGCCGCCAGTGATGAGCTTATTCCGTCACGCAGAGGTTTCATCAGCGAGATGAGAGCCCAAAGGCCTCCCGTTGCCATGGCACCAACACCCATGTAGCGTATACGTTTGCTCCAAACCTGCTCTGCAAGCTCGTAACCGTGTACATCTCCTGTTATTGCAGCAAGTGCTTCGGGTTCGGCCAGAGCCGTGTAGATCGGAATTCCGAACAGCCACGAAATCAGACCACCTGCGAACACAAGAACCGCAATGTTTAGACCGACGATGTACCCGACGGCCAGCAGGGCAACTCCAAGTTCAGATCCGAATCCAAATACCGATTTACCCGCAGTAAAGGCACCGCTTGCTTTTCCGGCTACAAGTTTCAAACCGGATTGTGAAAGCTTCAATGCCGCACCGGCGAGGCCAGCGATCGCAATGAGGCGGGCACCTTCTCCACCTTCCGTTCCGGCCTTCAGGACCTCTCCCGTAGCAACACCTTCCGGAAACTGCAGCTTCGCCTCGAGAATCAATGCCCTCCGCAGCGGAATAGTAAACAGGACACCAAGTATGCCGCCAATCAGGGCGATCATCATTGTCGGCAGGAACTCAAAGTTCTGCCAGTACTGCAGCATTATCAGCGCAGGAAGCGTAAAGATGACACCCGCAGCCAGCGACTCACCGGCTGATGCTGCCGTTTGAACGATGTTATTCTCGAGGATGTTGGACTCGCGAAACATCCGCAGGATTGCCATCGAGATTACCGCGGCAGGAATGGATGCCGAGACCGTCAAACCGACCTTCAATCCCAGATATGCATTAGCTCCCGCAAGAACAGCCGAAAGGATTATCCCCAAGACGATTGCTTTTACGGTGATTTCCGGCAATGATGTCGATGCAGGAATAAAGGGTCCACTAAAGGCCTTGTTGTCGCTGGACTGGTTGGTATCCATAGAGTGTCGTCGTGGTCAGTGGAGTTCTATTTTCGAAAAAACGCCCGTGAAGGGCATTCCTGGTTGCTGAATTTCCGTTTTTACAGACGAAAAACAAACTGCCCGTCTGAATTTTATCCGGTTTCGCGGCTAATGGCCCTGTCTAGCGGGCGAGCGTAATCTTGTGAGACTGCTTGATCGAGCCTGATTCAAATCGAGCAAAGTAGACACCGCTGGGCAGATCCGACGCTTGAAATATCGCTTCATGGGTCCCGGCTGGCAGTACCTTGTCGACAAGAACGGTTACCGACTGTCCGGTTATGTCCCAGACGGACAGCGTTACGTGCGACTCGTCCACGACCTCAAAAGAAAGCGTGGTTTCGCTGCTGAACGGGTTCGGATAGTTGCTGATGTAGACTTCAGGGTCGACCGGAAATGTCCCGAGGCCAATCTTGACCGTGTCGGAGTACCTGCTGGATCGATCCTGAAAAACCTGTTTCACACGATAATAGACTACCCTTCCCTGTACGTCTTCCCGGGCAAACCGCATCACTGATTCGTCGCTGTGCCCTTGCGCGTCGAGTTGCCCCACTGCTTCAAAACTGCTTCCATTCGCTGACTCCTCGACCACAAATTCGATAATATTCCCTGTCGGGACCTTCCACTCGAGAGTAACGGTTCTGTCGGTGACATTTGCCAGGATTGGCTCTACCGGAGCATCGAATGCGAGGGAGCTTAATCCTCGACGCAGGTCCGGTTCAGCTTCGGCGTCCTCAAAATCAAGCGTGTACTTTAGTTCACCGGATGCTACTCCTGACCGTCGACGCGACTGGTCAATTTCCCGGACGGTTCGGTCAACCGACCATATCCTCAGCTCATCAAGATCGCCGATGTAGGAACCAGCATCGAACCCTGAATCGATACTTGCCCTTCCCGCAACTGACAGTATTCCTTCACGTCGCATAGAAGATTTGTAAATAAGCGAGTCGACGGCCTGGCCGTCGACTACCAACCGCGCTTTGTTCTGGCCTGCGTTGTTGGACACTGCTACGTGATGCCATTGGCCGTCAGCAACAGGCTGTGTTGTGGACATGGATTCGTGAAGGCCCGGCTCTCCCGTGTAGACAACAATCCTGCCTCCCGGCTCAACGACAATGTCGAGTGGATAGCTGGAATCGTCACGGCCATCCCATGTACCAAGAATTACTTGATCGACACGCGTCGTTCGCATCCAGAACTCTGTCGTGAACGATTCATCGAGTGAAATACTGACGCCGGTCGTTACGCGGGCATCGTCATCGGGTGAAAAAGTCCCGACACGATTGTCGGAATCGATCAACCCCGGTAACGTAACAACGCTTCTGACTACGCGGAGTCCTCCGTTGTTCGGATGCGAGACTCGTGCATCACTCAGAATAGGGTCAATGCGAAAACTGTCTGTTGATTCATTCGATGCCGCTGTGACTGTAAAAACGACCGTACACTTGCCTCGAACGGGCTGCCGCAAAACCAATTTATGCGTGAAGCCTCCGGATGAGCTACGTTCCCGAGACAGTGCAGCCGGAGCGTCTGTGCACGTAAATCGGACAGATGTGAGTCCAAGACGCGGCGTTGTTTCCACTGCAACGCCCCTCAACGGGATTCCACCACCCCATTCCGCAACAATATTGGCACTACGTCCCGCTTCAATCGTCGGTGGAACAAACACATCTATGAACTGCGCATAAGCTCCGGTAGCACATGCCATCGAAACCAGCGTGATCAAGAAGATAAGGAGCGAAACCGGGCTGCCTTGCGGTATTTTCTGAGATTCCTGCACAGAGAGTCCGTTTCAGTCGTCGAAGACGACCGCACGAACAAAACGATTATAAGTCGGCAATATTGTGAAATCGTTCAGGATGGCGAAGAAGATAGGCGCATAGTTATTCGCTGTCAATTGAAACCACGTGCCGACCGTTGAGCGTATATTTGATTGATAACAAAACCGCCTTTCAATTCAATTAACACGCTATGTCTCGAAACCTGAGGGTCGGAATTCTTACAGGCGGAGGCGATTGCCCCGGTCTGAACGCGGTTATTCGAGCCGTCGGTAAAAGTCTGATACTTCGGCACAACGCCCAGGTGATCGGGATCGAAAACGGTTTTGAGGGACTGATCAAGAGAAATGTCCGAAGCCTCGACTATCAGGACGTCAGCGGAATCCTGACGCTTGGTGGCACTGTGCTTGGTACTAGCAACAAATGTGACCCGTTTAACTATCACGCCAGCGGCGGAGCCGATGTATCGGCCGAGGTTGTGCACAATTGCAAAAACATCGGTCTTGATGCTATTGTTGCAATCGGTGGGGATGGAACCCTCACGATAGCCCACCAGCTCGCAATGAAAGGACTTAATGTCGTGGGCGTCCCGAAGACGATTGATAACGATCTCGTTGCTACGGAGCGAACTTTTGGATTCGACACGGCGGTTTCTATTGCAACGGAGGCGATAGATCGACTTCAGACGACTGCCCAGAGTCATCAACGCGTAATGATAATCGAAACGATGGGCAGGTATGCAGGATGGATTGCCCTGTATGCTGGAACGGCGGGTGGAGCCGACATCATATTGATCCCGGAAGTCCCGTATGACGTGGACGAGGTAATTCGTGTTTGCAGGGAACGTGAACGGAGCGGTCAGCACTTCACCATTATCTGCATCGCAGAGGGAGCCTGCGCTCTTGGTGGTCAGCGGGTTGCGAAGGCCCATGTTGCTGACTCGCCCGATCCCATCAGGCTTGGAGGTATTGCAAACTATCTCGCCGCAGATTTAAGGACCGAGTTGCGTAGCGAGATTCGCACATCGGTGCTGGGTCATATTCAACGCGGTGGAACACCGACTGCGTACGACAGGAATCTGGCCACAGCCTTCGGCGCATTTGCCGCCGCCATGGTAGCCCGCGGCGACTTTGGCAAGATGGTATCACTCCAGAATAATACCCTTAATTCGGTGTCGCTTACGGAGGTTGCGGGAAAGAACAGGCTTGTACCGCTGGATTCAACGATGGTCGCTGCAGCACTCGCCGTAGGGACATCTTTCGGATCGGCCGACATGCGCGCCGACATCACTGACGGCGTTTCGGCAGCAGCCATAACATAGAAGATATGCGAGTACTGGTAACAGGTGGAACAGGTTTTTTCGGCAGCTATCTTGTCCCGCAATTGATAGAAGATGGCCATGCGGTAACGTGTCTTGTCCGAGACGAGAAATCAAGGGACGTGCTTCCAGACGGCGTTGGCATTCACAAGGGAGATGTACTCAAGCCGGAGACACTATCGGGGATGTTTGATGATATTGATGCGGCGATACATCTGGTCGGCATCATTGAGGAGAAGAAGTCGGCGGGGATTACATTCGAGCGGCTGCACGTGGATGCTACTCGGAACGTGGCCGAAGCCGCGGCGTCTGCCGGTGTCTCCAGGTTTATTCTCATGAGCGCCAACGGTGCCCGGGAAAACGGAGTCTCCCCATATCAAACAACAAAATGGCGCGCCGAGCAAATTATTAAAAACGGCAACTTCGAGTCATGGACCATCTTCCGTCCGTCCTTCCTGTTTGGCGATCCTGGAAACGATAACCCCGAGTTTGTTACGCAGATTGCGAACTCACTCATTGTGCCGTTCCCGATACTGCCCGTGTTTGGTTCAGGCGACTACAAGCTCCAGCCTGTCGCGGTCGAGGATGTCGCTCTCGCATTCTCGTCTGCCCTTGTCAACGAGGCAGCTCGCAATCGATCATACATTGCAGTCGGCAAGGAATCATTCAGATACACGGAGATCCTCGACATCATCACCCGGAGTTGCGGGCTTACGGAAAAAAAGAAGATCCACCAGCCAATTTTTCTGGCAAGGATTGCGGTAAACACAATAGGTCGCATCGGTCTGTTGCCTATCTCACCTGATCAGTTTGAAATGCTGATCGAGGGTAATAGCGGAAATCCCACAGCATTCCATAATGATTTCAACCTGGATGGAATTCCCTTTTCCGTTGATAATCTGCAGTACGTTCAGAAGTACATCAGCAAGTAGGCAGCGCAAGACTTGAGTAAAAACAAAAAATATGTAGCAATCGCCGGCAACATAGGTGCCGGAAAGAGTTCGCTAACCCAACTGCTATCTTCGTATTTCGGATGGGATTCGTTCTATGAGCGAGTAGATGATAATCCGTACCTCGGTGATTTTTATTCTGACATGTCGAGATGGGCGTTCAATCTGCAAGTATTCTTCCTGTCCAGTCGCTTCAATCACCAGCGCGCCATTGAAAGCCGCAGTGGGTCAGTTGTGCAGGATCGATCGATCTACGAGGACGCCGAAATATTCGCACGCAATCTGCACGAAATGGGTCACATGTCAATCCGCGATTACGAAAATTATCGCGACTTATTTCAAACGATGACCTCGTACCTCCGACCTCCTGATCTGCTGGTCTACCTTCGCGCATCGGTGCCAACTCTTGTGGGTCACATCCAGGATCGTGGCCGTGACTTTGAAACTACGATCCAGATCGAATACCTCGAGCGGTTAAATACATTGTACGAGGAGTGGATCAGCAGCTATAAACTTGGACCAGTCGCCATTATTGAAGCAGACAGCCTCGACTTCGTGAACGACGATGCTGACCGGCACCAGATCATTTCGCAGATAGAAAGCCGCTTGTTTGGTCTTTTCCCGGAAGTCCCCTCGTCACCGTGACGAAGCACCTGCCTATCGTCATAGCATGGAGCATTCTTCTGCTCGTATTCTTGCCTGTTCAAACGGGGAATGCCCAGGTCGTCGATTCGACTGAAATAGCAATTGACTCCTTGCGCGTCGACTCGACCATGATCGTCCCGAATCCCGATACGTCTGATGTGGCAGCTGCGGCTCAACCCGGACTGCTGCGACAATCGCGTCGTTCTGGGGGCCAGGATCCAGATATCACTATCTACCCTCCGGTATCCAACGCACTGGAGATGGTTGAGCAAATCTCCCGTATTCCGGGCTCGTTCAGCTACGATCTTTCAACGCCCGGATGGCCATCGTTCTGGACAATACGTGGTCGCAATCCTGCAGCCATTGGGGTTTCATGGGACGGTTTCAATTTTGATGAGCTCTACACCGGCAGACCTGCGTTTGAGTTGCTTCCCCGGGGTCTTCTCGACACCCTGCAGCTGGACGTTGGTACCGCTTCAAGTCCAACCATCAGAACGGTAACGAGACGGTCAACATCGGGGGCACCGTTAACTGAACTTGCCTATCGGACAAGTAATAAGGGAATGCAATACGTATATGCTTCTCATTCTCAACAACGAAACCGAACGATCCTTGGTCGTCCGGGCCGCATTGGCATCCGTGCGGGATACGAGGGTCAAAAGGCAGATGGCGAGTATCCGGGAAGCAAACTTGAAAGGGCCCGGGGTGTTTTTACGTCACTTGACCTTCAGTCGGGGCGTTTAGGATTCGAGCTGTCCAATCTGGCAAGCCGCCGGCGCGTCGGGGCACATGGTGGCGTGATCGCTCCGGTACCGGGTGATCCGAATTCAATCTATCAGCGATTCGGTGCGCTGGTCTTTGATCAAAATGCTGAACGACGCATCATTCGTAATGATGTTACCGCCACGACAGTTTTTGATGCGAATGAAGAGGTTTCGATTTCGCTTTCAACCCGATGGACCAAGCAGTTCTTTCGCTATCGAAATTCTTCAGACACTTTGCAAGTCCGATCCCGGCGATCCCTCGTCCGGCTTGACACCTGGTATAAGAAGCGTGCGCTTCTCGTAGGTGGACATGTCAGCGCGTCCAACGAATGGATTGCCGATCACTCATTCCTGACAGGTTCTCTGCAGGACCTGTCTCGCTATTCCGCATGGTTGTCCTTCGCCCGTGCCGGAACTTTTAGTGTCAGTCTCAAGGGCGGTGCAAACTCGTTCGATGGAAACGAATCTCATTCGATCGCGCTTCGCGCAGGAGTGATTACAGATTTCGTCGGCCTCGAAATTGCAGGCTCGAGATCGGTACCGGACCCGGCACATCTCGACACTTTTGGATTCGGTCGTTTCGCCACCGTTGCTGCACGTACACCGGGATATGTCACGGATTCAAGAGTGCGATTGGAAATCGAGCTGCGACCCTTCTCGTTATCGATCACCCCCTTCATTCTCCTGGAAGAGAATCCGCGTGACTGGATGAACACAGCAGTTGCCGACTCGATTGTGTACCGTGCGTCTGGTCGAGATCGCACTACTTCCGGGATTTCGGCTAAAGCGGGTTTCCGTTTACAAGCTTCACGTGGATTCTATGCATCGTTCGATGCGACATCCCTGTCCCGCGTGTTTGTTGGTTCGGATCCTGTTAGCAATCCATTAGCTTCGTGGGAGAGTGTAGGACCCGATCGCTATGCCACTGCTATCGCTGGCCTGAAGTACGTACTGTTCGAAGGTGATCTTGACGGCAACTTCTATCTGCGATCAAGAATGTGGCCCGACTTCACGGGCTACGCGTTGCATCGACAAACGGGACTGGCCGTACTCCCAACTGTTGGTTCGACTGAAATCGTCTCAAAATCTGCAACACTTGATGTGATTGTAGAAGCCGGGGTACGCGGTGCTACCATATTTCTTAGCTACGAGAATGTGCTTTCGGGTACAAACCTGGTGATCGGAAATCAGCTCGTCGCGGGCTACCCGCTGGCCCAAAGAAGGCTCAGATTCGGGGTATTCTGGCCAATTCTGAATTAGATCGCAGCTTTCTTTGCATTGCTTCGTACAGACAACGGTTAAACTCGAATCCTCGATCCGAAAACTAGATGCATATTCCCAAACCTGAATTGTCTGAGTACGAGCTACAGGTACTTCAAGAGATCGAAGCGTGGAAGAACCCTCCAGCGACTGCCCTCCGGCAAACGCTGCAGATCTTCAACCAGACGATGGAAGGAGTGAGCGATCTGGCACGTAAAATCCCCGGTGTCGACTGGACGATTGAGAATGTTATCTCGGGACTCTTGAATCTCGTCAATGAAATTACTCATGACTGGATATTCACAGATGCTGTGTATCAGGAGTTTTCTGCTAAAGGGCATCCGGTTAGCGGACCCGGCGATGTCTTCGACCTCGACCTTGAACACGTTGACGGAACGAGCGTCGGCCTCGATCAGAAGTATGTGTCGCTGGCTGGCATCGAAGGAGCTGCGACGGGTTTTGTTGGACTACCAGGAATTGTACCGGACATCATCGGACTGACAACGCTGAACCTCAGAGCCGCCGGCGAATTCGCGACGTACTACGGATTCGACATCGCTACACCTTATGAACGTCTCTACGCTCTCAACATTCTGACAGTAACCTCATCGTATAACGACATTGCCACTGAGGTTACTTTTCAGCCAGCCGTGCGGGTTACCAAAAAAATTGCGGCGGGTCAGAGTGTCGAAGCGGTCAGTCAACTGGCCATTACTCGGTCGATAAAGAAGGCCGTGGAAAAACTTGGTGTCAACCTGACACGCGCCAAGCTGGCTCAGATTATTCCAGCGACCGGCGCCGTGGTCGGTGGATCGTTCAACATCATGTATTCAAAGTCAGTCTGTACGGCAGCGCGGATGTTGTATCGTGAGCGATTCCTTAGCGAAAAATACAGCCAGGCCGTTCGGATTACTGAGAACGACGAGGATTAGGCGCGGTCTTTACGAATCTCGCAATGTAGAATCCGTCCATTGTCGAATCTGGCAGAACCCGTCTCGAATAGTCGGCATTTAGTGTCCGCCCTTTCCAGGTTTTTAGAGGGACAGCGTAGTTGGGACATTCGATTGCCAGCGGTTCGGCTTCTATAAAACTTCCGCAACGCTTCAGAATGCGGGTGACTATTTCTTCGTTTTCTTCAGGTGCGAAACTGCACGTGGAATAAATGATTCTGCCGCCGACTCTGGCACACCGGACCGCCGACTGCAGCAGCTGAATCTGTTTGCGTTTCATCTCGGCAATTTTTCGCTCACTCCAGTATCGTGTTGTCTCCGGATCCGCGGCCCTGAATCGTCCTTCAGACGAGCACGGTGCATCGAGAAGTACGCGGTCAAAGTGATCAGGCCGATAGCGTGATATTTTACGTCCATCCTTTAGAAATGTCTTTACATTTGTAACTCCAAGCCTGTCCAGATTTGCATTCAACTTAAAGTAACGCCCCCTGACGGATTCAACAGCAGCGATGTGTCCCGAATTGTTCATGAGTGCAGCCATGAAACTGGTCTTGCTCCCGGGAGCAGCAGTCAGGTCCAGCACGTTATCCCCCGCATGCGGATCGAGTTCAAGTACAGGCAGCATGCTTGATGGATTCTGCAGATATATTAATCCGTCTTCACTTACCCTCGAGTCGAGCAAACGATCGCGCTGCACCGGGTCAACATGGAACACGTCGGCCATCCAGTTGCTTTGTGTAAACTCGATGCCAATCTGTTTGAGCTCCGTGATGACCTCGGCTTTCGAAGAAAGCAACGTGTTCACTCGAAAAGAGACATCCTTCGAGGAGTTGAAACTGGTGACGACTTGATCAACAGTCTCAGGTGAAAGAATCAGGTTGAGCCTTGCTAAAAAACTCTCGGGAATGGACATAAACGACGAATTGCTGTTAAGGCAATTAGAAATATAATCTTGTTGAGAATGGCACCATTTACCTCGTCTTAAGTTGCTGCACGCCTTGACAAGTTGTGAACAATTGTTCAAAACGTGATTTTCAATATGATAATGAGTGATTGCTCAGTCAATCACGGGCTTCACAATGCTTAAGATGTTGCGAATTAGGAGCGATATAACTACCATAGCAATTCGCTTCAGGGGAGGTGGTTTGCCGTACGTATGTCCATAGACTTTTCTCGACTGGTAAATTATGAGTAACCGCCGTGGCGATGATGCAATCCGATGTTCCTTCTGCGGAAGAACCGCACACGAAGTAACGTCCATGGTTGCTGGACCGGATGTTTACATATGCGATCGTTGTATTAACGACGCAGCCGGTATCGTACGCAGCGATCTCGCGTCCTATCAGAACAGCATTGGCGGCCCGGCCACCGGGACCCGAAGACCGGGCGCTCGGCAGAATCGACTTTCGCCACACGAGATTAAAGGAGCTCTTGACGAGTACGTCATCGGACAGGACCGTGCCAAGAAGGCCCTCTCGGTTGCAGTCTATAACCACTACAAAAGAATTGACGCCGACGAGTACATCCACGATTTCGAGGATGTCGAACTTGAGAAGTCTAACATTCTCCTTATTGGTCCAACGGGTACGGGCAAGACATTGCTTGCAAAGACGCTTGCAAGAATTCTTGACGTTCCATTCTCGATCTCGGATGCCACAGCGCTGACCGAGGCGGGCTACGTCGGTGAGGACGTCGAGAGTATACTCGCGCACCTTCTGCATGCTGCTGACTTCAATGTGGAACGCGCCGAAAGAGGCATCATCTACATTGATGAAATCGACAAGATTGCCCGCAAGAGTGACAATGCTTCAATCACCCGGGACGTTTCGGGCGAGGGAGTCCAGCAAGCCCTCCTTAAGATTCTTGAGGGTACTGTCGCCGGTGTTCCGCCGAAAGGTGGTCGGAAGCATCCTGAACAAAGTCTCATTAACATTAACACGAGCAACATCCTGTTTGTTTGTGGTGGTGCCTTCGATGGGTTGCAGGATATCATCTCGCACCGCATGTCAACAAACTCGATCGGATTCCTTGCACAGGGCAATTCGAAGATGGACAAGCGAGATCCAGAGATCTTTACACACGTAGAACCTCACGACTTGCTACGATTCGGACTGATTCCAGAGTTGATCGGCCGTCTTCCTGTGATCTCATCCCTCGACGGACTATCTATTGAGGCAATGAAGAGCATCCTGATAGAACCGAAGAATGCTCTCGTCAAGCAATATCAAAAGCTGTTCGCCATGGATGGCGTAGACCTCGTTTTCGACGACGGTGCTGTTGACGCAATCGTCAAGAAAGCACGGGCGCTAGGTACCGGCGCGCGTGGCCTCCGATCGATAATGGAGGACACCATGCTGGAGATTATGTTTGAAATCCATTCTCGACAGGAAGTAGGTACCTGTACGGTAACGGAAGCAACTGTTACTGAACGTGCAGAACCAGTCTACGAGAAGCGTAAAGCTTCGGCGTGATTCGACGCATAAAGACGGGCAAGTTAGTCGTGCCCGTATGTCTTAACTTTGTCCTCTTTCCAACCTTGAAGCAGACTGGAGTATTGTGCGTTGGACGCGTAGGATAGTGACTGAATTGCCTGGCGCCTGGAATTTCTACAGGCGTGAAGTCATTCGTCACCTTCTACATAAGGATGTATTTTTGTGGGCCCAGGCAATCGCATTCAAGGTGCTTGTCACTGTGGTTCCCGTTGCCCTTCTCATCATCCTCCTGATTTTCAACAGGTCCGATACGTTTGACGCTTTTACAAATCTGACCAGAGAGTTTCTGCCCTCGTACCGTACGGATCAGCTCATCAATTACGTATCAGAGTTTCGAAGTATTGCCGGACGACTGACGATTTTTGCAGGCATCGGTCTCGCCTTTACGTCAATGACCTTGATGACGACTCTTCGCACGGTTCTCGCGAATGTGTTCGTCGAGGAATGGCATGGGCGTCGCAGCATCCTTGAAGGATATTTCTTTGATTTCCTGATGTCAGTATGCATCGGATCCTTCCTTGTCGCGACGATCTCCGTATCAGCTTTCATTCAGTCGTTTCATATCTCGACGAGTGATTTCATGCAGTTTTTCGGGATAGAAAATGCCTGGGTGCAAGACAGCTGGCGGACGCTCGTAAGAATCGCAGGATATCTTATACCGGTGATTCTGAGTACAGCTATGTTTTACATCCTGTACTGGGTTACTCCAATGCCCCGGCCTCCCGCAAAAAGTGTCTTGCTCGGTGCCGTCGTTGCAGGTATTCTGTGGGAAGTTGCAAAGTACCTGTTTACACTTTACGCCGTCAGATTGGGTGGTACCGGTCTGTTGTCCTTACTCGGTGACACAGTGGGACTTATTCTCGGTTTCGTATTGTGGGCCTACTACTCGGGACTGGTACTGATTGCCGGAGCTCTGGTCGTTGTACTTCATGAAAAACGCAGACGCTTCATTCTGGAAAGAATCTCGCGCAGGAACGAAATCCTGAAACGTATATAGCCTATCAGTGGTTATATACAGTTAACAGTCATACAACGAAATTCAGGTCGTTTTAAATGAGATTTGGAGTCATTGCCTCTACAATGCTTGTTGCCGTGCTCGCGGGATGCTCCGAGCAAAGTGTGACTCAGACTGAGGAAGGTGTTTTTGTTCTCGGGTCCGTTGAGGAATCAGGAACTTCCGAGCGTGGGATTACGCCGGGTGAAAGAACGATCGTCCTACAGGGGTTCAGTGGTGATATCTTACTCCGCGGAGTGAGTGGTGAAACAGCATCTTTTTCGTTCACCCGGGTCGCCAGAGCCGACAACCGCGAAAGTGCAACTAAACTTCTCGACAAGATTGCCATCAGCGAGACAGGAGATGAAACCGTTTTCACAGTGAAGATGTCATCCCCCGAACCAGCGCGCACCGCCGTTGAAATAGTCGCTGACATTCCGTCGACAACTCCAGTGACTATTGTCACACGATCAGCAAACATCAAACTGGTCAACATGGACGGCGCGGTAAGCATACGTAACGAGGCCGGCTCAATAGAATATAGCGGTGCCTCAAGTAGTGTCGATCTGAAAAGTCGAAACGGTGATGTCAGTCTTGCGCTTACAGCCGCAGCACCCGGATCGACAATAAGTCTGGAAACGTCAAATGGTGACATTATGGTTTCTATACCCTCAGG
Organism: Rhodothermales bacterium; assembly: GCA_013002165.1. Lineage (GTDB taxonomy): Bacteria > Bacteroidota > Rhodothermia > Rhodothermales > JABDKH01 > JABDKO01. Next base: position 10,948 of record JABDKO010000125.1, on the reverse strand, counting down.
AGAGAATCTGGATGTTGATGCAACTACCAGCGCCGGCCTCGTTCGCAATACCGGACTGAATTTTACTACCGCATCTCTCGCTCTGAGTGGAGCCGGAGGCCATTTGACGGGAAGGGTCGGGACCGAGAGTGATTCACGTGTTATCGCACGGACGTTTCATGGCGATATTACCTTTAGCGCCTCGGTGGACGCAATCCCCTCCGCCCCGGACGATGGAGACAAGTCAGATAGCGACGTAAGTCAAACACCGGGCGACAGTCTGATTATTCCGGCCGACGAGTCTGAGGCCGCTGCACAGGATCCACCCGAAATTCCATGAGCGGACACATCGCTCTTTTTCTTGCGTGACCCCATTCAATCGCGTGCACACACTCGACCTCAAGTTTCATACGCGGCTACTGATTTGCTTCGGTATGTTGCTGACGTTTGCCGTCACAGGTCCCTGGGTATTGCCGGTGCACGGACAGGAAGATCTTTTTCTTGTAGATGACGATACGCAAATCAGTCGGATTTCATTCGAGTTCGCTTCGACCAAGTCCTTTAATGACGAAACGCTACTTCGACAAATTTCGTTGTCAGAACCGGGCTTTAGAGACAAGTACTTTTTCTGGCGAAATGAAATTTATCCGTTTGATCCAGTAGCTCTTCAGAAAGATGTTGTCCGACTGCGCAGGTTTTATAACCGAAATGGTTTTTTGCGACCGGAAATATCATACGAAGCTTCTACGCTGGACGTTGACAAGAATCGGATCCATGTCAGGATCAAGATCGAAGAAGGCACTCCCGTTATTATCCAGGATTTTGGGTTCTACTCCGACAGTGGAGACTATGCCATCTTTCTGTTCGAGGGTGAACTACGGGAGCGCTGGTCGACGTTTGAATCTGACATTTCACTGGAGCTTGGCCGACGATATACGCAGCTAGCGGAAGCTGACATCAAATCCCAGGTTGGTTCATGGTTGAAGAATCGCGGTTACGCCTTTTCAAGCATTGGGTTGGCGACCGAAATCGACTCTACATATAATACGGCCGACGTACGGTTTGTACTCGATCCCGGACCTCTGGCCATTGTCGATAGCATTCTGGTTGAGGACAATGTCGCGGTGAAGGATCGTATCGTACAGCGTGAGGTACCGTTCAAAGTGGGCGACAGGTACTCCGGCTCACGTGTCTCGCGAGGACAGCAGGCGCTGCAGTCCATGAATCTGTTCCGCGTCGTTTTGAGTGATCTGCCTGAGCAGCCGGTAGATTCTACAGTCACTGTCAGGTATCGTGTACGAGAAGTCGAACTCCGGCGAATAGGCATTCAAACAGGTTACTCGAGAGCAACCGGTCCGTCAGTCGAGGGCAACTGGCAGCACCGGAATTTCTTTGGCGGAGCTCGAAACTTTAACGTAGGCTTTACCGCCATAACGGGCTTCAAGGCTGCGCAATCGGGAAACAATATTCCGCCTCAAGTTTACGGCGCGTCAGTAACGCTTCGCCAGCCATATCTATTCGACCCGGACTTGTCTGTCACTGTGTCGCCATTCATCAAATACGAGAAGGACTCGCGGGTTCTACAGACGGATGAGTTCAATCGCAGGTACGGATTGACGACTAATCTTATATACGAGTTTCATCAGTATCGATCCACGTCTCTTTCATATACCTTCAGCCGCAACCGACTCTCTGGCGGCGAAGCCCTGGGTACGGATGATGACTTTTTCCGAAAAAGTATACTGGCAGTCAATTCGACGATTGGAAAGACTAACAATTTCTTGAATCCGAGAAGAGGATGGATCCTCAGGCCATCGCTTGAGACCGCCGGCGCTGTTCTCGGCTCGGATGTTGAGTACGTTAAAGGGTCCGCCCAACTGATCGGCTATATTCCAACCACCAGGACCAGCGAAATCATCGGACGTCTTTCTATTGGTCGTGTCATACCGTTTGGCCTCAGTGCGGACGGGCTGGACGGTAGTCTCGGAAGTGCAGACAGCTCCAGATATGAGAACCGGTTTGACGACGTGGTCTTTTACTCCGGGGGCTCAACCGATGTGCGCGGTTGGCCAGACCAGCTACTCGGTACGAAAATAGCTCGTGAGATCTTCGACAAGGATGGCAACTCCCTGAGTCCGCAGCGCTTTGCATTCGAACCGGTGGGCGGGAAATCAAAACTTGAAGTCAGTATTTCCTATCGCTTCCCCTTCCCCGGGCTTGGCTCCAAGTGGAAACTGGCGACATTCATTGATGCCGGACAAGTATCCTCGAGGCGCGTGGAGGATGGATCAGCAGTAACGGATGATGGAACGCTTGCGCTGGACAATTTCAAGTTCGGTGCGGGATCGGGCATTCGCTATGAGACACTGTTTGGTTTTGTCAGACTTGACCTAGCAATGAAATTGAATCCTGATGATTCTGACCTCATCTCTGCACAGAATATTTTTAACGGCGTTGATGAGAAAAGCCAGCTGCGGCGTTTCAGGCTTCACCTCAGCATAGGCCAGACATTCTAGATGTCCGAGAATACACCACATATCAAACCAAAAAAGAAGCGTCCCGTCCTTAGGATGATTGGACGCATTCTTGGTGTCGTTGTCCTGCTTGTTGTGATACTCTGGGTTTACGTCATGACCGATGCGGGTACAGAGCGAGTTGTCAGATACGCCACAACCAACCTGCTTCCACTGGACGCTGCTGAGATTGAGTATGAATCCGTCCGCGGAAACCCGTTCTCACACCTGACGCTTTCCGGAGTCAGTCTTACAAAAGATAGTGACACGCTGATCGAAGCTGATAGTCTGCATATCCGCTATGACGTTCTTAGCCTGCCGTCACAGAGTATCAAGATTGGTTCGGTCCGGCTGGTCAGGCCCGTCATCCGCACCCGGCAGAATGCCAGCGGGCAGTGGGATCTGCAAAACGTTTTCATTTCCAATCCCGATGCTGTTCCGCCGGACATATGGATTGGAAAACTTCAGGTTAACGACGGGAAAGTATTTGCTATTCCGAACGTGGCACCCGCAGGAACACAGATCGCCGCCGAAAAGCTGGACGTCGATGCACGCGACCTCTATGCAGGTTCACGGTTTGCCTTACGTACAGACTCGATCTCTGCCGAAGTTGCATCATGGTCAACACCGGCACCAGTGAATATGTTTTTTTCAGGACGTCTGGATGAATCGCTGGTGGCAGTCGATTCACTTTCCATACAGTCGGAACGCTCGGACCTGACTGCCACAGGAGTAGTAGATGCGGCCTCCATATTGAGTGTCACAGACGAGGTAACAGAAATTCATGTCCTTGCAAGTCCATTGCACTTCGGTGATATAACGTCGATAGTACCGTCGGTCGATCCGACAATCAGTATTGATGGTCGAGTCTCGATTGTTGCGAAAACTGCTGCCACCGAAATCGACGGCCAGGCTACCTTTTCAGATGAGTCTGAGGTCCGACTTGTGGGCGAAATCAGTCGCTTGAATGCAGACAAACCCATGTACAGCTTTGAGAGCGTATTGTCGGGACCCCGGTTGTCGTGGTTTGATGCATCACTGCCGGCGGACCGGATTTTCGCTTCCGCATCGGGGCAACTCGCAGGTGACTCGGCAGATAGCCTGACCGGCGATGTCAAGATAGAGTCGACATCCAACCTGACCTACAAGGGCTTCACTCTGCTGCCTTCAGTAATCGCTGCCGGATTTGAGTCGGGTGAAGCGACCGTTGTCGGAAGTTTCGATCTGGCTCAGGGAAGTATAAAGCTTGATGGTACGACACGTCCTTTCGACGAAGCGGCGACGTATGATCTGCTCGCAAGAATTGTCGACCTCAACGTGTCATCAGTTGTACCGAGCCTTCCTGATCCGCTGTCGGGTCAGATTTCGATCATGGGTACGGGAACGACTGCCGAAACGATCGATGCCAGAATTGATTTCGGGATAGATCAGCTCGAGATAAACAGGTTGAACGTGATCGATCTAAGCGTCGAGTCCGCTGTGCGTCAGGGTCGTGCTAACGTACGTGCTTCCATCCGCACTGCGAATGGCGCACTGACAAGTTCCATAAGCGGTTCCTTCATTGACCGCCTGGATGTGTTGATCGAGGATATTGCGGCATCGAACTTCGATCTCGCTGCCGCCGCAGGTGACACCACTGCATCGGCAATCACCGGGAATGGCGCGGCCAGCTTTGTGTTCGAGGCGGGGTCCTTCAAGCAATTGTCGGGCAACTTCGTTGCAGACTCGCTGGTTTATGGTGAGCTGGCTTTCGACGGGATGACTCTGGAGGCACAGTCTGTCGCCAGAATGCTAACGGGTTCAGCAGTCGCTGGATTTAATGGCTCGACAATTCAGGCAAGTGTTCGAGCCAGAGAAATGGAGAACGGTTATAGTCTGCAGAGTGCATCGTCGGAGTTCAACAACCTTGATCTTTCCTATTTCTACACGGGTCTCGACTCAACATCATTGACGGGACAGATCGACATAGGCATGGCTGATGGCGGACGCGATGCACGTGACTGGTCGCTGCGTCTTGATTCGTCACGGGTCAACAACATTTTGGTCCATCTGATGGAAATGGATGGCCTGTACAGAGCAGACTCAACGACATTCGCACTTCTGATGTCATCTTCCGCCGGCGATATTTCCGGAGAGGGTATCGTTCAACTTGATGGTACCTCGCCAACACTTCTCGAGATCGAAACGGGCCAATTCGCGGCGCTGGATCCTTTTGTCTTCATATCGTCACAGTCCGGCCTGACCAGTTTGAACGGCACGCTGTCATCCACCGTCGATCTGGTGGATGCGGCTGGGAATGCAACCGCAAGAATCGAATTTGCTGCTTCGCAGATCAATGGCATAGCCATAGATGGTGCTCTTCTTCAAAGCGAGATCAGCAACAATAGGGGCCCGATCGAGGGAACTGTTTCATTCGGGGCCGGGAGCCTGCTGCTTGACAGTAACATAGACCTGTCAGGGGAGCGTCCTCAGTATCGCGTTGACTTGAACCTTGTTGACGCACCGATCGGTCAACTCGTATTTGCCGACACCCTATCCAGTTCGGTGACTGCTAATATTATTTTTGAAGGAAGTGGTAGTAGTCTCAGAGATGCCGATCTGGAGTTGTCTCTTTTCGGACAGGATTCACATTATGGTGCCTCGCGACTATTCAATCTTGATGCTGTTGGCAGTTTGCGCAATGGTGTGCTCCTTTTCGAGCGGGCAGAGCTTGAGTCTAACGTTTTACGGGCATCAGCATCGGGAAGTCTGGGGTTATGGTCGGAGTCCAGTGCGTCTGATTTCGAGCTGACGGCGACCGTTCTCGATGCAAGACCTCTGAATGCTTTCCTCAAGCGCGATTTTGATATCGTCGGGAACGGCATACTCTACGCTACGGTCGAGGGTAGGCGCGGATCGGAGTCGTTCTCAGTAGATACTGATCTTCAATCACTTGTGTACGGTGACTTTCGTGCCGGAGGTTTAACCTCGGCCGTGTCGGGAAACATCGCGCAGCCGTTAGTACTGGAGTCGTTGACGTCGTATTCAACGATCGAGAATTTCTCAACGCCGTCGTTGACCGTCCGACGTACCGATTTTGATATTGGTCTGGAAGATGACACGCTAAGATTTGACATCTTCAGTACTATTGACAAGCGTCGCAACGGCTCGTTCAACGGACTGATGGATACCGGCGACGAAGAGAGAATATTTCTGATCGAAGATATCTCGTTAACGTTCGATGATGATGACTGGGAGTTGCTGCAACCCACTACGGTCGCCTACCAGGACTTCTATGAGATTCGCAACCTGCTCATCTTCACGGACGATCAGCAGATAGCACTTGATGGAGTGATTGATCTTGATGGTGACCAGAGCCTGCTGCTGACTGTTGAAGAATTCCGTATGGGCGCGGTAGCTGATCTGCTCGGATTTTCCGGTTTGGACGGCACTGTCAATGGATATCTCGACCTGACCGGCCCCGCCGAATCGCCAATAATGTCAGGAGATCTTCTGTCGACTGTCGAGTCATTTGGTAAGAGCTATGGCGACCTTAACCTTGTCCTGGCATATGATTCCTTGAAGCTGAATCTAAATGGCGTACTGACAAATGAGGATGGAAGCACGTTTACGGTTGATGGTCATATTCCCGTCAACCTGCAACTTGCCTCATCGGAAGGACAGACCGAGTCTGGCATTCGGGTAGCAGCGGGCCAGGCACAATCAACCACGACAGTCGATCTCAACATCGAGTCTGATGGCTTTTCGCTCGACTGGATCCTGCCGTTTCTTGATCCTGAAGTGTACAGTGACATCGGAGGAACGATGACCGGAGCAGTTGAGGTGACGGGTACTGTTTCGGATCCTGTCCTCGACGGTGAGGCAACTCTTAGTGCCGGTCACGTCGGCCTGGTATACTTTGGCCTCGTTTATAAGGGTATTTCCGGTGACCTCGGTTTTGACGGACAGACTATCAACCTCGAACATGTCGCGGTGAAGTCTGGCAGCGGTGAGCTGATTGCGGTTGGGACAGTCAGTCTTTCGCAGCTGAACCTTGGCAAGTTTGACATCGCCCTGTCGGCGGAAAATTTCCTTGCTGTCGACAACGATGACTACAAAGGCAGCGTCATCGCTGACCTCAATATGTCCGGCACGACCAATGATCCATACATATCAGGCTATGCGAATGTTGTCAGCGGTGAGATGTTTTTGAATGGCGAGTACGAGGAGTTCGAATCTGTCAGCCTTACCCAGGACGATCTTCTCGAGGTAGAACGCGTTTTTGGAATACGTGTCTCCGAAAGCGATACATCAACATTCGACTTTTACGAAGCCCTTGCCCTGGATATCAACTTGACGCTTGAACGCAACATGTGGCTGCGCTCCGATGCGAGTCCGGAGATGGATATTCAGTTCACTGGAGATCTTGATATGCGGAAGGCGAAGAAGGAAGACATGCAGATTTTCGGAAACATTGAAGTAATTCCCGATCGCAGTCGTATCACGGAGCTTGGAAAACGATTTACGATAGTGAGTGGTTCTTTAACATTTACCGGGCCGGCAACAGATCCCGAGCTGAACATAGAAGCTCACCATACCATTCGTTCGAGCCGGACGGGCAGCGAGGACATCACCATCATCCTGACCGTGAAGGGGCAACTTGATGACCTGGAGGAGGCACCGCTTGATTCGGATCCTGAAATGGAGCTTGCAGATATCCTTTCATATCTTGCCTTTGGTCGCCCTGCGCGAGAAACGCTACAGTTTACGGGCGCTGGTGGTGAGAATCTTGCCAAGGACATCGCTCTTGGGCAGGCTACCGGTTATCTTGAAGGGCTTGCAGGTTCCGAACTCGGCTTCGATGTATTTGAAATCGAGCAGCAGGATTTCGAAACACGCCTGACTGCAGGAAAATATATTACGCAGCGGTTGTTTGTATCTGTAAGCCAACCGATCTCGTTCAGCGGACAGGCAAGCGAACTTACAGACGAGAACATTCGAGAAATCACCGCTGAGTTTGAGTTGATCCAGAATCTTCTTTTGAAGCTCACGCAGAGAGAAAATCTGAAGTTTGATGTACTCTGGCAGTATGCATATTAGATTCGAAGTGTAACATGCCAGGCAAATCATTTATTGAATCGAGCATTCTTGTCGAGGGACTTGGGCGTATTGGCGACCTTGCGTTGTTTGTCGTGGAGTTCTTCAAGAAGTTCTGGCGTCGCCCATTCGAGTGGCGTGAGACGTTTATCCAGATGGATGAAGCCGGCAGCAAGAGTTTCATTCTCGTATCGGTTACGGGACTTGCGATCGGGATCGTCCTGTCAATGCAAAGCCGAGGCACACTCGCGCGATTCGGGGCTGAAGCTGTGCTTCCTTCCATGCTCGCGCTTTCTGTTTTTAAAGAAATCGGACCAGTGATTACTTCGCTTGTCCTCGCCGGGCGACTGGGAGCCGGTATCGGGGCCGAAATTGGATCGATGAGGGTGACCGAGCAAATAGATGCGCTTGAAGTAGCCGCTCTCCGCCCGTTTAATTATCTCGTCGTTACACGTGTTATCGCGTGTGTTGTCGTATTTCCAATCCTGACCATCTGGACCGACATGATTGCATTGACCGGAGGCTACCTCGAGTCTGTCCTTGCCAGCGACATGGACTATAGAATCTTCTTCAACAGTGCCTTCTCAGACCTGCGATTTTCGGACCTGATCGTCGACACATTGAAAACCAGTGTGTTCGGATTTATTGTGGCGATTGTCAGTTGTTTTCTTGGATACAATGTTCGAGGCGGGACCCGCGAAGTCGGACAGGCTGCCATGGCTGCGGTCGTGCTTTCGGCTCTGTTAATCTTCCTGGCTGATGTTGTGATTGTTCGCATCTCGATTACAATGTTCGGAGGCGTTTAGTAAGTGGTAGAGAGTCAGACATTTTCAGGCCAGCATCGTCCCCCGCACTCTCCCTCTGAGAGCGTAATCCGTTTGATCGATGTCACCAAGAGCTTCGGTGAAGTGGACGTGCTTAAAGGCATTTCGTTTGATGTCTCGACTGACTCGTCAGCAGTCATAATGGGCGGCTCGGGATCAGGCAAGAGCGTTCTTATTCGTTCGATCGTCAAACTTGTTACCATCGACAGCGGCGAGGTCTGGATTAGGGGTGAACGGGTAGACGTGCTTGACGGACACGATCTTGACCGCGTTAGACTTGGCATCGGCTTCCTGTTCCAGGGCGGTGCCTTGTTTGACTCGATGACTATCGCAGAGAACATGGACTTCATTCTGCATAGACATTCAGACCTTGATTTCGCAGATAGAAGACTTCGTGTCGAGGAGATCTTGAGCTGGGTGGATATCGTAGACAAGATCGACCAGTACCCCTCGGAGCTTTCGGGTGGACAGAAAAAGCGAGCTGCCCTTGCGAGGGCCCTGGTCCTGGAGCCGGAAATCATGATTTATGATGAACCAACAACAGGGCTTGATCCCGTGTCAGTACGAACGGTGTCAGAACTCATTGTCCGCCTGCGCGATGAACAGAATATCACCTCGCTGACAATCACGCACGACCTTGAGTGTGCGAGAATAATTGCTGACAAGGTGCACTTCCTGTATGACGGCAGGATTTTGGAAAGTGGAACCCTGCATGAATTGCAGAGGAGCGGATTGCCGGAGTTGCGCAACTTCTTTGGTACGTCCCGGTTTTAAAAACGGAAAATTAGCTAGTGAGGGCTGATGTCACGGCAGACTAGAGTGGGAATACTTGTAGCGCTTGGAACTATTCTGTTCCTTGTTGCCTTGTTTGCCATTGCGAACAGATCGCACCTTTTCAGCGATATTTTCTTTCTGAATGCTCAATTCAACAACGTCGCTGGATTACAGACGGGTGCGACGGTCCATTACCAGGGTGTCAGTGTAGGCCGCGTCGAGTCGGTCAGTCTTCCGGATGGCCCGAATGAGAAGATTAATGTCCAGATGGCGATCAATGAGAATGCCCGCAGGGTCATTCGCGCACGTACACAGGCACAGATTAAAACCGATGGCCTTGTTGGCAATCAAATCGTTGTACTGGTTTCGCCGCCCGATCCGGGATCACCGATCGAGGATGATGACACAATAATCGGTATAGATCCGTTTGATCTGTTCGAGATCACTGACAAGGCACTATCGTCGGTCCAGAATTTTGAGCAAGCCGCAAACACCTTTGAGGAGATCATCCTCGATGTGCGGAATGGCGAGGGTACGCTGGGCAAGATGGTCTACGATTCAACGTTGTACATCAGCATCGTGAGCACAGCTAATGATACAAGACGTGTGATGAACAATATGGCTGACAATGCAGAGCAGCTGGTCGGACTGGCTGGCGATGCATCGGCAGGTTTGTCCGACATACTCGTAAAGGTCGAAGAGGGTGATGGAACACTCGCGAAGTTGCTAAACGAAGACGAACTGTATCAGCGGCTCCTGGCATCTACTGATACGATTCAGAGTGTAACAACAGATTTGAAGAGTGTGATTGATAATCTGGAAACAGCCAGCAACTGGGGAACGCTGGCCGCATTCCGAATGGCCGAGCTAATGGAGGCCGCGAAGCACAACTGGCTTTTCAAGAGATACTTCGAGGAGCGGGGTTATATGGAACAGGCTCCTTTCGAGGTTCGGGAGCGTGCTATCGAGGAATCATTCAGAGACCTGACGGAGAGGCAGCGAGAGCTTATCGAATGGGAAGAACGACTGCGTGCCCGGGAGGCGGAGCTTGGGACAGCAGCGGCGGCTCCAGACTCATCTGTCTCAATTAACAATTAGGTTCGTTTTCACGAACTGCAGCGTCATTGGGGCGTTACGAGGCTCACAAAAGGGCACGGGGCCACCACTCCTCCTCCCCGGTTTCAACTTAATTCAAATTTTCGCGCAGCGCCAATGATAAACGTCTAGAATGTTTCTAGATCATTATCTAGGAAATTATCTAGTAATAGCGACGACGTCACTATCGACAAACGCTTGCCGCGAACCGCACGTCGCGTAACCAAATGCCTGCGCGTACCACACAGTGTATCCCCTGAACTAAAATTCCCGGACAGTTTGTACCTATCGCATTACATACCCAGGCGTCTGAACCTAGCCAGTGCGCCCATGTCGAAATTTCTGAGCCGGTTCGTGCAGGATGACCTTCGACGGGAAGGATTGCACCTGCTTGGAATCGTTCTCGGAGCAGTGTGTATTGCCTTCATACAGTTCTTTGCCTGGGCAATACTGAGTGAAACAATTCAGGAAAATCCGTTTGGATTGACAGCCATTCTATTTTTTGCTTCACAGAGCATCCTTTTACTCCTTTTCCTGTACGTTGCTCTGGTTGGCTTCTCAACTGAAATGAGAATTTCAATCACCAGCGAAGGCGTTATCGTTGCCGTCCCGGGAAGATCCCATACGTATACGTGGGGAGTCATTGGTGAGGTGTCAATTATTGATGCCGACGTCTATCAAAAGCAT
>JABDKO010000119.1 GCA_013002165.1 Rhodothermales bacterium | reverse complement strand
GGGTGTCCCGGATGAGTTGAAATACCTTGCGATGATTGAGAGTGGTCTGAATCCGCGGGCCCGGAGCTGGGCGCGAGCGGTCGGTATGTGGCAGGTTATAAGTGCTACGGGCAAGGCCTATGGGTTGACCGTGAACGGATGGGTTGACGAGAGAATGGACCCTGAGAAAGCAACAAGGGCTGCCGCGAGGCATCTGCGCGATTTGCACGAGATGTTCGGTGATTGGCACCTTGCGCTTGCCGGATATAATTACAGCCCGGGCAAACTTCGACGAAAGGTTCGGGCTGCCGAACAGCGTCTGGGTCGCAAGGCTACCTACTGGGACGTCTATAACGAAATTCCGCGTGAGACCAGAAACTACGTGCCAATGTTCATAGCGGCCTCACTTGTCGCCTCGCAACCTGTGGCATTTGGGATGGAGGCTCCAAATCCCGGACCGGAATACTCGTACCATGTTGTCCCGGTTTACGGCGTTCATTCACTGGAAACCATTGCAGGTCTTGCCAACTCGGACACCCGCACCGTCAAGGCTCTGAATCCCGAACTGGTCCGCGGAATGCTGCCCCCTTCCATTCATCCTTATCCGGTAAAAATTCCTGTAGGAACGTATGACACTTTTGTGGCTGCTTACCAGGCACTTCCGGAGGAATTGCGCAAGCCGGCTGAGGAGCACCGGGTTAACTCTGGTGAAACTCTCAGCGGGATCGCTTCCAAGTTCGGAACATCTACGCGCGCTCTGATGCGCCTGAATAATCTTACGAAGACACGGATCTACCCTGGTCAGCGGCTGGCAGTACCTATGCTTGACAAATCCTACACTGCGGACAAGGCGGCAGCGGCAGGTCCAAATCCCGTTCAGTATCCGCAGCGTCTAAACCGACCAGTAGCAGTAACAGGGGTTGAATCGGAAAAGCCAAACGAAGTCTTCGCTCGCGTACGACAAGAGTCCACCAACTCGATCAAGTCGACCGCCCCCGCAAAGACAGTATCTACCAAGCCCGAGCCAAAACCGGAGGCCAACCGGATCGTCTACACGGTTAAATCGGGAGATACACTCGGTGAGATTGCCGAGCAATTCCGTGTCCGCGCTTCAAATATCCGATCGTGGAATAACATCCGCGGAAGCAAGATCGTCGTCGGGCAGAAGCTGACCATCTACAGCAATTCTGGTCCGGCACGAACGACATACCGTGTCAAACGAGGTGATACACTGTCGACCATTGCGTCCCGCTACGGTGTTAGTGTAGCGGATATCAAGAAATGGAACGGACTGAAGAATTCGAGGATACAGGCGGGACAGCGTCTAGTGATCAATACGTAGTCAGCAGAAACTCTTAGCTGTCGCCGACAACCATCGCTTTGACATATTCTCGACGCATCCGTGCAATCGCGCTGATCGAAATACCTTTAGGGCAGACGGCTTCACATTCGGCATGGTTAGAGCAATCGCCGAAGCCTTCCTCGGCCATCTGGTCAACCATTGCAACTACTCGTCGCGTTCGCTCGGCCTCACCTTGAGGTAGAAGAGAGAGATGAGCTATCTTTGCGCCTGTGAACAGGGATGCCGACGAGTTTGGACAGGCAGCCACACAGGCTCCACAGCCGATGCAGGTTGCATAGTCAAAAGCCGCATCAACATCTTCCTTCGGGACAGGAAGTGCATTTGCATCAGGTGCACCACCGGTTGCAACGGATACATATCCACCGGCTCCCATAATTCGATCGAACGCCGTGCGGTCGACCACCAGGTCCTTGATTACCGGAAGAGCACTCGCTCGCCACGGTTCCACGACGATGGTGTCACCATCTGAGTAGTCTCTCATGTGGAGCTGACACGATGCTGTCCTCTGTTTCGGTCCATGTGCAGTCCCGTTTATGACAACTCCGCACGACCCGCAGATTCCTTCACGGCAATCATGGTCAAACTCAATCGGCTCTTTCCCCTCTCCTATCAACTGTTCGTTCATCACATCAAGCAGTTCCAGAAATGACATATGCGGATTCGCGTCAGTCACGACGTGATTTTCGAATCTACCTCGATCTTCCGGGCCGTCCTGTCTCCAAACCCGCACGTTGATTGTCATCAATTTGCTCATATCCTTATCTCTCAAACAGCCATTTATTTGTAACTACGTGTGCTGGGCTGCACGTTCTCAAACTCTATCTGCTCTTTATGAAGAACAGCGTCTGCGGGATCACCCTTGTACTCCCATGCAGCAACGTAGCCGTATTCATCGTCTTTACGCAGCGCTTCCCCTTCTTTCGTTTGATACTCTTCCCGGAAATGTCCACCACAGGATTCTTCTCGATCCAGGGCATCGCGAGCCATCAGCTCGCCCAGCTCGAAAAAGTCCGCAACGCGTCCGGCAAACTCAAGGTTCTTGTTCATGGTCTCTGCCGTTCCCGGTACTCTCAGGTCCTGCCAGAACTCCTGCTTGAGATTCTGGATCGAACCGATTGCACTCTTCAGACCGTCGGCATTTCGAGCCATCCCAATTCCATCCCAGACAATCTTACCGAGTTCTCGATGAAACTCGGTGACTGTTCGAGAACCGTTAATGTTCAAGAGCTCCTGCGTTTTAGCATGCGCCGAGCTGGCTGCAGCCGCAAACTCTTCCTCCTCTCCACTGACCGAACCCGCGTCTATGCCGGCAAGGTATCCTCCGAGTGTGTACGGAATGACGAAGTAACCGTCCGCCAGGCCCTGCATCAGGGCGCTGGCCCCGAGGCGGTTGGCACCATGGTCGGAGAAGTTGGCCTCACCGAGAACAAACAGTCCGGGTACGGTTGACTGCAATTCGTAGTCAACCCATAGTCCTCCCATCGTATAGTGAACTGCCGGGTAAATGCGCATCGGAACCTTGTATGGATTCTCACCGGTGATGCGCTCGTACATTTCGAACAGATTGCCATAGCGTTCCGAGATGGCATCTCGTCCCAGTCGCTTTATAGCGTCTGCGAAATCGAGGTAAACCGCCCGGTGTGTTTCTCCAACACCGCGACCCTGATCGCAAACTGCTTTTGCTGCGCGACTCGCAACGTCCCTTGGTACAAGGTTGCCGAAGCTTGGATAGCGCCGCTCCAGATAATAGTCGCGGGCATCCTCAGGAATCGTTTCGGGCGATCGCGCATCCGTATTGTCCGTCGGAACCCATACACGCCCGTCATTTCTCAGGCTCTCGCTCATCAGCGTCAGTTTCGACTGATAGTCACCCGATACAGGAATACAGGTTGGATGAATCTGCGTGTAGCATGGATTTGCAAAATATGCGCCGCGCTTGTGGCATCTCCATGCTGCTGTTACGTTTGAGTTTTTGGCGTTCGTTGACAGGTAGTAAACATTACCATATCCACCAGTGCAGAGGAGCACAGCGTCGCCATGGTGGCGTTCAATTTCGCCTGTTACAAGATTTCGGGTGATGATACCTTTTGCATGACCGTTAACGACAACAAGGTCGAGCATCTCTTGCCGGGTCAACATTTCGATCTTGCCGGCATCGATCTGACGACTCATCGCCTGATACGCACCCAGAAGAAGCTGCTGACCGGTCTGACCTCGTGCATAGAAGGTGCGCGAAACCTGGGCACCACCAAAGGATCTGTTTGTCAACAAGCCTCCGTACTCTCGCGCAAACGGTACACCCTGTGCCACCGCCTGGTCGATAATGTTGTTACTTACCTGTGCAAGCCGGTAGACATTAGATTCTCTGGATCGGTAGTCTCCTCCTTTAATCGTGTCATAGAAGAGCCGCCAGACGGTGTCTCCATCGTTGGGGTAGTTTTTGGCTGCATTGATACCACCCTGAGCCGCGATACTGTGCGCACGTCGGGGTGAATCCTGAATACAGAAACACTTAACGTTGTAGCCCAGTTCGGCGAGCGTTGCTGCGGCAGATCCGCCCGCGAGCCCGCTGCCCACGACAAGGACGGTGAATTTTCGCTTGTTGGCAGGATTGACCAGCTTTACGCTGTTCTTGTAAATGTCCCATTTGTCCTCAAGGGGACCATCGGGTGTTTTAGAATCCAGAATCATTATGCTGCTCCTCCACTAAAATAAATCGACAATGGCAGCACGAGAAAGCCTATAGCAAGCAAGATTGCCACAATTCCGCCGGCGGTGTAAATAATCGGGCTGAGCCTCGGGTTGGTCGCACCGAGGGATTGAAACGCGCTCCAGATTCCATGTCTCAGGTGCACTGCCAGCAGGATCATTACCGCGGGATACCCGAATGCGTACAAAGGAGTGCTAAACTTCTCGTCCATCAACCGCTTCAGATCGCGGATCTCCTCGCCGTCAACCGTAACGACATAACCATCGGAGACTGACGGCCCGTATTTGAAACTCAGGATGTGCAGAATCAGGAAAGCGAACAGAATCAAGCCCGTGATTATCATAGACCTTGAAGCAAGTGTCTGGCGACTTGGTTTGCCAGCCGACGCGTACTTCTCGTAATTCTGAGGCCGAGCTTTCCGTTTGCCCAGATATATACTGATACCGAGAAAAATGTGGTAGACAAAAAAGGCCACCAGACCTATCTCAATGATATACAGCAGGATGCCAAGTTCAGCAAGCTTGTGACCATACTTATTGTAAGCGTTGGGGTCACTTGAGAAATACAGCAGGTTGCCTGCCATGTGGGCGAGCGCGAAAAGCGTCAGTCCCAATCCAGTCACTCCGGTGAACACCTTGCGGCCGATAGGCGACGTCGCAAAGTGTTTCAGTTTTGATCCTTCCATACACAGTATTTGTTACGTGTCGGTGTGAGCGAAGCGACACATTGCATCTGATCGCGCCCAAGATAGGGCAACTATAAATTAAGTTCTTGAATCAATCGGCTGCACTTTCAAGTCACGAGGTCCGACATATTCAGCCCTTGGTCGAATCAGCCGGTTAGCCTTCCACTGCTCAAGAAGGTGCGCGGTCCACCCCGTTATTCTACTCATCGCAAAAATGGGTGTAAACAAATCAATATCGATTCCGAGCATATAGTAAACGCTCGCGCTGAAGAAATCTACGTTCGGGTACAGTCGTTTCTCACGTTCCATGACCTCCATCATGGCAATGCTCATGTCGTACCATTTCCGAGATCCTTTTTCATCACTTACCGCCTCAACCATGTCTCTGAGAATGGAAGCTCTCGGGTCCAGCGTTTTGTACACTCTGTGACCAAAGCCCATGATGCGCTCACTGGCGGCGAGTTTGTCGCGAACCACGTTTGCGGGATCTACACCCGAGCGGTCGATCTCCAACAGTGTCTTCATCACCTCGATGTTGGCTCCACCGTGAAGTGGGCCTTTGAGGGCACCGATGGCTCCGACGATTGAGGAATACATATCGGATAGTGTAGATCCGATCACCCTACCGGTGAACGTCGACGCGTTGAGGCCGTGTTCAGCATGCAGGACCAGGCAGGCATCAAAAGTTCGTTCAGCTGCCTGACCGGGCTCTTCGCCGTTAAGCATGTAGAGAAAATTGAAGGCCGTCGAGCCAGTGCGCAGCGGTTCAATCGGCTCGAGTCCTTTACGAACCCGATCAAACGCAGCGATTATTGTCGGAATCCGTGCGGTCAGCCGAATTGCCTTTCGATAGTTGGCCTCCGGCGACTTGTCATCGGCTTCCGCATCGAAGTGGGCGAGTGCTGATACACAGGTCCGCAATGCTGCCATCGGATTGGCGTCTTCCGGGCAACTCTTCAAGATGTCCAGTACCATGGGCGGCAGAATCCTTTCTGCGCACAGACTCTCGTTGAGATTTGCGAGTTCGGCTTTATCGGGCAGCCGGCCGTTCCACAGGAGGAATCCGACCTCCTCGAATGACGTATTTCGAGCGAGATCATCGATTTCGTAGCCCACGTAGATGAGTTCTCCTTTCGAGCCATCGATAAAAGACAGAGACGAGTCGAGGGCCACGATACCTTCAAGGCCCGGAGCCTTAATCACCGCTCCATTCTTGCTTGCCTTGGTTACCGCCATAAGTGCTTGTCTGCTTGAGTACCGAATAATCGACTCCGTTTACTGCAGGCGGGTGTCGAGTGATCCACCACGAAACCCGAAAACGTACTCCGAAGGCCGATTTCAGATAAAACACACAACTTCGAGGATCAATTTTCATGTTGTCGGGATTAAAGCCGAAACTGTTATTTGAGCAATGTCCCGATGCTCCTGTTCTGGACAGTAATTGTCCGGCGGCCACTTGGCCTATCGACAACCAGAAGAGCGAGGATCAACCGACAGAATTGAGTATTTCCCGGTTGGGATTCAATCGTCCGGTGCTTTGGTTCTTATTGACGGCTCCATTGGATTATATCCACCACTATCTTGGATTCGTCTCCCCGAAGTTCTGGACTCAAATCTTGATTTCTGTCGACAGGGCATGTCGATCTGACATGCAATTTCGTTTGTGGTCGGAGTTGGTCCCAATGGACTTTTTGAACCTCGCCATTTTTGGCATGAGGTCTATCGACTCTTCACAATTTTTATCAGCTTCATCAAGTGTATCCGACTCTGTTGAACCGATCACCTCACATATCGGTGTTTGAGATAACGGCCGGCAGCCTTTTTGCTGCCGCCATGGTCCTTCTCAGCTCGATTACTGGCTTCTTCAGCCTCTGCGTGATTCGACGGTCGCACCGAATTTCAACTGGCCCTGGCGGGCCGGATGACGATTTTCTGCAAATCAGCCTAGTTGACCAGCGATCCTGTACGGTGTCCGATACACATTCAGGAGATTTATGGGTAAGGAAATCGTTATCGCCTCGGACTCGAGCGAGACACGGATTGCGATCGTTGAAAACGGTCGCCTCGCAGAGATGTACATCGAGAATCCAGAGAATGAACGAACGCTTGGAGACATATATCTCGGACGCGTTCGCCGCATCATGCCGAGTATCCAGGCAGCCTTCGTTGATATCGGCCAGAAGTCCGATGCATTTCTGCATTTTTCGGACATAGCCGACAACCTTCAGGACATCAATTCATTCCTGGCTCTCAAAAAGCCGGATGTTTCCAAAGTCGAACTGGACACGACCCATAGCAGGTTCGTCCAGCGCAGGAAACCGCATCACGAAACCTCTGACGAGTACGACGAAAGTGAGTCGGACTCTGGAAAAGGTGGCAAGAAGTCCAAGATTGCCTCTAATCGCAAACGTGGGCAGCGTCGGAGTAACCAACATCGTTCAGTCTCGAAATCGGGATCTTCCGATGATGATGACGATGGGGACGAGCGGCCACGATCGGAATCATTTCTGCAGCGTGATAAGCCAATAATCGTCAAGATTGTAAAGGAGCCCATCTCCGCTAAAGGAAGTCGTGTCTCTACGGATATATCCCTTGCCGGTCGGTTCGTGGTGCTTGTTCCGCTTGCAGATTACGTGGCAGTCTCCAAGAAAATACAATCATACAAAGAGCGAAGGCGTCTGCGGGCCCTGGCGACCAGTCTGTTGCCACCCGGGTTCGGTGTCATCGTGCGCACGGTTGCCGAGGGCAAGAACGCGCAGTCTCTGGACACAGATATGAGTCTTCTGGTCGAGAAGTGGCGAAAGATTGAGCAGAAGTTGTCCGAAGGCGCGACGCCGCCCGCACTTCTTCATCAGGATGTAAACATGGTGTCATCAGTTATCAGAGATTTGTTCTCAGACAACTACGACAGGATTCTGATTGACGACTACAAGATGTACAGAAATATCAAGGGCTATATCCAGGCTGTTGCCCCGGACATGGTACCTGCAGTCCAATTACATAAAGGAGAGGGTGGCGTGTTTCAAGCAGCCAACATTGCCAGAGATGCTGCAGAGGCGTTTGAACGACGCGTTGAGCTTCCTTCAGGCGGATATTTAATTATCGAGCACACCGAGGCGATGCACGTCATTGATGTCAACTCGGGCCGGGCCGGAAAGGGTCTGTCGCAGGAGGACAATTCCCTCAAGGTCAACCTTGAGTCAGCACGGCTGGTTGCCCAGCAGTTACGACTGCGAGACCTTGGCGGCATCATCGTCGTTGACTTCATTGACCTTCGGCATGACAGAAACCGAAAGAAAGTTTTTGACGAACTGCGCAAACAGTTTAGAAAGGACAGGGCTGTCACCAAGATCCTGCCGATGAGTGATTTCGGTTTGATACAGATCACGCGTCAGAGAATGCGTCCAAGCATCACGACTCAAATTTCAGTAGTCAACGGTTCACCCGATGACACGTCACTCGAGAAGTCACATCTCGCTGATCGGGAGATTCGTAAAGAGACAAGAAAACCTCGAAAGGTTGAACCCGAGGAGATGATCGCCAAGCTCGACAGCTGGGTAAAACGGTACCGGACCAATGGGAATCGGGAACCGCTTCTCCTCAAAGTTCACCCATTCACCGCCGCGTTCCTGACGAAGCCAACACCGAGCATTCCGCTGCGCTGGTTCTTCAAGCATCGGGTGCGAGTCAAAGTATCTGCGGAGGCTGGACTCGATCCGGGACAGTATCGCTTCTTTGACGCCAAGACCGGCAAGAACCTGTCGCGAGGCCGGTCCAAGTTCAGCAAGAGTCGGGGTAAGAAGGGAGCTCCTGACGCGCAAAAAACTGATACAGCAGCAACTGAAAAGTCGAAAACCACTCGGTCACCACGGTCGACCGATTCGAAAGATGGAAAGACCACCGGCCGGCGCCAACCGAGCAACCGCCGGGGATCAAGTCGCCGCGGAAGTTCACGCAAACAAGATTCTACCGCAACAAAACAGTCCACTTCGTCTTCAGCTGATCGCGATACATCGAAAAAAGATGTCTCTGCTTCGAGTCGTGACAAACAGAGTCGAAAAGGTCCGGACGACTCGCAGCAGAACAAGTCGCGCTCAAACCGTTCGCAGCGAAGTCAGGGTGGACGAAGTCAAGGTGGACGAAGTCAAGGTGGACGAAGTCAAAGAAATCGAGGAGATCAATCCGATCGAAATCAGGGCGAACAGTCCGATCGAAATCAGGGTGGACAGTCCAGACGAAATCAGGGCGAGCGGTCCGATCGAAATCAGGGCGGACAGTCCGATCGAAATCAGGGCGGACAGCCCCAGCGAGACCAGTCTCAGCGAACGCAGCGTGGTGGGGGTCGACGAGATGGGTCACAATCCACTGAGTCGGGACAGGGACAGAAACCGGTTAGAAACAAGCAGACCGATAACCGGCGAGAAAACACTTCTGATACTTCTGCACGTGAACACAAGGAATCTGTCGAGCCTCGTACCGACTCGGACAACGGACACCCGCAGGCAAACAGGCACAACGCTCAATCGACGAACCAACAATCTGCGGAGAACACCGATACGCGAAAGCCACGGGACGAAACACCGAACAAAAACGACGCAAGCAACTAGATGAAAACGGCACAGATCGTTTCTGAACTCATCGAAGTCTCGCAACAGCTTGGCCTGAACGTGAGGATCGAACGGGGAAATTTCAGAGGTGGCTACTGTATACTTTCTGAAGACTCGATTATCGTACTGAATAAACGTCATCCGCCGGAGATACACTTATCAGTTCTGGCGGACATCCTGCGCGGTAAACCTGTCGATACCGTCTACATCAAGCCGGCGGTAAGAAATGCACTCCAGCGTTCCTGGGAGGCCAGAGAGTCGCAAATAGATCTTGAGCTGCCAACTCCCGAATAGGCATGTCGATGCGCGTGACACTACTAGGTACGGGTACGTCAACAGGCGTCCCGGTGATCGGTTGCGATTGTGACGTATGCACGTCGGAAGATCCGCGTGACACGCGAATGCGGTGCTCTTGCTTGATCGAGGTAAACGGGATGAGCTTGCTTATAGATTCAGGACCGGACTTTCGGCAGCAGGCCCTTTCGTACGGAATCAAGAGAGTAGACGCCGTTCTGTATACTCATCACCACTTCGATCATGTCGCCGGCATGGACGACCTTCGACCGTTTCTGTTTGGCAATCGGTTGCCGATTCCCTGCTATGCCAGACCCAATACGTCGTCTGTGCTCCGGAAGATGTACAACTACATCTTCTCCGACGGATCGTACCCGGGAGTTCCCAGATTGGAATTGAAGGATCTTTGTGGTCCGTTCTCGATGACCGGTCGGTACGAACCGAAGTCCAGCATCACGGTGACGCCTATCGAGGTCATCCATGGCGAACTTGAACTTTACGGATATCGAATCGGCGACTTCGCATACGTGACCGACACGAACAATATTCCGGACTCAAGTATCGAGCAGCTCAGGAATCTTGACGTCCTGGTCCTGGACGCGCTCAGGGACCAGCCTCATCCGATGCACTTTACGATTGATGAGGCTGTTCAAACCGCCACTCGCATTGGTGCCAAAAAGACGTATTTTATTCATATGACCCATACGGTCAGCCACGCGGCCACAGAGAAACGCCTGCCTGAAAATATCCATCTTGCCTACGACGGCCTCGTTGTCGAACTGGACTAGCACATGAAGATTCTGATCCTCAATGGTCCTAATTTGAATCTGATCGGTCAACGCGAGCCTGACACGTACGGCTCCGCGACACTACTGGATCTCGAAAAGAGCCTGACGGATTCATTTCCTTCTATACATTTTGTATTCCATCAGAGTAATGAAGAAGGGTCGTTGATCAACAAACTTCAGGAAACACGTGCGAACGAAATCGATGGTGTTGTCTTGAACGCGGGTGGTTACACGCATTCTTCCGTGGCAATACGGGATGCGATTGCCGCCGTTGATGTCCCCGTCGTCGAGGTGCATATTTCGAACGTTTATGCTCGTGAGACCTTCCGACACAAATCGGTAATTGCCGCTGTTTGTGCAGGTAATATTTCCGGATTTGGATTGCGGAGTTACCACCATGGTGTACGAGCGCTGATCGACATTAATACGATCCCCAACTCCTAAGCGGGTTAAAAGAAGCTGATCGATGTCATTTGCCGTCCGTATTCGCAAGCTAGTGTCGGAAACGGCGATCTACGGCATCTCCTCAATCGTCGGACGATTGATCAACTTCATCCTCTTCCCGTTCTACTCGTACGTCTTCTCGCAGGCGGACTATGGTTCAGCTAGTCTGCTGTACGCTGCGTTCATCTTCCTGAATATCGGATACCAGTATGGCATGGAGTCCGCATATCTGAAGTTTGCCAGTGTGACGCCCGAAAATCGTAAAGGTACTTTCAGTACGGCATCATTTTCGTTGGTCATTACATCATTGGTGTTCAGCGGACTAATACTAGTATTCAGCGAGAGTTTTGCTGTCCTGGTAGGGCTACCGGAAAGGTGGTTGTCTCTCGTCTATTTTGCTGCTGGCATTCTACTCCTCGATACATTGTCGATCGTACCGTTTGCCGAACTTCGATTATCAAATCGACCCTGGCTGTTTGCGGCAATCAGAGGCGCAAACATTGTCGTGAACGTCACGCTTAACCTGGTTTTGATCCTTGGTTTCGGAATGGGAATTGAGGCGATATTCATCGCCAATCTGGCGGCTTCAGGAGTGTCCCTTGTACTGTTGATCCCGATCTATTTCCGCCTCTTCCGTTTTTCGTTTGATTCAGTCTTGTGGAAAAAGCTACTCCGATTTGGCCTGCCATTTGTCCCGGGCGGCCTCGGGTATGCGCTGGCCGAGCGCGTCAACATTCTGTTCCTCAGTCGAATGGAGCCTGAGACAGTCATCGAGAGATATTCAGACATCGTTGATTTCTCTTCCGTTGATCCCGCCACACCGGGGGTCTATACCGAGACTATTGTCGGAATATTCAGCGGCGTAACAAAGCTTGCCGTGCTTCTTGCTCTCGTTGTCCAGATGTTTAGATACGCATGGCAGCCATTCTTTTTGAACCATGCGGAGGACGATGACGCCCCTCAGTTATTCGGGAGGGTATTCACATTGTTTGTCGCCAGCATTCTCTTCGTATTTCTGGGAATATCATTCTTCGTTGATGACCTGGTAGCCATCAACCTCCCGGGCGACTACACTCTTATCAACGAGAATTACTGGGTCGGTTTGTTCGTTGTACCAATTCTGATGCTGGGCTACGTATTCCAGGGGCTTTACTATAACTTCTCGGCCGGTGCATACATCCTGCATAAGACCGGCTATTTTGTCTACTGCGCTCTGGCCGGTGGAACGGTATCGCTGCTGCTGAACTCATTGTTCGTGCCAGAATACGGGATGACCGCCGCCGCGTGGGCCACAGCATCAGCGTATGGTGTCATGGCCCTGACGTTATTCCTGCTGATCCGGAAACAGTACACTGTACCGTACGACTGGGCACGTTCTTGCGGTGCTGCTGTTCTGGCCGCCGCCTGTTATTACTGTTGGTCGGTATTTGATCAGTTGCAGGGCGTTATACCCGAAGCGTTACTGATTGTAGCGTATCTCGCAGGAATTGCCCTCTTGGGAATTGTTCGACCGGGCAATCTGATTAACGTCTTGAGGAGCTCAAACTAGCCTACATTGCATCTTCGATGGAGATGACGTCGAGATGGGCGTAGTCTTTACCGTTCCATTGATCGACATAGAGGCGACCGGTGACACGGTAATTCTTCGAGGTGGAGTACTGCCCTCCTTCGGCATCCCACACAAGTATGTAGGAATTCCTGTCGGACGTCTCGATCATCCAGGCCTGAAAGGGAGTATTTCCGCGCTGATTGACCCGACCCTCGACAGTTATTATATCAGCCGATGCTGTGTTCTCTGCAGTCGTACACCCTGTGAGACATATTGAAAGGAGCGCGATAGTGAGAATCGTGATTTTCATCCTGGATCCGTTAGTGTAGTTTTTTGACTTGCGTGCCGTGAGTCGACTGCTAATACTATGCCACTGTAAAATATGGAACCGTGCGTGCCGATATAACTTAAACACGGTTCTGGCTGTACCTCCAGCGCCCAGGCGGACCAAATACGTGCATCATAATACGAACACCTATGAAATACCTTGTTATCGGACTTCTTTTTGTCTCTTCTACCGTCGCAGCGCAGCAGAATCAGGTGGTATCAATGCAGCCGATGGAACAGTCAGAGCGGGTTCTGGATCGGGCCACTCCTCTTGAAGTCACGACCAGTCTTCTGATGTCTGAGGAAGGAAAGGAGGCTCTGGCCGAGTTTGAAAGAATGAAGGCTGCGGGCGAAGTCCCTGGATTCAACAAGAATCAGAGGACCTACGAAGTTGGCGCAACGACATTATTCTGGGTCAGAAACGTCTCGACGAATGCTTTCGAGCAGCGAGACTTCACGCTTCAGCACGACGACACTAATTTTGCCATCTGGGCTGAGACGTCGGAAGTAACCAATGGAAATGTTCGAGCGCAGGACGTGGAAGATGTTCGTGCAGCTATGAAAGAATCCACACCGGCAGACTCATACAACCCGAGTCAGGGTATCATAGACAACGACATCGAGATCTTCGGAGCGCCACCCGACTTCGACGGCGATGGAAAGACGGACCTTCTTCTGGTCGATGTTCGGGATGACTATGACCCCGACAGTGGAAATTTCCTTTTTGTTGCCGGATTCTTCGATCCGAACGATTTGACCATGGGATCGCAGAGCAACCAGGCAGATATCATTTACATGGATACAATGCCCGGTATGGTCAACGAGAGTGGTACGCGGCGGCCTATCGAGAATTTGTTGCAAACGACTGCACACGAATTCCAGCATCTGATTCACGCTAACTACGATGGCAACGAAGACATCTGGGTGAACGAGGCTCAGTCTGAGTGGGCCGAGATCGAGTTGGGGTATCCGGGAAGAACGATCACGTATCTATCCGATGTGGATGAGCACGATACCGAAATGTTTGCGTTCAGGTCAGGAAGCATTCTGGAACTCCTCGACCGCGAACGCGGCGCGATCGTCTCGAAGTTTTTTGCCGAGCAGCTGGGTGTTCTCGTGCAGGGTAGTGTCACCCGGGAGACCAGTAATTCTGAGGATGGATATATCGACACCTTCGGAAGTGAGGAAGCGTTCCGTGACGTGGTTCTGGATTACCACACGGCAGTACGGTTCAACGATCAGTCGTTCTCGTCAAGATTTGGTTTTTCAGATCAGCGTTTCGATGATTTGACAACGCCTGTGGATCGATCTTTTGATGGTCGAACGGCTTCGAGCACATCGCTACGTGATTCCGTTGTGAGTGGCGGCGTGGTATACATCCGTTGGGATTTTGTGGAGGACTTCAATTACAGTTTTGATGTCGAGGGTCCGGCGCCATTTATAGAAGCATACCGTGATCGGGTACCTACACGTCTTGTTTTTGAAGATGAGTCGGGTATCGTGTCTTTCTCAGACGTCCGCGGCGATGGGACAAACAACAACTTCCCGGGCGTTTTTCGCACGGTAACGGCAATTGTTGGACAGAGCAAGCCCGGCGCGTCGGGTGCAGCCTTTGACGTTGAAGCATCCTGGATGGGTGGTTCGAGTTCGACCGTTGAAGAGGTCAATTATGATAGCGGGACGACATCAGGAGACTATTTTTCCGGGGGTGCAAACGCCAATAATGCCATGGCTACCGGCTTTGCTGTCCCTGCCGGGAATACGGTCTCCCTCGACAAGGTGCGACTGACCAACTACTATGAAAATATGTTTGCAGGAGGTATCCCAACCGACCCGCGGGATTTCATTCTGAAAGTCTGGGACGTCACGGATGGCAAACCTGGTGGAGAGATTTTCTCCCTTGAGCTGGACGATCCACGTGCCTATTCCGGTGTGTTCGATAATAACTATGATTTCTTCGAACTTGACCTAAGCCCATTCGCAGGACAACTCGATAATCTGCCAGACTCGATTGCAGTCGGAATTACCGAAGCGGGTACAGATGTAAATTACATGGTGCATGCGCCGTTCATGTTTGCGAGCTCTGCTAACATCTCATGGATAATCCTGGGAGCCACGTGGGCTGACGTCTGGGATCTTACGCTGACGGATGGTGGCGGCAATGAGACACCACTCGACGGCTTTGCATTGCCGGTTCAGGTAAGCTTCCTTATTCAGTCTGGCCCGACAGCGATTGAGGACGATGACGTGTTGCCCGGGACCCTTACGCTTGATCAAAACTATCCGAATCCGTTCAATCCTCAGACAACGATTGACTTTACGCTCCCTACGTCGGGAAATGTCGATCTCGGTGTCTTTGACCTGCTCGGACGGAGAGTGGCAACGCTTGCGACGGGACTGACACCGGCTGGTTCTCACCAGGTGGCGTTCGACGGCAGCAGGTTTGCAAGCGGCGTGTATGTGTATCGCCTCGAGTCCGATACGAAATCACTGACCCGAACAATGCTTCTTCTCAAGTAGCCCGGCGTACCCCGGTAAAAGATTGCCCGACAGGACATCAGTTCTGTCGGGCTTTTTTGTTGTGTTCATTCCTGTGCCTGCAAGTAGTTCAGATCAGACATCTGTCAATACGATCGGTAAAATGACGGTCTGATAATATTGGATTGTAGATTTCTGCGGCGAAGTGAGTATTTTCTATTATTGGTGTCTGGTTTATTCATACAGTTTAGATTCTCCATGTCCCGAATCATCAATACCGGCGATACCGCAGCGAAGAGGCGTAACCGGCACATGAGGTCCTGTGCCGAGGTGATTCGTATTCTGGCGACACGATCTGGTTTTGATCCGGAGGGAATGGATATGGCGGCGTTTCTGGTATTCAATCTTCGTGACATTTACGATACGATTGAAGAGAGCGCTAAAGCCTGGGATGACAAGAATTACTGGAAGAAGGCTGAAAACCTCCGCCAGAAGTGGAGGTGGAGTCACCTGTCTGCGAACAGGATAGAGCAACTGATCTTGACCAACCGGTGGGATGATATCACAATCGAGTTGCTGGAGCTGATACCACAATTCAGTTCAATCAAAATCACATCGATAACCCGTGATTCTGATTGGTGGGCCGGTGCGCTGAAGGCATTACGCCGAAATGCAGCCGAGCTGGAGGAACAGAAGAAATGACAGAGAAGACTGTAGAGTTGAAAGCGGGTGTTTTACTCGTGGCGCCACCCGTAATGGCTGATCCAAATTTCAGGCGTTCGGTCGTATTGTTGTGCGACCACGATGATGAGGGCAGCTTCGGCCTTATCCTTAATCGTCCTCTCAAGGTCGAGGAGGTCGAACTCTCACAGCAGTTGGACGGATACATGAATGGACTCTCGTTCGGCGGACCCGTTCAGCCGAACACGCTCCACTTCATACATCAGCTTGGCGATTACATCGAAGATGGAGAGCATATCACGGACAGCATGTTCTGGGGAGGCGATTTTGATCACTTGAAGAGAGTGGCAGCAACGCGACCCCTACAGCGAGCTGATCTCAAGTTTTTTCTCGGGTATTCGGGATGGAGCGAGGGGCAGCTGGAGGCGGAGGCTGCAGATGGTGCGTGGATTATTGCCCCATCTTCGGCTGAGATTGTCTTCGAAGTCGCTCCTGAAAAGATGTGGTCGACAGTTCTCCGGAGGCTGGGCGGCGAATATGCATGGATAGCCAACTTCCCGGCGGACCCAAGGCTGAATTGATTAATCGCAGTAGCAGCGATTGCAGGAGGCTGATGCTTTTTCCAGCAGTAGCCGGTGTCACCCATGCGCCCTGCGCCACGACATTGCGCAAAGCCAGAAAGCAAACGCGAGAGTCAGCGAGTCAATCGAAACTTCCAGGTTGATCGTTCCCTTTCTTGTCAGCGGATGATTGGGTTTGATACGCCCGATGTTCTTACCGTCGCGAATCAGAGAGAAGGACCTGGTGAACGGAGAGCTGGCTGTAATTGTAAGAAGATCCGACTGGTTCCGTATTTCGAACGTTCGCTTGAGCGCACTATTTTTCTCAGCAGATAATACAACAAGGCCATTGTGCTCAACTGTCCAGAAGCCACTTGCAGGGCCATATTTTTCGACGTTGTAGCGTTTCCCGTCGACGTCAATAAAGCCTTGCTCCGTAAACCCATTGAGCTTCACGTAGGCGGGCTGGCTCAGTCCCGACAGGCTGAAACGATTGGAAAGAGGGCGTACGGACTTGAAGGCGATCAATGTTACTCCATCCTCCCGACGCTGTTTTAAAAAGCAAATTTTGACCGCTGCCGATTTAGATATCACCCAGGTGTGGACGGATAACGATCTCTTCGACCACAGTCCTCGACGACAGGGTAGCTGTGTCAACGACCAGCCGAGCAAGTTCATCTGCTGGAATGAATCGACTTTCGGGCAACCCGGATTCTTCCCAGCTCGGCGTGTATGTTGCGCCAGGAAGAAAGGTAATAACGCGAATTCCATGCTCGATACACTCGGCTCTTAGCGAACGCGCAAGCCCTAACACTCCATGCTTGGCAGCGCAGTATGCTGCTCCTCCCGGGTAGCCTTTTA
>JABDKO010000111.1 GCA_013002165.1 Rhodothermales bacterium | reverse complement strand
CCGGATCAATACCGGACGTGCCACTAACCAGAACATGGCCCGAAGGAAGGAATGCATCCACCCCGAATGCTCCGGAGAACCCCGGCTTCGCCATGGGGTCCGTGTCGTATGAGCCGACCAGCACGGGATTGCCGGGATCGGACACGTCGAATACCTTAAACCCCGCAGCGTAATAGGAAAAAAATGCGTGGTCGCCGACGATGTGCAGGTTATGCACCGTTGCAAGCGAATCAGAAATAGACGTCACGAACTCGGGATCGGAAGTATCGGAAATATCCCAGATCGTTACGTCAGCAGCAGGATGGGTAGACAACTCGTCATTGATGAATAGATACCTCCGGTCATCGGTTACCCAGCCACTATGGTGGTAGGTCACGAATGGCGCCGTAATGTGACCAATCTCTACGGGATTTGACCTATCGGTCACGTCATAAATGAATGTGCCGCTCGACCCGTGGAAATCATACAACGTATCTCCGATCACGGATGCGTCGTGGCCACCGCCCCGGCCGTCATACCACACAGAGTCAGGTGCAAGGGGATTGGTGTTGAGGTCGTAAATCTCAAGCCCCGGCGACGACGAATACATGTAACCCTTGTGATCTATAAAGATGTTGTGGGTCGACGTGAAACCGGCCACCCTGACTGGAGCGAAGGGGTTGCTGATGTCAATTATTGCACCTGTACCACCTCCGCCGGTGACAGTGTATGCGTACCGGTCGAAAACCTTTACGTCGAACCCGGGAGGTCCGTCTAGTGTCGAGACAACCTGCGGTAGTGCGGGGTCGGACAGGTCGACGACGGCAATTCCCGTTGAACCGGAGCCACTGTGTCCGACGATAGCATATTCGATCCCGGTAAGTACATCTACATACGATGTAACGTCAGTAACCCGCTTGCCTGGAAACTCAACTGATGAAACAAGAGAGACAACGCCGTCCTGACCGTTCACCGGCGACGGAGCCGCGAATACCATTGCTGTTATCAAGAGAACGAGGGAGACTCTAATCATGCGATACAAACACGTTCGATGCAAGATGCTTTGACAGCGGGATCCGGTTCGTTTCAACGTCGATGATAACAGACTCGGTTGATGTGTCGATTACGGTGATGACTTTGCGCAGTTCGAGTCCGGCATCTTCAAGCTGGTGCAGCACATCGACGTCAAGATCAGAGAAACGTCGGATTGTCATTTGTGCGCCGGCTGGTACTTCTGAAAGAGGCTGAGTTTCGTGCTCAAGCATTTCGCCATCTCGTGTCGGAATTGGATCGCCGTGGGGATCGTGCGTCGGGTACCCGAGGAGCTGGTCAATTTTATCTTCGAACTCTTCGGAGATGTGATGCTCGAGGTGTTCCGCTTCCTCGTGCATCTTGTGCCATGAGTACCCCATAATTTCCCTGAGGTATGTCTCAAGAAGGCGATGATGCCGGATGATTTCAAGGGCAATTTTTCGCCCTGCATCCGTTAATTGGGCGCCCTGGTAAGATTTGTAGTCCACCATTCCCATGTCCGCTAGCCGTTTGACCATGCTGGTAACCGAGGCAGGGGCAACATCCAGACGGCGAGCAATGTCCGTCGTCGAGGCGATGCCTTGCTCATCTTCGATCTTATAGATCGTTTTTAGATAGTCTTCTACGGCCTGTGAGAGCATATTCGGAAGAGGGAAAGCTATTTTTTGAGTACTACCAATCGTAACGATTGATTCTCACCTTCGATCAGAAATAGCGCCGGACGTTGATTCATAAAACTCTTTTTGCACACTAGACAGTAGAGGACTGCTATACCCATGTGGACAAACGAGCCCTGGCCCGGATACGAAGACCTGAAGATTGGGAGCGACGCAACTCCGAGAATTCTTTACATTGATATCACTCAGACAAAAAACGATATCCATGCTCAAAACTTTACTCGTGGCTGTGTTTCTTAGCACATCCATTTCCGTGCTGGCGCAAGATTTTGAAGGTGTTCCATCCTCCGAAGGAGAGGGGCCATACGATCGACTTGTCATCCGCGGCGCGACATTTGTCGAGGGATCAGGCGCCCCGCCCGTGGGACCTGTCGACATTGTAATTGAGAACGACAGAATCACATCTATTCGAAACGTCGGATACCCGGGTCTGCCGATCAATGAAAACCGCCGACCGGCCGCAGGAACCAGGGAGATCGATGCGACGGGGATGTATGTTCTGCCAGGATTCATTGATATGCACGGTCATCCGCATACCATAGACGGTGGTCAGGGCGTGCCACTTGAATACGTCCTGAAACTCTGGCTTGCTCACGGAATTACGACGAGCAGGATTGTAGGTGCGAAAGGAGTCGACTGGATCCTGGAACTGCAGGCACTGTCGGACGCAAATGTCGTTGCGTCTCCCCGCATAGTTCCGTACCCGGTCTTTGGACAGGATTTCGGCCGTTCAATAAATTCACCCGAGGATGCGAGAGAGTGGGTTCGCTGGGTTAAGGATAAAGGTGCATCCGGAATCAAGTTCTTCGGTGCGCCGCCCGAAATCATGGGTGCCGCGCTGGACGAGTCGGTGAAACAAGGGCTCGGCTCAACGGAGCATCACGCGCAGCTGAACGTCACGAGGATGAACGTTTTGACGACCGCGTCTCTGGGACTGACGTCGATGGAGCACTGGTACGGTTTACCCGAAGCTCTGTTTGAAGATCGCGTCATTCAAGACTATCCATACGATTATAACTACTCAAATGAACAGGACCGTTTTGGTGAAGCGGGCCGGCTCTGGAGGCAAGCAGCTCCTCCGTTTAGCGACCATTGGAATGCCGTCATGGACTCCCTGCTCAGTCTGGATTTCACACTGGATCCTACGTTTATCTCCTATCTGGCCAGCCGTGATCTCATGGCCCAGAGCAGGCGGGAGTGGCATTCGATTTATACGATGCCATCGTTATGGGACTACTACCGGCCAAGCCGGGCCGCCCATGGATCGTATTGGTTCTACTGGACCACTGCGGATGAGCTGGCGTGGAAAGAAAACTTCCAGTTGTGGATGACATTTATCAACGAGTACAAAAACAGGGGTGGTCGCGTCACACTCGGGAGCGACTCCGGTTACATTTATAATTTGTACGGGTTTGGATATATCCAGGAGATGGAATTGATGCAGGAAGCCGGGTTTCATCCGCTTGAGGTAGTTCGGTCGGCTTCCATCCTCGCGGCAGAGGCGATGGACCTTGACCTTGAGACGGGTACCATACAGGTCGGTAAGAAAGCAGACATCATCATAGTTCCGGAGAATCCAATAGCAAACCTCAAGGTTCTGTACGGAACCGGCGCTCTCAAGCTCAACGATGATACGGGCGAAGTCGAAAAGGTTGGCGGAATCCGATATACCATTAAGGATGGAGTTGTTTTCGACGTTCCTGAGCTACTTGGTGCGGTCCGGCGGATGGTAGAGGCCAGCAAAGCTGAACTTGGAATGCCGGCAGGGCCGATGCCGATGTTCATCGAAACAGTGGGGGACCATCTTCCCGAATAATGCAGAAGTATCGTTACTGCGTGAAGCGTTGATTGAGATTAGCCGATATGGCCCGGAGATGAAGAGTAGCTAGCCGTCCGGTTTGGCACGGGCTACTGTCACTTCGTATCTTTACTGTTCTATGGCAGATTATGCTGTGGGCACTAAATTGCCCGGTCGTCTAATGGCAGGACAGCGGCCTTTGGAGCCGTCGGTGGAGGTTCGAATCCTCCCCGGGCAACACGAAGCGAGGCTTTGAACCGGGTAGAACGCTTGTTTTGGCAAACTGGCATCCCGGTTTACTGATAAGTGAATGAACTAGCAGGAAAGCAGGATCATGGTCTCTACCAGCGGGTCGCCGATTACGATTTTCGTAGGACGTTCAAATCCGGATCTCGGGCAGGACATTGCAGATGCCTTCGGGAATGAACTGGGCGCCGTCACCATAAAGAATTTTTCGGATGGCGAGATATATGTCCGCTTCGAAGAGTCGATTCGAGGTACCGATCTGTTCATCATACAGAGCACCCATCCCCATGGCGACAATTGGATGGAGCTATTTCTGATGATCGATGCGGCAAAAAGAGCCTCGGCTTCCAGGGTGACCGCGGTAATACCATATTTCGGCTACGCTCGTCAGGAGCGCAAGGACCAACCTCGCGTGTCTATCGCAGCCAAGCTAATGGCGAATATGCTGCGCACGGCCGGCATCGACCGCGTACTGACGATGGACCTCCACGCACCCCAAATTCAGGGTTTCTTCGACGTCCCTGTGGATCATTTATATGGTTCTGCTGTCTTTACAGATTATTTTAGTTCGCTGGACGTGTCGAATCTCGTAGTCGTGGCACCTGACGTTGGTGCCCTGAAGATTGCGCGGGCGTATGCCAAGCGACTGAAAGCTGAACTTGCAGTAATTGACAAACGCCGTCCGGAACAGAATAGTGCCGAGGTGATGAACATCATCGGTGAAGTGGAAGGAAAGGACGTATTACTTATTGATGATATCGTAGATACGGCCGGTACGCTGACCAGTGGAGCGAAAGCACTGCGCGATGCGGGAGCGTTGCGGATTATGGCAGCCTGCACACACCCGATTCTGTCGGGCCCGGCGTATGAACGAATCGAAGCGTCGGAGTTGGAAACACTGGTTGTTACCGACACGATCCCTTTAAAGAAAGAATCTCATAAAATCGAGGTTGTCTCTGTTGCGGCGATTTTCGCAGATGCGATACGTCGCATCTCGACGGATGCATCAATCTCGACTTTATTTGTACCCTAGCAATACCATACAGGTAGTTTGAACTAATGAATATTTTGAAGTTGGAAGGCCGGACACGAACGGCCGGAAAAAAGGCATCTCGAGAAGTACGGCAGTCAGGAAATGTGCCTTGTGTCCTGTATGGACGAAGCCAGGAGCCGATTCACTTTCAACTCGCACCACTTGAGATGCGAGACTTAATCTATACGGATGAAATGCACCGTATAGAACTTAGTGTTGGCAAGGAATCCTACGATTGTGTAATGAGATCGGTAGATTTCCATCCGATTTCTGACCATCCCATCCATGCAGATTTTCTTGCTCTTCAGGAAGGACAAAAACTCAAACTCTCCGTACCGATTCAGTACACTGGAAAATCAGTTGGTCAGCTGGCAGGAGGAGATGTCGAGTTTCTGCTTAATGAGCTTGAGATCCAGTGTCTCCCGAAAGACATCCCGGATCACATAGAAGTTGATGTGACGCACATGGAAATTGGCGATACCATGCATGTCAGTGACCTTGAAATAGGTGAGATCGAAATTCTGACCCCGGATCGTCAGAGCCTCGTAACAGTTGTTGCACCGCGTGTCGAAGAAGAACCGGAAGAAGTAGAAGAACTCGTCGGTGAAGATGGCGAACCACTTGAAGGTGAGGAGTCAACCGAGGAAGAATCCGAGACCGAAGAAGCTGCGTCGTAATCGGGTGTGCTTCGCGCGATACTGAAACGTATTCTTGGTCGATTCAGGCGAGACGAACTCATGGCTTCTCCGGGAAGACTACTCGTCGGATTGGGAAATCCGGGCGCCGAATACCACGGTACGAGACACAACGTCGGCTTTGACGTCATAGATCGTATTGTGGAACTGTCGCGATCCCAGCTCGACGTTAACAAGGACAATGCGATTTCGGGCAGTGGCCGCTATCAGGGTCGCACCTTTGTCGCAGCGAAGCCGCTGAGCTATATGAATCGTAGCGGTAGCGTAGTCAAGAAACTGCTTAATCGACACAGAATCGATGTTGACTCCGTTCTGATTATTGTCGACGATCTGAATATTCCCTTCGGGTCAGTTCGTATCCGTCAGGCTGGTGGTGCAGGCGGGCACAACGGACTACAGGACATCATCGACGAACTGGGAACGGATCGATTTGCCCGGCTTCGTGTCGGAGTTGGAGACGATTTTGGTCGCGGACAGCAGGTAGATCATGTGCTCTCACGCTTCGATGATTCTGAGATGGAGAAGCTGGATGAGATTGTGAATCATGCAGCGCGAGGAGCTCTGACATTTGTTTCCCGCGGGGTGACAGATGCCATGAACAGGTTCAACCTCAAGCCCGAATCTGAATAGTCCGATTATGGAGTTTGGTTCAAATCAATTCAAAAGCTCCATAAAGAGTCACAAACGGCCTCAATAAGTTAGAATTATACGTTAAAGAACAGCTAATGGGTGGTCGAAAAGGTATTTTTCGTCGCCCCAGGACTTTCTCGGGCAACGAGTTGCACATGCATCCCGTCTGCGAATCGAGATTCATATCGACCTACTACCTGGCATCGCGACTGCAAAGGAATAATCACTAACTCCGATCACGGATTTACATGGACACTCAACTTATTACGTATTTGATACCCTTTTCGGGCATCGTGGCCCTCGCCTATGCTTTTGTCAAAGCAAATTGGGTGAACAAGCAGGATGACGGAACGGAACTGATGCAAGAGATAGCCAGCAACATTGCTGATGGAGCTCGAGCATTCCTTCGCCGCGAGTATCGTGTGCTCATGATCTTTGTGGTTGTGGTCGCAGTCCTCCTCGGGATGGCCAATCTGTCGCAGGCAAACTCCTCGTGGCTTATCTCGGTCTCATTTGTTGTCGGAGCGTTTTGCTCGGGCCTCGCCGGATTTATCGGCATGTCAGTTGCCACGAAAGCAAACGTACGAACGACGCATGCAGCGCGAACCGGCCTCGCGCCAGCCCTGAATGTCGCGTTCTCGGGAGGCCTCGTCATGGGCCTCGCCGTCGTTGGTCTTGGAGTCCTCGGACTCGGATCCCTGTTTATCGCCTACAGCGGAATCGGCTGGACGACAATCAAGGTCATCAACGTCATTTCCGGCTTCTCACTTGGAGCTTCATCAATTGCGCTGTTCGCTCGCGTTGGCGGCGGTATCTACACAAAAGCAGCAGACGTTGGCGCTGACCTTGCCGGCAAAGTATACGAGGGAATCCCGGAAGACGACCCGCGAAACCCGGCGACAATTGCCGACAACGTTGGGGACAACGTAGGTGATGTCGCAGGTATGGGCGCTGACCTTTTTGAAAGCTATGTGGGATCCATCATCGGCACAATGGTACTCGGTTCGGCATTCATCGGCGTCTTTGCTGAAATGGATGGCATCATGGAGATTGGAGCGGTCCTGCTACCTCTCATCCTCGCCGCCGTCGGCATTATCGTATCGATTGTCGGATCGTTTTTCGTTCGAGTGTAAGAGGGTGGAAACCCGCAGGTCGGATTGAATACAGGTGAGTTCGGAGCCGCCGGAATAATGGCGGTACTATCTTACTTCATTATCACCGCGGTTCTGCCCGACAGCTGGTCATCCGGTGGGGTTGAGTACACATCGATGGGCATCTTCTGGGCCGTTATTATTGGTCTTGCATCCGGTGTGCTGATTGGACTGGTAACCGAGTATTTCACATCTACACACACTAAACCGGTTCTGGGCATCGCCAGCCAGAGCGTAACCGGAGCCGCGACGAACATCATTGCAGGCCTCGGGGTCGGCATGTTCTCGACAGGTATTCCGGCGTTCATTCTGGCAATGGCTATCATCGGTGCAAGTTACTTTGCCGGGCTTTACGGCATCGCAATCGCAGCCCTTGGTATGCTTTCGGTCACCGGTATACAGCTTGCTGTTGACGCGTACGGTCCGATTTCGGACAATGCAGGTGGAATTGCCGAAATGGCAGACCTTCCTCCTGAGGTACGAGAACGTACCGACAAGCTTGACGCCGTTGGTAACACGACTGCCGCTATCGGCAAAGGTTTTGCCATCGGTTCTGCGGCACTTACAGCACTCGCACTTTTCGCGGCATTCATGCAGCAGGCAGGAGTCGACAACATCAACGTTGCTGACCCGGTCATCATGGCTGGTCTACTGCTGGGAGCCATGCTTCCGTACGTCTTCAGCGCCATGGCAATGGGTGCCGTTGGACGAGCTGCTGCTGACATGATCAAAGAGGTCGGGCGTCAGTTCGCAGAGATTCCCGGTCTCAGGGAGGGCACTGCCAAGGCAGAGTATGCGAAATGTGTTGACATCTCTACCGCGGCTGCTATTCGAGAAATGGTTCTGCCGGGCCTTCTCGCCGTGTCTGTGCCTGTGGTCGTAGGCTTTATTTCCAAAGACATGCTTGGCGGGTTGCTTGCCGGTGTTACTGTTTCCGGTGTCCTGTTCGCGATATTTCAGTCTAACGCAGGTGGTGCCTGGGATAATGCCAAGAAGCTTGTCGAGGGCAACATCGAAATTGACGGCGTCATGTACGGAAAGGGCAGCGATGTGCATAAAGCAGCCGTTGTGGGTGATACCGTTGGTGATCCGCTTAAAGATACGAGCGGTCCGAGCCTGAACATTCTAATCAAGCTCATCGCTGTAGTGGCGCTCGTAATAGCCCCGCTGATCGCCTGAGAATAGTCAAAACGATACTGGCAAAAGCCCGAAGCGAGCTCGCTTCGGGCT
>JABDKO010000105.1 GCA_013002165.1 Rhodothermales bacterium | reverse complement strand
TTTCGCCCATTGCGCAATATTCCTCACTGCTGCCTCCCGTAGGAGTCTGGCCCGTGTCTCAGTGCCAGTGTGGCTGATCATCCTCTCAGACCAGCTACGGATCGCAGGCTTGGTAAGCCGTTACCTTACCAACTACCTAATCCGACGCAGGCCCATCTCCGAGCACCCGAAGGCTTTCACCTGTCTATCATG
This sequence comes from Rhodothermales bacterium, assembly GCA_013002165.1. GTDB lineage: Bacteria > Bacteroidota > Rhodothermia > Rhodothermales > JABDKH01 > JABDKO01. The sequence continues at coordinate 8,235 of JABDKO010000105.1, read as the reverse complement.
CGATAAACAGACAATATGGGGTATTAGCCACCGTTTCCGGTAGTTATCCCCCTCTCGAAGGCAGGTTGCCTACGCGTTACGCACCCGTGCGCCACTTTCCGCTCAGAGCAAGCTCTGAGCTTCTCGTTCGACTTGCATGTGTTAAGCCCGCCGCCAGCGTTCGTCCTGAGCCAGGATCAAACTCTCCGTAATAAAGGGTTTGAAACTAACGTTTCTATTATTTTTTGAGCATTTTTCGCTCGCCAATCTCGCTGACATCACCCCGAAAGGCTCTGCCATGAATTGACAGGACTCGCTTTGCTTCTAATCTCATCAAAGAACACTCAGGCATCAAAAATGCCCACCCCGACTACTCACGATTCTCCCCGTAAGGACACCTAGAGAAAGTACAACGGCAGGCACAATAAATTTTTGCGCTGACAAGTAACATACGGCAAAAACACGCCAGTTGTCAACTCCAGCAGCAAGTGTTTAACGCAGTCTTCAACTAACTAGCCGACGCCTGCACACCACTGTTGCCAGAGCGGACCGTAAGACCCTGACGCCATCGCGCGGTTCCAGTGACGAATTCATTTCGCTAAGCCTTCAAAAAGCTGCTCTGCGATCGAGCAATGCCCCAAATCTGTTCCGGTACCGACTTTGCTTGATTGTGCATCAGCCGATTATCCCGGAATACGATCGGGCACTTATAATACGTTTTATCGTAACCCACGAAACACCTGGATTCTCTACCCCATTATGGATATCAAACGTCTTCCAGCCAGAGCCGGACGCTATCTTAAATCTTTGGTCACCAATGGCTATTTCTATATAGCCCTTCTTGGAATAGGTGCGTTCTGTGCCCTGAGCCTTCTGATAGTCAGCAAGGTCGTGATGCCTGTGTACACCAGGCACTCAAGTTTTGTCTCTGTTCCTGACCTGACCAACCTGTCATATGAAGACGCCTCCCGTATTCTGGAGAGTAACGACCTCACGCCAGATCGACGGAGTGGAAAATTCAGGCCGGACCTACCGCGCGACGTCGTAGTCGAACAAAATCCCCCCTTCGGAACCGATGTAAAACCGGGACGCAGAATCTATCTGACTGTTAATAGTGGTACCGTCCCCACCGTCGTTGTACCAAATGTCGTTGATCTGGCAATACAGGAAGCCAAGAATCGACTTATTTCGGCCGGACTACGAGTGGTTGAAACACGGCCCGACCCGATCCCATCCCCGTACCGAGACACTATTACCCGAACCAGTCCGCCACCGGGCGCGACTGTCGACAAGGGCTCCGAGGCCATTTTGTGGTACAGCGAAGGAATGGGATCACAGTATGTAAACGTCCCGGACCTCATCGGTATGACGGTTAACCAGGCTGAACGCACGCTCTTTGAGCTCAGGCTGCGTTCGATAGCCGTGGATGCTACGGCTGCGACAGACTCAATTCGTCGCCAGAGCCATGCTCCCGGTACACGGGTACGCGAAGGATTTGAGGTCCGACTGTTTACAAAGCGGTGACAATCCGATACTAAGTTGACCAACCCCGGCGTCCCGCGACTGAGGAAACCAACTCCGGTCAACGAAGGCAGTGATCTCTTTAATATACTGCCTGCGATTACGCCGATAAGACTACTCGCAAACGCACGTGAAAACCGTATCGTCACAGGAGCGTTTCTCAAACAGAACTTCAGACTGAATAGGTAGGAAATGCTGGGTGCTTCACTAGATTTTGAATCCTATGTTTCCCGCATTGGCCACGAAATGAATCGGATCGATGCTGACGCGGTTCGGCGCTGGGCCGATGTTCTTTTTGATGCCTGGGACAACGACAAGACTGTCTACGTAGTCGGTAACGGTGGGTCGGCAACGTCTGCGACCCATTTTTCTCAAGACCTCGCCAAGAGCACTCTCCGAACGGATGATCTGTACGATGAAACCAAAAAGCGATTGCGAATCATTAGCCTCACGGACAACGTCGGCTGGATGCTAGCAGTAGCTAACGATCTGGATTACGATCAGATATTCGTCCAGCAACTGATGACTCTTGCGTCCCGAGGCGACCTGGTTATTGCTATTAGTGGATCTGGCAATAGCTCCAATGTTGTGAAGGCAGTAGACTGGGCAAAGCGCAGCGGGCTTCGCACATTCGGACTTACCGGCTTCGACGGTGGACAGGTCGATGCGTTATGTGATGATGGCGTCCATGTCGATCTTGACGACATGGGGATGGTGGAGAGCCTCCACCTTACTCTTTTCCATTGGGTGCTGAACGACGTCTACGCCCGAATCAACTCGGAAGGAAGATATGCGGTGGGATCACATTCCGGATCCTGACATCATTCCTCGACAAAAACACTCGGGTCGCCATCGAGAACGACCTCGACGTGCTCTCGATATTTAGTCTGCACCCGGCGACCGACGAAAGTCGGTTCAATCGGAAACTCCCTGTGTCCGCGATCAACCAGTACGGCCAACTGAATAGTTTTAGGGCGGCCCAGGTCCACAACCGCGTCCAGCGCAGCCCTTACCGTTCTGCCTGTATACAACACATCATCCACAAGCAGAACATCTTTATCGGTAACGTCCAAGGCACCGGCTGACCCGTTTGCCGGGACCTTCGCGGTGCGGTGGCTGTCGTCCCTGTAAGCAGAGACATCAATATTTCGGACAGGTACATCCAGGTTGGAGATGCCACCGATTGAATCCGCTATCAACCTTGCCAGACGTGCACCCCGGTTCAGAATTCCTACAATAATAAGATTGTCGGCGGACTTGTTGGATTCAATGACCTCAAAAGCGATACGGCGCACCATTCTGCTTATCTGAACAGAGGAGAAGAGCTGGACACGAGATTGCATGGAAAAAACCAGTAGAAAAGACGCGACGTGGTTTTCCCTAAAACATCGCCTTGATGCTGCCCCACGTTCTGCGAATCGCCGTAGGCGTATAGTTGACTGTTCGAGATGCCATGATCTGACGAGACCCGTCCGCCAGCACTACCTGCAGTCGATAATCGATCAATTCACTGCCGCTCTTGAAGACCTGGGTATCTCGAAATACATACTGTCGGGCGGGCCCAATCGGCGTGGCCTCATTGATCAGTACAAACTCGTCGTTCGAATGGGGAGTCTTACGGTGAAGCTCGAATGACTTGACACCATCCTCGCGAACTGTCTCCCATGTGATTACAAAGTCAGAATTAGATTCCTCGACTCTGAAGTAATCCAGTAGCGGATCGTTGACAAATCCTACCATCGCGACGGCGAATAGACAGATTATCGTGGAGAGGATCAGGCGCATTTGACAAACTTACGTGACGAGGAGACAAATTAAGGCGAAATTTCGAATTATCAAGCCCGGTTATCAACCGTTCGGCTCCTCCGCGGGTTTGTTCGGGCAGTTTTCTCTCCGGCAGTGGCCGTAGAGGTTAAGTGAGTGCCGAATAACGTCAAATTGGAAGATCTCAGCAACCATCTCCTGTATTCCTTGAATTCGTGGATCGCAGAACTCGAAGAGCTGATTGCAGTCCTCACAAATCAGGTGATCGTGCTGCGCGTAAGCATGCGCAGGCTCGTATTTCGCCTGTTTGTCCCCAAACTGATGCCGCCTGACAAGCTTGCAATCGATCAGAAGGTCGAGCGTATTATATACAGTCGCTCTGCTGACGCGAACATCGTTGGCCTGCAGTTTGAGAAATAATTCGTCTGCATCGAAATGATCAGTGGCCTTGTAAATCTCTTCGAGAATCGAGATGCGCTCAGGCGTCTGCCGAAGCTGGCGCTCGCGCAGGAACGATCCAAATCGATCCCTTACTTCTTCAAATTGTATTTGATTTGTAATAGGCACTCAAGAACCCCCGGTATCGGCAATGGCGTTACTTGCTGACCGAAAAGCAGTTCCATCATCGGGCAGCAGTCGGGACACATGGTGCCAGACGATATCGTGTATCTTTTCTTTCGCAAGGGTACCGTCCAGAGAGACAACGCGGTCCGGGTATTCACGTGAGATGGCATCATAGGCGTCAACGACGCGCTCGAAAAATTCGCGCCCCGTCAATTCCATCCGGTCAAGCGGCTGCTCTTTCATTCTATCTGCAGCGGTCTCGGTTGAGACACGAATCAGGAACGTTTTGTCCGGCTGCAGACCGGATGTTACTCGTTGATTAAAATCATTCAGCCAATCCCGATCTGCCAGCCGACGACCCGCACCTTGATACGCGACTGTCGAGTCATAGAATCGATCCAGAATCACAATTGTGCCTTCGGCAAGAGCAGGTTGAATGACTGTTCTAACGAGCTCAGCTCGTGCCGCGGAAAAAAGGAGAAGTTCGGCAAATGGACCAATTTCGAGACTCGGATCAAGTAGCAGATTCCGGACCCCCTCTGAGACCGGAGTGCCACCCGGTTCTCGGCACATTAAAACATGGAATCCGCTCGCCTCAAGTTTTTGCTTGAGCAGAATGGCCTGTGTGCTCTTTCCACTGCCGTCAATCCCCTCAAATGATATCAATAACGATGATTTCATTGAATTCAGGTTAATACAATTGCACGTGTCAAGGTCGCAACTTGCGTCAAAATAATCGTTTGTACCAATAGCGGTTTGATACTGGAACGCTTATTGCAAATTGCGGATCACCCGGTTATTATGCGAGACCCGGCTCTCGACAATTCACTTTACCCGGCATTCGCCGGGACGGTCATCAACACTTAACATAACTGTATGTTCGACTTCGAGTTCGACGATAACGATGATTCTTTCGATGCGACGCGGATACACCGCTTGATCGCATCGTATGAGGCGCATGGAGATTCAGCGTACTTCGACTCGGAAACGCTGGACGAAATTGCGTCACACTATTTCGAGAATGGTCGATACGATTCCGCTTTAACGGTGATGGACAGACTTCTGGACGTGCAACCGTTCTCCTCCGATCTCTGGCTTCGGCGTGGGATCGTTCTCAACAGTCTCGGCAGACACGAGGATGCATTAGGCTGCTATAACCGGGCACTCGAGTTGAATCCGAGCGATATCGAAGGACTACTAAACAAAGCGATCTCCCTCGACGCGTTGGAAAGAAGTGACGAAGCTCTCGCGTTGTACGATCAGATTCTTGCAACACAACCCTTGAGTGAGGAGGCGCTATTCTGTCGGGGTGTTAGCCTCGAGCGGTCAGGTCACCTACACGAGGCAATCGTGTCTTTCGAACGGTGTGCATCGGTAAACAAAGATCACCCTGAAGTCTGGTACGAGCTCGGGTATTGCTACGACCGCATTTCTGAAGACAATCTGAGTATCCAGTGCTACGACTCTCATATTGATGTCGACCCGTTCTCTCATGATGCGTGGTATAATCGGGGAATCGTGCTTAATCGCGTTGGCAAATATCAGGATGCTATTGATTCCTACGAAATGGCTCTTGCCATCAATGATCAGTTTGGGTCAGCGTATTACAACCTGGGCAACGCGTATGCAAACCTCGGAAAACTTGAGAAGGCGATAAGTCAGTACAAACACGTCGTGGAGATCGAAGGTGGCGATGCCCCAACATTCTACAATATCGCTATTGCACTCGAGGAATTGGGCCGGTTTGACGAAGCCACTGCTTTCTATAAGAATGCAATCGATAAACAACCGGGCTACGCTGAAGCCTGGTACGGTCTCGGCTGTTGCTTCGAGGCTCTGAAACGACCTGATGATGCCGTTTCGTTTTTCAACAAAGCTGTTCGCCTGAATCCCAAAGTCGCTGACTTCTGGTACGCCAAGGCCGACTGTGAGTACACACTTGGAAATCTGAAGCAGGCTCTGCAATCATACCGGATGGTTGTTGAACTCGACGAAGCCCATCATGATGCCTGGATGGATTTTGCAGAGGCGCTGTTTGAGGCTAGTCGGCTGCATGAAGCACTTGATGCATACCAGAAGGCTATAGACCTCAACCCGGACTGTGCTGGTTTGTACGTGCAGAAGGCAAAGGCCTGGCTCGCTCTGGGTAACTCGGACGAGAGTCTCGAGATGCTGCGTAAAGCCATCGACATCGATCCCATGAGCAAAATAGCCGTTGAAAACGCGTGCCCGGACCTGGTCTGGCGGCAAGACGTCAGGCAGCATCTCGGACTGGACATCTAGCAGAGCTCCGCATTTCTCTTTTCAAAGGTCCGTTCCTAAGTTTCGGCTCTACAGTCGAACCAACGCCCACTGCTGCCGATGCTGAAGAAACTCACAGTTCTGTTTGGAAAGGGGTTTGCTATGGGCACCGCAAACATTATCCCGGGAGTATCAGGCGGGACTATTGCACTACTAACCGGGATCTACGAGCGACTAATCAATGCAATCAAGTCATTCGATCTTCAGGCAGCAAAATTACTCGTCCAGTTTCGGTTTCAGGAATTTGTATCCAGAGTAGACTTAAAGTTTCTCGCTGTCCTGGGAACGGGTGTTGCAGTCGGGGTGCTTACACTCGCCCGAGTTCTTGAAAACCTCCTGACGAATCATGAAGTGTACATCATGTCCGTGTTCTTCGGTCTGATACTCATGTCAGTCTACTACGTCGGCAAGACGATAAAGCACTTCACCGCATCTGTAGCTTTTCTGTTCGTAATCGGTACCGGACTTGCTGCGGGAATCGCCTTCTTGAATCCCGCCACGGAAAATGCGTCGTTCGTCTATATCGTCGTTTGCGGTATTGCGGCAATATGCAGCATGATACTACCCGGGCTTTCCGGGTCATTCGTTCTGATCATCCTCGGAAACTATCTTCTGGTGCTGGAAGCGATAAACACATTTGATCTTGGAATTCTGGTCCCGCTCGGGCTTGGCTGTGTTCTCGGTCTTGTACTCTTTTCGAGGCTCCTGTCCTTTGTCTTCAACAGGTATCATGATCAAACGATAAGTGCAATGACAGGATTTATACTGGGGTCTCTGGTTGTAATCTGGCCCTGGAAGAATGTCAGAACTTTGACTGATACGAGTGGAAATCTCCTTCTTGACCGTCACGGCGAACCACTGATAGGCGGCTATGAATGGGTACTCCCTGAAATCACAAGCCAGGAGACCATGATTGCGTTACTCCTGATGATCGGGGGTGCCCTGGCAATTGTCGCGGTCGAAAAGCTGGCAGACAACTAGTGGCTACAGGACAACCAATAGTCCTTTCGCGATAGTCCGGTCGTCGCCTGACAACAGAATCATGTAGATACCCGATGCAAGTGATCCTGTCTGGATGTCAATCCGGGTAACCGTTGAAGACAACTGTATCGTCATCTGCTCGCGACCCAAAGCGTCCACAACCGATAAAGCTGTCCGGCTATTGCGCGACGCGATGGGCAAGTCAATTGTTACAGTTCCATCAGCCGGGTTGGGATATGGGAGCAACCGGGATGGCGCTGATGATTCGCCCGGCGCAGAAGAACCGCCAATCGTTTCGTTCTCGAAGTAAAGCAATCCGCCTGCAACGTTACCGACAATGAGATCTGGAAACTCGTCGGCACCATAGTAAAATACAGGCGCAGATTTGGACGGAATGTTCAATGAAAGTGCAGTCAAGTCAGCAAACTGCGGAGCCTCAGGCGTCCCGCTGTTTTCCAGGTAGAACAATCCTTCAGACTCAGAGCCAACAAACAGGTGATAGAAACCGGATTGGTTGGCGTCGTACGCCGCCGGGGCACTGTTTTGTCCCACATCGAACGCACTAAAGAACCCGATGACTTCTAAGAACGACGGATCAGTTCGAGAACCAACGTTCTCAAAGTAGTTCAGGAGACCAGACGACTCTCCTACGACCAGGTCCAGGTCGGAATCACCATCCAGGTCCACGAGAGCGGGGGCGGCATTGCTGCCCACGTCCGTACCCACGAGATCGGTCGAGATCAGGGTAAACATCGGGTCTTCCGTTGGGCCATTGTTCGACAGGTACGCGATCGTACCGTCAAATCGTCCAACGACCAGATCGGGAAGTCCATCGTCGTTCAGGTCACCAAAATCCGGGCTTAGCGAAAACCCGAGATTATCGTCTACAAGCGTTGAATCCTGAAACTCGAACCCGTCTGCCCCGCGCCGGAAATAGAATAATTGACCGTCAGATACATCATCGCTTATAGAATTTGCAACAACCAAATCTTCCTGGCCATCACCGTCTAAGTCAGCAATGGCCGGGACGCTCGCCGTGCCCACATCGATACCATCAATCAGTCTCCTTGTGTCCAGCAACCAGCCGTTGCCCGCATCGCTGCTGAAGCGGTACAGTGTATTTTC
>JABDKO010000100.1 GCA_013002165.1 Rhodothermales bacterium | reverse complement strand
GCTCTACTCCGTCCGTGGCTTTGAATACTGCGACCTGCTTCTGACCCCTGCCGAGCGAGCTACATGGACCGCACCAGTGATTGTTGCGGAGCAATCGAATAGCTATGCTAGCAAGGCTCTTGCCGAAGCCGAGCGTCGCGCGAAAAAGTGGCTATATCCGGACTTCGCAAACGAGGCAGATAGCTGAGAGTCTATGAACACAGGGGGTGGAGCTTCAAGCGGCTTGTACAACTTCTGTTCCTTGGTTGTACAAAGGTTTTGGGGGCGCTGTTTTCCGTTAGACTCCGATCAAAAGATCGTCTTGCCGCGAGCACTCAGAAGCATCGTCAAAACAACCTTTATCCTACCGGCTCCAGTTGTGAGCATCAAGGGCTGTCCTCGACAATAGTCCTCGATTTGGCTCTCTCATCGACGACGTCGTTGGCTCGGACGATTGTCTCCGGGATCCCTTGACCCTCACAACTTCTGCGGCAACCCGTCATCAGGTTTTGACTGCCGATGATCTATGCTTTGGTCTCGTTCGTCATCATGACGATCTTTCACAGTTCTCTGTTTCCTAGCTTGGTTCGATGGCCTCTACTCGTGCTTTACTACATCCATGCTAGTTGCTGCTCGTTAGGGATTTCGCCGGGAAGGTCTAGATCACCGAGCGTTAGATAAATAATGTCTTTGAAACAGTCGACGTTCCGATAGCCGCTGGCTCGATTTCGTATCTGCCGTATCATTCGATTCAATCCTTCGGCCACCGCATTGGTTAGCGGGCACTTGATGAATGTTATGATTCGGTGTTGGTTTCGTCGCAGGGTTGCGACGAATTTCCTCAACGGTTCTAGTCGGCTGAGGAGGGTCGTCCTCGTCCAGTTTTTGAGGAAGGTTTGGGCGCTTTGTTCGTAGGTGTATTCCCAGAACTGGTTAAATTCGTCCTTGAGCACCCAGGCGCGATAGATCCGGCGGTTGGCTTTCTGCAATTCATTGAGAAGCCGCGTGTCCCGTTTGCTTCGATTGCCTCCATGCTTGAAGAGGAGCCATCGCATGCCTTTGAGCGCCTTTCGTTCTTCTTTGTCGGCGCTTCGCCATTGCTCTTTGCGCACTTCATCCACCGCTTCATTGAGTGATTTCATGATGTGAAATCGGTCTAAGACGAGCACGGCATTTGGGCAGTAGTCTTCGATGGCTCCGATGAATGTGTCGCTCATATCGCAACAGGCTCCTTTGATCTCATCAAGTTGCCATTCTTCGAGCATCTCTCCGAAGAACTGATTGATCGTCTTTCGTGCTTTGCCAGTTCCTATCCACACGACGACGCTACGCTCTAAATCGTAGACGACGGTGAGATACTTGTGCCCTTTGCAATAGGACACTTCATCGATGCCAATGTAATGAAGGTCTTTGATTTCGTGACCTTTCCGGTAACGCTCGATGGCGCGATGGAGTCGCCCTGACAGCGTTGATGTGGGCACGTCAAGTAGTTGAGCAGTTTGCTTCTGCGTCATCTGTTGGCTCAAGCGAAGCATTTGATACTCGTGACGATAGGTGACGTGTGATTTGGGGTTGGCCCAGTGGATGACTTCCTGGCCGCGACCGTGAGTCGCACAGCAAATCTCTCGTGGCCTGTAGTGAAGGAAGAGGACCCAGGCACCGAGCCGAAGGTCTTCCCATCGACGGCTTTCGTGAGTCGATGACTTGATGATCGTTCCCCGCCGCCCGCACTTCTGGCACTGGCAGCCGCATTGATGCGGCTTGACCTGGAGATGCAGATGGCGGCTGCCAAATGCGAATGCTGTGATGGTGAATCCCTTGAAACCCGCCAGTTTCCTGATTAGCTTCAAGGCCGACATGGACGTGATGTACCTCAGTTTCATATCTTGAGGACGATACATCCTCCGTCCATGTCGCTCTTCCAAACTTTCGCGCCTCACTCAGTCTAGAGCCTAGCATTCCCTACGAAAACGTCTTTGCGAAACTCGGATACACCCCTTTATTGGTGTCATGTCATGTGCACGGAGAGACTGACCTACTTTGACATTCATGAT
>JABDKO010000099.1 GCA_013002165.1 Rhodothermales bacterium | reverse complement strand
CCTCATCCCTCATCCCTCATCCCTCATCCCTCATCCCTGACCCAATGCCCACCGAAAACGCAGTACAAATCGCCACGTGGAGTGAACTCGAAGATCGAACACCGGCGTATGCCCTGGTAGCAAATGTAGACCTCGTGGTAATACGCTACGGAGATAACGTCTCAGTGCTATACGGTCGCTGCCTGCATCGCGGGGCTCTGCTCGCAGACGGCTTCGTTCGCGGTGACGATCTTATTTGCGGAGTACACAACTGGGACTATCGTTATGACACCGGGATCAGTGCGTATAACAACGACGAAGTACTTCAGAAATTCGAGGCATGGGTCGACGAGTCCTCCGATGCGGTATTCGTGGATGAAGATGAAATAAGCAAATGGCACCGTGATAATCCGCAGCCGTACGATCGCGATTCATACCTCGGATTGTATGCGGACACTACCGGCACACCGGCGGAACCGAATACGAAATACATCCAGGAGCTTGCTCGGAATGGCCTGGAAAACGTCGGTCACCACGGCAAAGTATCGGCGATGGGTGTTCCGCTGACGGAATTGCCAAGATGGAACGACATTCAGCTTGTAACGGCCCAACTCGCTACACGACCGCTTGACGACAAGGCATCCGTAGGTACGGAGGTTATCATCGGACCCAACGCCGAAAAACCATTGCGTTTGGAGATTCCAATATTTGTAAGTGACATGAGCCTTGGCGCACTAAGCGAAGAAGCGAAAGTGGCTCTCGCGACAGGCGCAGAAATGGCTGGTACAGGAATTTGCTCGGGTGAAGGCGGCATGCTCCCAGAAGAACAGGAAGCAAACTCCCGATATTTTTACGAACTGGCATCGGCCAAATTCGGGTGGAGCCTCGACAAGGTTAAAAAGGTGCAGGCCTTTCATTTCAAGGGTGGACAGGGTGCAAAAACAGGTACCGGCGGTCACCTGCCGGGAAGCAAGGTCACCGGAACGATCGCCGAAGTGCGAAATCTGGAGCCCGGTACTCCGGCAGTAAGCCCTTCGCGCTTTCCTGATCTGGAAACAGTCGCAGATTTTCAGGAGATCGCCAAATCTGTCCGCGAAACATCGGGCGGCATTCCGGTCGGATTCAAATTGTCGGCTCAGCATATCGAAGATGATATCGATTTCGCACTCGAGATCGGGGTGGACTATATCATCATGGACGGTCGGGGTGGAGGAACGGGGGCAGCCCCGGAAGTCTTCAAAAACAACATTTCCGTTCCGACTATTGCAGCGCTTGCCCGAGCAAGGAAACGTCTCGATGAGCGCAATAGCGACGTTTCCCTGATTATTACGGGGGGACTAAGGACCGAGTCGGATTTTGTTAAGGCACTTGCACTTGGTGCTGACGCCGTAGCCGTGTCAAACGCAGCGATCCAGGCAATTGGATGTCTCGGGATGCGTGCCTGTCACACGAACAACTGCCCCGTCGGGATCGCCACCCAGAAGAAAAACCTCAGATCCAGGATAATCGTCCGCAAATCAGCAGAAATGCTCAAAAATTATCTGGAATCTACCGTTGAACTCATGAAAGTGCTTTCGCGGGCCTGCGGCCACGACCATTTAAGCAAGTTTTCAGTTTCTGACCTTACAACATGGAAACGCGATATGGCGTACCTGTCCGGTGTGCCGTACGGCGGCGTGTCGAGTTTGCCCGTCGAATAGGTCTGTGCTTGAAATGCGATTTGGGGATTGCGTGAACGGTTTCGGGGATTGACTATGAGAAGCATCCATCGTTAGTATATTGTAACACGATGGGAGATATCACTCTAGTTGAGTCTCCAGTCTTTGATTCGAGAATAAACACTACACGTGAGGTCCTTCAGATGCGTCATATTCTGGTAATGAATGCCAAAGGTGGGTGCGGCAAAAGTACAATAGCAACGAACCTGGCAGCTTATTGCGCCGACGAGGGGTATATCACAGCCCTTGCTGACTTTGACCAGCAGCAAACGAGTCTCGACTGGTTGTCCTTGCGTCCTGAAGACAGGCCCCCGATTACCGGAATTCGCGGTTTTGAGGACGGTCTAAGGCACGTACCGCGGAATGCAGATTATCTGATCATCGATGCACCTGCCCGTTCTCACGGAAAAGAGATCGATGAGCTGGTCCGTCGAGCAGAGACCATCATTATTCCAGTACTGCCTTCTCCGATCGATATGGCCGCTACGACACGGTTTGCCAACGAACTCAGGGAGACCAAGAAGATCCAGAACAAGAAAGCCAAAATCGGCCTCGTCGCGAACCGCGTCCGCGAAAACACAAAGATCTATGGTGAGCTTTCTGAATATCTGGACGACATGAAGAACATGAAACCTGTCGCGGTACTGCGCGAGGCGCAGAACTACAATCGTGCCTTCGGCAGGGGAATCGGGATTCATGAACTGCCGGAATACATGGCGTGGCAGGATTGGAATCGTTGGGAGCCGCTCCTGGACTGGATCTGGAGCAAACGCAGCCAGCCCTGATCGCCGCAGCCCCAGTCTCTTAACCGGACTGCGCTCACTCCATACCTCTGAACCGCTCTCCCGGAGTAGATACGGTTCTGAACTCCTGTCGACGCAAGTGAACATCATCGGATCTTGTCCTGCTAGCGGGGTGTTCCAGTTATGTTTGCACTGTCACCTCTGACAGAACATTGACAAAGGACGAGTGGATCTTACAAACGAAGAAATTCAGAGATACAGTCGGCATCTGCTTCTACCGGAGTTTGGTGTAGCTGGCCAGCAGAAGCTGAAAAGATCCTCTGTGCTCATCGTAGGTGCTGGAGGACTGGGTTCGCCTCTCGCGCTGTATCTCGCCGCGGCGGGTGTCGGACGCCTTGGTATCATCGACTTTGACGTAGTCGACAGGACTAACCTTGCTCGCCAGATCATGCATACGTCCAATGACGTCGACAGGCTCAAGGTTGATTCTGCCCGCGACAGGATTCATGCGTTGAATCCGAACGTAAGCCTGCAGACCTTCAGCGACCGGCTCACAAGTGTTAACGCCCGCGAGGTAGTCCGTCAGTTCGATGTTGTGGCAGACGGCACAGACAATTTTCCGACGAGATATCTTGTTAATGACACGAGTGTTCTTGAAGGCGTTCCGAACGTGTACGGGTCGATCTTTCGCTTTGAGGGTCAGGTGTCAGTATTCGGTGCAGGCGATGGCCCATGCTACCGATGCCTTTATCCGAAGCCGCCGCCGCCGGAGCTTGTGCCGTCGTGTGCCGAAGGCGGGGTGCTGGGAGTACTGCCGGGCATCGTCGGGTCTATCATGGCGCTGGAAGTCATCAAGCTGTTGACGGGCATCGGCGACACGCTCGTCGGCAGGCTGCTGCTGGTTAATACGAAAGGGATGCAGTTTGAAAGCATCGGCGTCAAACGAAATCCGCAATGCCTGATTTGCGGAGACGCCCCTTCAATCACGGAGCTGATCGACTACGAGGATTTCTGCGGCGTCGCTTCCGGATCCGTGTCGAGCACGACGCAGCCCATTCCCGAGATTCTACCGGTCGACCTCAAGGCAAGGATGGAATCGGGAGACACCGATTTTATTCTGGTTGACGTGCGTAAGCCGAACGAGTATCAGATAGCAAATCTTGACGGTACTCTCATTCCCCTTCATGAACTCAACGATAGAGTAGGCGAACTGGATGACTACCGTGACAGGGATGTCATCCTCTACTGTCGATCCGGCGTTCGATCAGCGCGTGCCGTTGAGATACTACAACAGCATGGATTTCCGAGCGTCTATAATCTGAAGGGTGGGATGCTGGCGTGGACGAAAGATGTTGATCCGCGTGTTCCCATCTACTAGGGGTTGAGTCCCAGCCGGGTCCGCCATTCAGAGTCCGCGTTGCTGTTTCGATTCCAGTAATCTGTCTTTACTCGTTCACGAACTGTCGCAGTAGTCGTCATGTCTGTCGCGTTCGGGCCAAACCCTGACTGGTGCTGTTCAACCCAGCCGTTGATCGTATACGGGAAAGACCGCGAGTAGTCGATGGTCAGCGTGCGTTGCAATGAAGGGTACTCGAGTATGTATCGGGCAAGCTCCTCATCCCGGTTCTCAATTCTGCCCGTGGCAGCGACGGGATTGCTGTCAATATGGGCAAGTCGCTGAAACATCTGGCCCGGAACCATCGCAAATTCACCCTGTGGCAGACTCGATGGATCAAGACGCAGCGTTGTCCAGATGCCATCCTCAAGCAATACGTCATCGAGCTTTGCTGTCCCGCTTTCACCTTCGAAATACGAGAGTGTGGTCACGTCATAGCCATCGCCGATGCGGCGTATGTCAGAAAACGAATGGCCACACCACTCCTGCGAACTTGTCGTTACTTTAAGCACCCTTTCTCCATCGTAGATGGGCGTGAATACTGAGGACATCAGGGAGTACGGATAAATACCGGTTAGAAACTTCTTGGTCAGGTTCAATTTGAGAACCTTGACCGCATCCGAACCCGCAGTACCCTGATTGTTGAGTTTCACGTGCCTGGATCGTGAGAAATCCTCTGTGACGAAAATAAGGACAGCGTGCCCATCGCGAAGCTCACCGTATCGGGCCTGGACCAGATCATAGCTGGTAAGTTCTGCCTCACCCTGGTACCAGTAGTCACCGAAATCGTCCGGAATGTCAAAGGTGTCCTCAAGCGCAACCGGTACAATGTTGCCTGAGTCTTGTCTTTCGGAGTTGGAGCAGCTGCCTGCAAAGAGTAACGCAGCAACAAGGAATGGGGTAAGCGTCCAGATATTCATTTCAAAAACTCCAGGTGGTGGTTTGGTTGACGTAAGGGAAAATGCGTGTTCAGGAACAGAGGTAATACCCACAACAATTCACATGTTCCTTTTGAAGAAGGCAGAACCCGCTGCCGTGACCACACGTTTGTGTGTTGCAGGTTTTACGACCTGTTGGTTTCAGGCCGCCGCCGGTGTTCTCAGTTGCGTAACGCTGGATGCGTTTCACTTTATCAACGACAAGGGTGATGGTAGAATATATCAGCAAGACATACGATCGGGAACTGGCAACACTGGCCGATCAGCTTGAAGCGTATCCGGACCAGGAATCGATCTGGAGTACACCGGACGGGATTACCAATTCTGCCGGGACGCTTGCCCTTCATATGTGTGGCAACTTGCGACACTTCCTCGGGATGGCGGTAGCTGGTACAGAGTACGTCCGCGACAGACCGTTCGAGTTTGCCGGCACACCGGTTGGAACTGCCGAACTTCTGCAGATCATAAAATCGACACGACACGAGGTTGCTGCAGCACTCGCCAAACCCCAGTCAGCCAGATTTGATGAGCCGTTTCCGCTGCCAATCGGCGGGGTACAATTGACCGTCGGTCAGGCGATTATTCACCTGCTTTCACATCTGGCGTATCACCTGGGTCAGGTTGACTATCACAGGCGGCTGACTCTTGGCGATAACACGTCAGTGGGGGCATTATCGATACCCCGAATCGTCTAGCGCCTGAATCTGAAGAAATCTTCCGTCCCCTATTAGTATAGTATCACGACAATTAACTACAATGAAAGCACTCTTCGCAATCGTATCTCTGGCTGGTGCTGGAGCTTTTTATTTCTGGTCTGTAAAGCAGACGAGGGCCTGATCACCAGTCGGACCTGCCGCTGACTCCAAGGGATATCTCTACCTGCAGGTCTCATCGCTTACGAACGCAAACAATATTGCTGTGAGCGTGGGCTAAGCTGTACTACAGCTTTTGGGAATCATTTCTATTTTTGTGGACGTTGCTAGCAGTCGTACGCCCGTCCGATCGGGTGTTGTTCGGAGGCTTCCGCCACGGATCCGCTGTTCTCCGTCACCGGTTCCAGGTATCCGGGTTCTTCGCACAGTTGACTACGCTCGCGAGTTCAAGAGCTGCCTCCGTCACACGTTGTAACAATTCCTTTCCATCGTTCGTCTGAATTGCAGTAAGCTGATAGGAAATCCTCGCAACTGTCCCTCGTACCCATTGTGTCGGCTACTCGCAAAACAGTAGATATCGTTTTTGGAATACTAATTGTCGCGCTGACTTCAGGGTGTATTTCGTATGACGGTGATGCTGAAGATGTGACCTTCACGAGCGCCGACGGAACAGTCCTCGCCGGGACATTCGTTCTTCCCGATAAAGTCGAGACACCTGTACCCGCAGTAGTTTTGCTGCATGGTGCCGAACCGGCTACAAGGAGTATGGCCTATAAGATGCACGCCAATGTGTTTCTTGAACGTGGAATGGCGGTTCTTCTTTTTGATAAGAGAGGCGCAGGAGAGTCAGGGGGCGACCATTCATCTAAGACGTTCGAACAATTGATAAGCGATGCACTTGCCGCGGTCCAATTTGTCCGGGAGCGCAACGAAGTTAGCCCCTCCAGGATCGGTGTTGTTGGAGTAAGTCAGTCGGGATGGATAACGCCGGAGGTTGCCGAACGCTCAGGTGACCTGGCTTTCGTCATAAACAAGGTGAGTCCCTGTTCGGCCTGGTTCGAAACTGTCGCGTGGGAGATGTACAATGATCTGATGACAGATGGTGTGGCAAAGGAGTCTGCCAGAGAGCAGGCAGAAATTCAACGGCAAATCCGCGCGTATTACATTTTTGACAACGCTGAAGTCCGCGAAGAGCTTGAAGATGTTCTTGCCAGGTGGGCCACGCGGGAGGACTCTCAGCTGCCGGAACGACTTGAACCGGTTTCGCAGTCATATATCGACATGATAGGTTACGACCCGGTTCCGTTCATCAAGCGCGCAACTACACCAATGTTGTACCTGTACGGAACAGATGATGTAAACATTCCAACGTCGGAGTGTGTCGACACACTTTCAAGTCTTCAGGCAGATGGAGTGCCGGTGTCATATCACGTCTTTTCAGACGAAGGCCACGAGCTGGGTGGTGTCGGATTGAAGGGATACTCTTTTGCTGATGGTTACGCTGAAATAATTGGAGACTTCGCAGTGGAACAAACAAGACTCGTGAACTCGTCCGACTAATGTCGCACAGATTAGGAATCAGCAGACAGTTGGACTCACGTATTGCCGTCGGTAATCAGCAAGTCGAATACGTTCGTGATTCGATTTTTCAACTGTCGTCTGTCGATGACGCTATCGACGAATCCACGCTCCTGTAAAAACTCGGATGTCTGAAAACCGTCCGGTAGATCTTGACCCATCGTTTCACGGATTACCCGCGGTCCCGCAAAGCCAATCAGAGCAGATGGCTCTGCAAAATGAAAGTCGCCGAGCATGGCGAAGGATGCGGTGACACCGCCCGTAGTCGGGTCGGTGAGTAGCGAAATATATGGCAAGCCAAGCTCATTGTAGTGCGCCAGATTTGCGCTGGTCTTTGCCATTTGCATCAGGCTTAACGCGCCTTCCATCATCCGGGCGCCGCCGCTTTTGGAAATAATAATCAGGGGGAGTTTTTCATCGTGAGCCCTGCGAATCGCACGCGTAACAATCTCGCCGACAACCGAACCCATCGAGCCCCCGATGAAACTGAAATCCATGGCAGCAACCGATGTTCTGTGACCGCCAATGTTACCAACTGCCGCTCTCGCAGCATCGTTCATCCTGGTCTTGCTGCGGGCATCCGTCAGCCGATCTTTGTATGACTTTCGGTCGACAAATTCGAGGGCATCAATAGCGTGTAGATTCTCATCGAACGTGGTGTACTGCTTGTCATCAAACAGGATGTTGAAATAGTCTATCGCACCTATTCTGACGTGATGGTCGCACTTGGGGCACACCATCAGATTCTCACTGAGCTCACGCTGATTGATGATCTCTGCGCAGCCGGCACATTTTGTCCAATGGCCTTCCGGGACCTCAATCTGATCATCCAGAGAAGTCTGAATACCCTTCTTTTGTCGTTTGAACCAGTCCATTCAGCAGCTTTGTTTACTTTAATATAGTGAAGAACATGAAGAGGCTAGTCCTTATTCATACCTGCATTCAGCTTTTGGAAGATATTTGACGCTACCCCGGCTTGATATTCTCTGCCATAATCCGGTTCGAGGTCATGCAGTGAGGAAAACACTTTCTCATTAAGCCTCCGGGAAGCGACGTGACTGATAAATCGCGCCCGAGGTTGCAGTTCGACTACGTCGATCTCCGGGGGCATCTTGTCCAGGATAGGCGACATCTTCTGCAGGTTGGTCGTAATGATCTGCACAGGACCCGGCAGGTCGCATGCACGGTCGATTATCTCGTCCAGTTTCACTATTCCAGATGAGACGGGCTCTTCGAACGAGACCGAATCGCGAACGATGCCGCCGAACCATTCATCCTTACGGGCTGGAGAGAGGACGAGGCAGGTAATGCCTTCAGGCTTTGAACCTGCCGCAAGGCCTTCAAACATTGAAACGCCAATCAGGGGTATATCGTGAGCCATCGAGTACCCCTTCGCTGTGGAGAGGCCAATACGAAGGCCGGTGTACGATCCCGGGCCTAGGCTGACCGCTATCGCATCCAGATTCGCCACCTTATGATCGGCATCGGCCAGCAACCGGTGTATTGTCGGCACAAGACGCTCCGCATGCGTGCGTGCGTCAGGAGATGCGATTTCTGAAAGAACGACGCCGTCGTCTGCTAACGCGACGCTCAGGTAGTCAGAAGATGTCTCGATCGCAAGTATCACGGTTCAGAAGGATGAGGCTTACAGTGAAGAGGCGGATGTAACGCTGACAGGCCGATTCAGGGTCCATTTGGCTCCTTCTGTCTCTAACTTTTCACTCCAGATCGATTGTCGATTGATCTTGACAATTTCACGTGCCTACGTATTTTACCTGTCCGCAAAAAGCGGCGAACTGGTCGCACGCTGCCCGGGGCGCGGGCGATTCGGTTCTGAACAAGTGATTTATTGATTGGAAGCCCGGTGTTGGCTGTTAAAGAGGAGATTTGTTCATGAAGGTATATGATGCCCAGCACATCAGAAATATTGCATTAGTAGGTCACCAGGGAGCCGGCAAGACATCCCTGGCGGAAGCTATGCTGTTCGTCAGCGGAGGAATAGCCCGGATGGGTACCGTTGAATCTGGTTCAACCGTAAGTGACTACCATCCGAGTGAGCAGGAGCGGCAGATGTCAGTTTTCACATCGATGCTTCATGCCGAATGGGAAGGGCACAAAATCAATATTCTGGACACACCCGGCTACCCTGATTTCGTCGGTGAGGTCATTGCTTCACTGCGTGTCGCCGATACCGCACTTTTTCTCATCAATGCCGGAGAGGGTGTCGAGGTTGGGACCGAGTTGGGGTGGATGGCAGGTGAAGATTTCAACATCCCGGCGATGTTCGTTGTCAATCATCTCGATAAACCGGACACGAGATTCGACGATGTTGTTTCTCAGATTCAGGAGCGATTCGGTCGTAACGCGACTATCGTGCAGCTACCTGCCGGGTCAGGCAGTCGAGCAATAATTGATGTCCTTGTAATGAAGCAGCTCTCGTTTCCAGAGGGGAGTGACCGGGCAACCGTTTCAGAAATTGATCCGGAGTTCAAGGAACGCGCTGAAGCACTGCACAATGAGTTGATCGAGAATATAGCCGAGAACGACGAAACCCTGATGGAGCTGTACTTCGAGAAGGGAAGTCTTACTGAGGACGAGATGCGCAAGGGTTTGCACGAAGCCATGCTTCGGCGTCAACTCTTTCCGATCTTCCTGACAAGCGCCACGGAGAATATTGGTGTCGCGCGGCTGATGAGTTTCATTGATAACGTGTGTCCGAGCGCTGCCGAGGCGCCGCCCGTTCGTCTCGCTGACGGAAATACGCTCAAGTCCGATCCGAAAGCCGATCCTGTCGTCTTTATTTATCGGACGATGTCTGAACATCACGTAGGAGACTATTCGTTCTTCAAAGTCTCAACCGGAACGATTGAAGCGGGCCTCGATTTACGAAATGCACAAACCGATGCATCGGAGAGACTCGGCCAGATCTTCTCCATCAGCGGACGAAACAGAGAGTCAGTAGACAAGATGGTTGCGGGAGACCTTGGTGCCCTTGTCAAGCTCAAGAATTCGCATACCAACAATACGCTGCATCTCAAAGGTAGCGATGTGGTTGTGAAGCCAATCGAGTTCCCGTCGCCGCGATACAAGAGTGCAGTGCGTGCCGTCCGGGAGGGCGACGAGGATAAACTCGGGCAGGGCCTGCATCAGCTGGCTGAAGAAGACCCGGCACTCGTGATTACACACGATGCCCACCTGAACCAACTCGTCGTTGGTGGCCTCGGCGAAATGCAGTTGGAGATTGCGCGCTTCAGACTCAAGAACCGATTTGGTGTAGAGGTCGAGTATATAAAACCTAAACTGGCATACCTCGAAACAATCCAGGGTTCAGCGACAAGCAAATATCGCCACAAGAAACAGACCGGAGGCGCCGGACAGTTTGCCGAGATTGCCGTAATCCTCGAGCCTCTCAACGGAGAATATCAACCGCCCCGCGAGATCAAGGTCAGGAATACTGCTCTTGTTGAAACACCGTGGGGATCCAAGATCGAGTTTATTGATGCGATCGTTGGCGGTGTCATTGACATGCGTCGATTCTTTGGCGCCATTCAGAAGGGAGTTCTTGAGGCGATGCAGGAAGGTCCAATAGCAGGATATCCTGTGGGTAATCTACGCATGATCATTTTTGATGGCGGAATGCATTCGGTAGACTCAAACGAAAATGCCTTCAAGTCAGCTGCTCGCGCCGTGTTCAGGGATTCATTCAAGGAAGCCAGACCGGTACTCCTCGAACCTATCTATGACGTCGAGATTGTTGTACCGGACACGTATACGGGTGAAGTCATGGGCGATCTAAACACGCGGCGTGGCAGGATCCAGGGCATAGACGCTGAAGGAGTTTTCCAAAAGGTTGTCGCTCAGGTACCCGAAGCCGAACTGCATCGCTATTCGACGACTCTTCGATCGCTTACTCATGGACGAGGATTACACAGGGCTACGTTCAGCCACTACGAACCAATGCCTCGAAACGTGCAGGAGAAAGTCGTCCAGGAAGCAGGCCAACTGCAGGAAGCCTGATGGGTTTTACCAATTGAAAGGGTGGCGCGGGAGAGACTTGAACTCTCGACCTCCGGGTTATGAATCCGACGCTCTGACCACCTGAGCTACCGCGCCATTCTGAAAACCGAGGCCAAAATTACGGCAACCTCGCTTCGCAATCAACGAAGTACGCCTTAACTACCGATTAGTTGGGTCAACAAGAAAGAAGATGGTGTGGAGTAGCGTCATAAATCAGGATCGCGTGGTCGGCAGCTTGAAGTCGGCGATCTCGTCCGATCGGGTCGCCCACGCTTATCTGTTTCACGGACCTGACGGTACGGGCAAAAAGGCAGCTGCTTTTGCTTTTGCACAGGCACTGCAGTGCCAGGACAGGCGCGGGCCCGACATGTGTGGAAACTGCAATGCATGCAGCAAGGCCTCGAGACTCATTCATCCGGACATCCACGTTATTCTTCCATACCCGGGTGAGCAGGACCCACGTGAGGTCACACTCCGGATCTCAGAACTGGCTGCAGACCCCTATGCCCCGGTTGATTTTGTACATGCTCCTAATGGATTAGGGGCAGAAAAACAGTCAACCAATAAGCAGCTTTCAGTCAAGCGAGAAAGAATTGCGGAGGAGTTGCTTCGGCCCATTTCTTTCACGGCGGTCGAAGGCCGGTATAAGATTGCCGTCCTTACAGACGTGGATCTGGTAAATGCAGTCCAATCGAACGTGATACTCAAACTGCTGGAAGAGCCCCCGCCGAATACGGTATTTGTACTGACGACTACGCGAGTCGATCGACTGCTTCCAACCATTCTGTCACGCTGTCAACAAATCCGGTTTGAGCTCCTGGAGACACCGCTGATTGTAGAGGCACTCCGCGAGCGCTTCGACGCGGAAGACACCCAGCTTGAGTCAATCGCTCGCCTTGCAGATGGCTCTATGACACGCGCCATTCAGATTGCAGGTAATCAGGAATTGCTGGGGCTGCGTCTGCTTTCCGTAGATTTTATAAGGGAATGCTGGACGCGTGATGCTGGAAAGCTGTATAAGAAAATTCAGCTCCTGACATCGGGCGGACGCGAATTTGTCAAGTCAGCGCTGGCAACCATGCTACACTGGATTCGAGATTTGATTCTGCTTCGGGCCACTGGAGATGTTGACCGTGTCGTCAACTCGGATCAAAGTGAATCTACAATTCGCTTTCTCAAGAACCTTCCAGATGCCGATCTGGAAGGCATGGTTGACGTGATCGAGGAGGCAATTCGACTTACGGAACGGAACGTGAATACAACGACACTCTTCATTGCGCTATCGGATGCGCTGCACGATCTGATGCATGGTCGACCGGTCGGAGGTCTGTATTCGAGTCTTGTCGACACTGAAGAATACGCGTAGTGTATTGGGCGCCACCCCGCTTGACCGGTTCCTGACGGAAACTACTACCGCTTCGTATGCATGCGTCGCCTGGCGCTGATCAGTTGATACGCTTCATGGGTAAAGGATGACGCAAAAAGTTCGATTATCTAAATAGCCATCTGGCTCGGGTGTAACGACCCATGGCGATTACTCCACGGAGGGCGCCTTTCCTGATGCCTGGCTTCCGCGCTATTGAACTGACCCTGTAGATGTCGTTGACTGCTACCACGAACTTTGAAGCATACAGTATCGCTACGGACGGTACGGATCGAATAATTAACAGCACCCTCGATCATGTGCAACGCCCGTCGGGCGTTGCCGCAGCGGTGTTGGCCGACACGTACCATGACTCTGCGCTGGCAAAATTATGGACCAGCATGATTTGTCAGGGCTTTCTGGAGGCGGGCATTGACCCCCTGACAGGACATGTCGAAGGGTACCTGCTGCACCAGGCCTCCTGGGCAGCTGCTGTTGCCAAGCTATTGGATGGAGAGGTCGCCATAGACGAACTCGCGGAAACAGGGGCTTCGGCAGGATTCGCAGCGGTCCGGATCTCATCTGCAGGATCATGGGAAGCTTACTGGGCGGGTGGCTGCAGGGTGGCAGTATTTCCAGAGGCGGACGTGCCTCTGTTCCGATATTGTGAGGATGAACAGCCTTTCGAGTCGCCTTCCCTGAATAGTCTGCTCAACACATCCTTGCCTCTGAACTCCGCATCCGGGCAACTGGATCAGGACGGGGTCGTGGTTATGGTCGATAGCAATAGCTCGAACTGGCTGGCTGCCAGCCTGCGAGATGACGGCGTCTGGGAAAGTGAAGCCAGTTTAGTCGGTATGGTGCGCAAGGCCAGACACGAAGGCGAGTTGAGTGCCGCAGCGATAAATGCAATTCTCGGGCGCGTGACATATCACTTGTTCTAAACGGTCCCTTTCTGAAGAACCCTCCGTCGAATCTGACCAGGCGTGAAAGGTTGGCGCCACTGGCGCGGATGATATACCTGTCATCAGTTAATGTAAGTTCTTACGTCAGGTCGTAGAGACAATTTTCGTGACGAGCGCTAGATCCATTGTGTGTAAGGCGGGAACTGGTCCATGGGTGAACGCAATTCCGAAAACCGGCGGAAAACAAAAAAAGCCGCTCTCATGAGCGACTTTTGTTGTAGATCTGCCTCTTGACAGCATCTATTTCGGATTAAACCGGAGCGGCTATTAGATCAACAATAATACGGCGAATACAATCAGCCCGACGACGCCCGCTCCTACCGTCGTCGCCCGAATCGCCAGGTCAACACGGTTTCGCATGGGTTGTTACTGCATTCGTTAACGGTGAACAAACGAAATCTATGAGAAACATCGACTAATGCAAATATGATTTTAAAAGGGTTTCCTCATCAAACTGCAATCCACGTGTTATTCACAGGATCTGCGAAAATATCTGAACAGAATCACCGATCCCAATGTGCCTCAATAAGTTGTGCAGATTGCCGCTGTTGTAAGTATTTTCTCGAACAGCGTTTTCGGTAGCTACGGCCTGGGTAAGTTCCTAACATAGTTATCCACATTGATGTGTGGATAACTATCATCCGCTCTACGCACTCTCTACCAACGACGTTTTTCTCAAAATTAGCCAGTTTGTGGCAGTTAATTGAATGCTTGAATATGCGAAAACTTGGTCTCTACTCGACACTTTGTATCGTTGTTGTTGCGGTTATCAACATTGTTTCGAGTTCGTCTCGGGGCATAGAATCGCGCAACGCGGACTATCCCGACCCCGTGCGAGCGTTAAATGGAATGGTTGTCTCCGCGCAGGTCGATGCTTCGAAGGCTGGAGTCGAGGTGCTGCAGGCTGGCGGTAATGCCATCGACGCGGCGGTAGCCACCGGATTTGCACTGGCCGTGACATATCCAGGAGCGGGTAATGTCGGTGGAGGTGGTTTCATGGTCATCCGCTTCGCAGACGGCACGTCGACGTCAATCGACTATCGGGAGACTGCTCCTGCGGCCGCGAGTCGCGATATGTACCTGGACGAAAATGGCGACTTCGTACCGGCACTCAGTCAACGCGGCTATCTCGCTTCGGGAGTCCCGGGGTCCGTTGATGGATTGTTGATGGCTCATCAAAAATACGGCAAGCTGTCTCTGAAGAAGGTGATGGCTCCATCACTACGCCTTGCTAAAAAGGGCTTCGTGCTCTCTCGAAGGGCAGCGCTTACCCTCAATGCGTATAACGAGACTTTTTCTGCCTACGAATCTACAGCCCGCTACTTCACCAAAGGCACAACTGAAGTAGGTTATGTCGAAGGAGAGCGATTCAAGCAAAAAGATCTCTACAAGGTGCTAAAGCGGATTCGCAAGGATGGCCGGGACGGCTTCTACTCCGGCAAGACGGCGGATCTTATCGTCGCCGAAATGCAGCGAGGTGGAGGTATTATCACACACAGTGATCTGGAAAGCTACAGAGCCATCGAAAGACGTCCAATCATCGGTTCCTATCGAGGGCACAAGGTCTACTCAATGCCACCCGCCAGCTCGGGAGGAATCGCACTGGTGCAACTCCTGAATGCCGTCGAACCTCTGCCCGTTTCTGAAATGGGCTTCAACTCAAGTGCGACCATCCATGCAATGGGCGAAAGTATGCGACGCGTTTATGCCGATCGTGCAGAATGGCTTGGTGATTCGGACTATTTCGAGGTCCCCGTAGAAGGTTTGATCAACAAGGACTACATGCGAATGCGTATGCAGGACTTTGATCCGGATAGAGCGGATTCGAGCGCAGCCGTAACGTTTGGTAATCCGTTCGCAAACGAGTCGACTGAAACGACCCACTATTCGGTTGTCGATAGTGAAGGCAACGCCGTTTCGGTAACCACGACAATAAACAGCGGCTTTGGATCCAAAGTAGTTGTTGACGGAGCCGGGTTCTTTATGAATAACGAAATGGATGACTTCAGCGCCAAACCGGGAGTGCCGAATCAGTTCGGACTACTAGGGAACGAGGCAAACGCCATCGAGCCCGGGAAGCGGATGCTGTCTGCCATGACTCCAACGATTGTAGAGGACGAAAAGGGGAGGCTCAAAATGGTTATTGGTACTCCGGGCGGATCGACGATAATAACAACGGTCTTCCAGGTGATACTCAACGTTATCGACCATGACATGGATATTGCTGCAGCTGTTTCAGCTCCAAGAGTGCATCACCAGTGGCAGCCGGACGTCCTTTTCTATGAAAATATGGGTCTTGCCGCTGACGTTGTGGACAACCTGATGGCCAGGGGCTGGAATGTTGATGAACGGTCCGGCACATCGGGCCGTGCAGATGGGATTGTGGTCAGTTATGAAAATGCCGATTCGTTCGTCGACGATGCCGGTCTGGACGAGATATCTTATCGTGACCTGGAACCGATACTATTTGGCGGAGCCGATCCGCGCGGGGAAGATATCGCGATCGGCTACTAGACGGGTAGCATCAACAGGCTGATGCTGTCAGTCATACTCTTCCTTTGTGACGCCGTGCTCGACCGGTACCGGGTAATTACCACTGAAGCAGGCGTTGCAAAAGCCCTTGGACCCGGTACTGCTATGGACAGCCTCCATCATCCCGTCAACAGACAAATATGACAGCGATTTGACGCCGAGCCATTCACGCATCGCATCAATGCTGCGTTCGTACTGGTTGGCGAGCAACTCTTCAGGGTCCGGGAAGTCCATCCCGTAATAGCACGGATTAACTACAGGTGGAGACGCGACTCGAAAATGCACCTCGGCAGCACCCGCTTCGAGGACCATGTCGACCAGAAAACGCGCAGTCGTTCCGCGGACAATAGAATCATCTACGATAACAACAACGCGGTCCTTCAAAACGCCGTCGACCGTGTTGAACTTGCAGCGCACACGTTGCTCGCGATTGTCCTGACCCGGAGCGATGAATGTCCGACCTACATAGTGATTGCGGATGAATCCAATCTCATATTTGCAATCCAGACCCATCTTAATGCACTCTGACACAAAGCCGAGAGCAGCCGTGTTCGAGGAGTCTGGCACAGCAATAACAACCGGTTTCTTACCATCTTTTACGACAGGAACGGGTGCATCGTGAGCAAGCTGCTTGCCTATTTTTCTACGCACCTTGTCAACGTTGGCGCCAAAGATCTTCGAATCCGGCCGCGAAAAATAGACAAACTCAAAGACACATTGACTCGTGCCGTAACGTTGGGTAAGATGATGGCTCGCAAACTTGCCTGTCGCGCAACCCTTTCTATCGATGACCAGCACCTCACCCGGTTCGATATCCCTTACGTATTCAGCCTTGATCATGTCGAACGCGCAGGTCTCTGACGCCACGCAGTAGGCTGTGGTACCATTCCCGTCGACAGATTGAATCCGCCCGAGGGCAAGGGGTTTAAACCCGTTAGGATCGCGTGCAGCAATCAGGTGGTCGTCCGTCAGAATCGCAACAGAGTACGCTCCCTCGATCTGGGACAGCGCGTCAAGGATCTGATCAATCTGCTTGCGCCTTCGACTTTGTGCGATGAGGTGCAGTATCAGTTCACTGTCGGTGGTTGTTTGGAACAACGTACCGCGATCGCTGAAGGAGCGCCGTAGTTCACGGGCATTCGACAGATTGCCATTATGGGCGATGGCAATGTTGCCATCACGATAACTCACAACGAAAGGCTGAATGTTGGAGCGATTATCCGGCGACCCGCTTGTCGAATACCGGTTATGTCCGATTCCAGAGCTTCCAAGCAACTTATCTTCAAAAACAGCGGGATTGCTGAAGACGTCCAGGACAAGGCCAAAATCCTTGTAGACCCGCATTACCTTCTTGCTCTTTGCCTTATCAAAAGTTGATGTGACAATACCGCAAGACTCCTGACCACGATGCTGCAGTGCGTGCAGTCCGTAGTAAATCGAACCCGCCGCGTTGGGGCTATTGAAGATTCCGAAGACGCCGCAGTATTCTTTGATGTCTGCCATCGCTCTAGATTAGGATTAAGCCAGCCGCAAGGATGATTCCAAGTCCGTCGGCAACAAGGTCGCGTCTACTGAAGGTACCAGAAGTAGATCTTCGATCATACATCTCTTTGGAGAGTCCGGCCGCAGCGCTGATTCCCACCGAAAAGGGAAGTGCATTTCGTTCGCGGAGATCAATTTTGTTCACCAGTCCATACTGGCTTCCGGTTGTAATGAAAAAGCTGAAAACAACATGTTGAAACTTGTCCATCGCTAACCAGGGATCGTCTCGCGTTGTCAATGACTCTTGTCGGGCCTGTGCGTCTAAATAAAAGCTACCCATTTCGACATGTTCGTACAACAAAGCCGACCGCAGACTCTGCGAATTTCGGGTTGCGTTTTGACTCGGATTGCTCGAAGCTTTGAATGATTGCGCAGATGCAGGAGATGACAGGACAAGAATCAAAATCAGGATGCCCGGCATGTACAGAAACGGCCGCGCAAGGTCAACCTGAAACTGCCGCCGATGATTGTCAGTCCGCCTTCTGGCTACTTTTGAGCGCTGTTGTGACAATGATATTGCCGATTCTGTTATTGTCGACTCCTTCAACGGTAAACTTCGCGTCTCCATAGTCGAACGAATCTCCAGCAACTGGGATAGTTCCGTTCAGGTGAAATACCAGGCCGCCCACGGTCTCAAAATCAAGTACCTCGGTATCAAGCGTGAGCCCCAGCAGGTCGTTCAGGTCATCGAGGTCGAGCCGTGAGTCGCACCGTACAGTCCGGTCATCGATTCGGTAGAAGAGACTCTCTTCCTGATCGTCGCTTTCATCCCGTATCTCGCCGACAATCTCTTCCAGAACGTTTTCGAGTGTCACCAGTCCTGCCGTGCCACCATACTCGTCCACAACTATTGCCACATGCATCTTCCGCAATTGGAACTCCTCCAGCAGGTCATCAAGTTTCTTGCCCTGCGGAACGAACATTGGCTTCCGTGCCACACGCGTCCAGTCTATGCGCTCCTGTCCATTTTCACCGCCGACGTACGGCAGCAAGTCCTTCGCATGAATGACACCGAGGATATTGTCTAGGTGATCCACGAAGAGGGGAAGTCTGGAATATCCGCTCGTTCGGATAATTTCAAACGCATCTTCGAGTGTTGCGACAACCGGAATCGCTACGATGTCCAGCCTGCTGATCATCACCTCTCTGACGGTTCGGTCTCCAAATTCGATTATGGAGTGAATCATGGCTCGTTCTTCTTCTGCGAGTGTCCCATGTTCTTCGCCAATTTCGGCCATGACCTTGACATCATCCCCCGATATGCGTGTAAATCGTTTTATTCGCCCGCCAAAAATATTTGTCGATCGCGCCAGAAGAGATGACACAGGGAACAGAACGCGGTGGAAGGGGAGAATGAATGCAGATAATAGTCTGCTAAATCGCGCCGGATTTCTCGACGCTAGAAGCTTGGGTGTTATCTCGCTCATCACAAGCAAAATGAAGGTAACAACCAGGACCTCCACGACAACCGTGATGGTCTTGCTCCAGCCCGCCGCGGCCGCAAGCTGCGCAGTAAAGACAGCAGCAATAATCGCAGCTCCGACGTTCACGAGAGTGTTCAGTACAAGAATCGAGACCAGCAACTCCCGCGGACGCTCCAGCAAACGCGCAACTCGTCTGCTCGCTCGATCGGTACTGCTTCGGATGTCGTCTAGGGCACCACCTTCCAGGCCAAACAACGCCACTTCAGATCCGGAGAAAAGTCCGGAAAAAACCAGAAGCACGAAGAAGATGATTAATTCTAACGCGACTATTCCTCCATCCATCGGTATGGGTCCCTCTGATAGCTGGAAGATTGTTAAGAGATGTAATAAGGAAGGATCCGAATCCACTGCTACAGGACGACTCTCCCTCGAGTAGTATCGAGTCTGTGATTATCGGGTGTCAACAACGACTATGTTCCGGACGTGTTTCTGTCAAGGGATGAACAACCTAGAAGTATTGCTGCGTAACAATGATGAAGATCAAGATAACACCAACAGCCACTGGACAAACGAACCTGATCAGGAACGACCATAGTCCCTTCGCAGGTAATGAGTCTCCACTTTCTTCGAGCGACTCGATAGCTTTGGGTACACCCCATTTCCAGGCAACGAATATGCAAAGCAGGAGAGCCCCGATACTGAGGGAGAAGTTACCCCAGATGATGTTCTGAATACTCAGGAAGTCGAGGCCTCCAACGAAACTCGTGAAGAACTCGGAGCCACCCTGGGAAAGAGCCGACGGTATTGCGATCGCAAAACAGATACCTCCGAGGAGCCACGCTGCTTTCTGACGAGACCATTCTTTCTCATCGACGAAGTACGACACGCAGACCTCGAGCAGACTGATCGTTGAGGTCAGTGCAGCGATCGCCAGCAGAAAATAAAATGCCACTGCAAACAGGTTTCCTGCAGGCAGGCTATTGAAGATTGACGGTAGAACTACGAAGACAAGCCCGGGGCCGCCGCTGGTTTCACCACCGACGGAAAAGATGGCGGGGAAAATAATCAACCCGGCAAGCAGTGCAATGATCGTGTCAAAGAAGGCAACGGACACCCCGGCCACCGGCATGTTTTCGCTCTTGGGTAGATAGGAGCCATACGTAATCATTGCACCCATACCGAGGCTAAGGCTGAACAGCGCTTGCCCGAGAGCTTGCATAAACACCTGAATGTTCACCTTCGAGAAATCCGGCTTGAACAAATACTCGACGCCGGCCATGCCGTTTGGGAGAGTAACGGACCGGATTGCAAGAATGACCAGAATGACGAGAAGCACCGGCATCAAGATCTTTGTTGTGCGTTCGATGCCTCCCGAGACACCACCCTGAACAACGAAAATCGTCAAAAGAATAAACACGCCGGCAAGGATTATTGCCCACACGGGATCCCCGGTTAGCTGTGTAAACAGTGCAGCACTCTCATCGGCAGTCATCGCCTGACCAAAGCCACCCGTGACCGCTTTGAAAAGGTAGGAGAGTGTCCACCCGGCTATGACGCTGTAAAATGCAAGGATGCCGAATCCGGTAGCAATTCCAAGGCCACCCAGGACCGGCCACATCGAGCCCGGTACAATTTTCTTGAATGCTCCGACCGGATTCTTCTCAGTCGAGCGCCCGATAGCCAGCTCCGCGAACAGCACCGGGATTCCTATGAGCACTACACATAGGAGATAAATCAATACGAAGGCACCGCCTCCGCTTTCACCAGCGGTGTACGGGAAGCGCCAGATATTGCCGAGGCCAATCGCTGAACCAGCAGCGGCAAAGATAAAACCGGTTCTCGAGGTCCAGGCTCCGCGCGCTGCTGAAGGAGTTGCCATAGGGTGCAGTCTGATTTACTTCATGTTCAGGGGATGACGATTTCCTTCGGGGATCGGGAAATCTGCCGGTTAAAGTAACCGCGAAGACGGTAATAAATGCAAGTTCTACCGCTCCATCGACCGAAAATAGACTGGATTTCGGCATCACTATGTGCACCAGACAAAAAAAGGCGGCACCTCTTACGGGAGGGCCGCCTTTAAAAACGCTAAACCAGCCTTAGAACGGCAGTTCATCATCTGGCTCGAACGTGTAGTCGTCGGATCCGGAAGATACTTTTTGCGGTTTGGCACTCGATCGCGATTCTGGCTGGGGAGCCGAACCGAATCCACCGTCACCACCCCGGCCACCCAGCAACATCATCTCACGAGCTTTTACCTCCGTGACGTACCGCATGTTACCGTCCTTGTCCTCGTACGAGCGTGTTTGCAACGAACCTTCGAAATATGCCTGCGAGCCTTTCTTGAGATACTCGCCGCAGATCTCCGCCAAACGACCCCAGGCAACTATACTATGCCATTCTACTTTGTCAACCAACTGTCCACTCGCGTCCTTATACGACTCATTAGTCGCAATGCGAAGATTGCAAACAGCTGTGCCACTCCCGGTATAGCGCAACTCGGGATCCTGCCCAAGATTACCTACAAGGATGACTTTGTTGATTCCACGTGCCATAAATTACACCTCCTGTGTAGTGTAGTATTTAACATTATCCCTGGCGATTCCAACATGAGTCCACCGATCGGATGCGACCGGCCGTCCGTACTCTACTGCAACGAATGCACCAGAAGATGTAATCAGCGCGCCTTGCGCCTCAGGTTTTAACGAATCCGAACGAGTCGGATCCCTGCGTTTGAAAAATAAGACACTACAGGGAGCCGATCATAACCAAGTAATCCACAATTTATTACCCCGACCCGTTCCCGGAGCCACGAAACCCCTGGTAGCAACGAGAATATTCAGTCACCATCGTGCCCGAACCGGCCGAAATCGGATACGCTAAGTCCGGATGCCAATTTACTCTCTCAGTGTGACAACAGCGGGTCATATCGGGAATAAAACACACTACCACGCGTACCACCGCAACGAAAACGACATCTTCATGGCCGAAAAAATCTACGACCGGGCATTTCTCCCCACCGACGGTACTCTCGAAAAATGCGCAGACTTCATTGCCATCGTCCGGCAACTCAGAAGAGACTGTCCCTGGGATCGGGAGCAAACGCACGAGTCGATTCGACATCTCCTGATAGAGGAGTGCTATGAGGCTGTCGATGCAATTGACAGGGGCGACCTGCAGGAGCTCAAACGTGAACTGGGCGACCTGTTCTTGCATGTGATCTTCAATGCCGTGATTGCCGAGCAGGATGGTTCGTTCAACCTCGATGACATCCTGGAATCCGAATCTGAGAAACTCATTCGCCGACACCCGCACGTCTTCGGCGATACGTCTGTATCCGGTACCGATGAAGTCCTGAAAAACTGGGAAGCAATCAAGCTTGAGGAAGGCAGACGGTCATCGGTTCTTGACGGTGTTCCATCACAGTTGCCGTCACTTCTTCGCTCGTATCGAATACAAGAGAAAGTGGCCGGTGTCGGATTCGACTTCGATAGTCCGGCAGCAGCGTGGAAGAAAGTTGAGGAGGAACTCGGGGAGTTCGCGGAAGCGCAATCAGGCGGCGATAGAGCACATGTCGAAAGCGAACTGGGCGATGTGTTTTTTGCACTGGTCAACTTTGCCAGACTAAGCGGTTGGAACCCTGAAAACGCCCTTCGAGAAACCAACAACAAATTCAGCGATCGATTCAAATTTATTGAGCGCAGTGTAGCCGACTCCGGCAAGCGTTTGTCAGATCTGACTCTTGAGGAGATGGATGTTTTTTGGGATGCGGCTAAAGAGGCAGGACTGTAATGTCAGCAAACGAAAGTGTTACTGTTATAGAGTCAATCGCAACGGGAAACCCGGAGCTGTCTCGCTCGCAGTCTGCTGCCGCAGACTTCATGGAGAAGATAGAGAGCACACCGGATCCCATTCGGACGCGCATTAGAGCGATCTACGAGAGGTCTGGAATTGACACGAGGTATTCGTGTATCGCTGACTATGATCTTCCACTGAATGAGTTCGAGTTCTATCCTCCCAATTGGAACCTCGATCCTCAACCATCCACGGGAAAGCGGAACGCCCTCTACAAGAAAACGGTCGTCCCGCTCGGGTGCAGGGTTGCAAAGGAAGCTATTGACTCTGCGTCGTTGAATTCGTCCGACATAACTCACGTGATCACCG
>JABDKO010000276.1 GCA_013002165.1 Rhodothermales bacterium | reverse complement strand
GACGATTGGAGAGTCTCATCAATCAGTTCTGGAACGACGATATGGAGATCTGGGAGGATGCCTTTCGGACATTACACATCTATGATACGGCAACGCGGGTAAGCACGTTTGAGTCGTGGGACGAGTTCATGGGTGTCTGGTCACGGTCGAGTCGAGAAACATCTACATATGATACACTCGGGCTAGAGATCGAATACATCAGTGAATTCTGGAGTGGTACTGAGTGGGTTGTCAGCGTGAAGGTCACAAAGACGTACGGACCCAATGGTATTGAATCAGAAACAATTGAACTCTGGAACGGCACCGAGTTTGTTCTGCAGTCCAGAGCATTGACGACATATGATGGCGAAGGATGCCTCGTTGAGGAGCTTGAACAAATGTGGGATGGTTCAGACTGGGTTGATTATTATCGGTATACGTATACGTATGAGTCGACTACTACCGCAGTCGACGACTTTTTTGATGTCGCCCCATTCAGTCTTGATGTGTATCCGAATCCGTTTGCCGATGTCGTTAATCTGACGGTCGTCATGGATGACTTTGAATCGGTACGAGTCGAAGTCTATGATATTCTCGGACGCAAGGCGGACACGATTTACAGCGGAAATCTCCCGGTTGGGAAATCGGAGCTATCCTGGTCTGCTCAAGGCTCGGCAGCTGGCACCTACTTCGTAACGGTGCGCACAAGCGATTACACAGCGACAACCCCGATCGTCGTGCAGTAAAGAATTAGCACAGACAGAGGGCCGGCAATCGAAGATTGTCGGCCCTTTCTGGTTTCTAAGATCCAGGCCAAAGTGTTTTGTGTCAAGCAGATCCTTCGGTGCCCTCAGGACGACAGTGGGCCACACGAATCCTTATCCCTCATCCCTCATCTCGAGTCTACCTTAAGCCGAATGCGTTGAATCGGAATGGCAAATTATGATGCTGCGCCGAATCCGTACATCGCTCGTAGCCGGACTGAAAAGCCAGGGCCGTCTATCGAGGTATACGCATCAAGACCCAGGAATCCCCACATCAAAGTGCCGCCGACCTGGACCATAACTTCATTCTCTGCTTCGCAGAAGTCACAGTTCTTGTAATTCCAGTTGTAATTTATGATGCCAGCCATTGGACCCGCCCGAAGGCCATTGGCTTCATTTAACACGAAGGGATATCGAACCTGTGCTCCGGCAATGATAGAGCGGTAGTCGTCGCTCTCAACGCCTCCATTCAATTTGGCAAGTGCTGGCGTTTCTGTAAATGTGCCGAAGTTCTGGTTACCGATTCCATACTCAAATACCAGGTTGATCAGTACCGGTGCAACTAATTGGTTTGCACCAAGCGCAATGCCCACCGCACACAAATCGGTGTCGTTATCGGCACCGCCTTGCGCAGCAGCAGTGAATTTGCTGTTCTCTGGACACTCACCGAGGCATACCTGCGCGGTTGCGGTGACCGGTACTAAAAGAAAAACAAGGCAAACTGTAAGGAATAGTTTGATGGCGGACGGACTAGAGCGATTTTGTGAGTTCATGGCTGTTCTCCGTTAAGTTGGCGAAGCCAATCGGCTCATCATCCATCATTGGCTCTGTGCGTGCGAGGGTGCTTCGTCCCCGCACAATGCCGACTGGATCTACGGGAAGTTATGCCCAGACCGCTAAATGTCAAGCCACCTCACCGAGGTTTATCAAATACAGTTTACGACACAGAATAAACGTGCAGATTGCCAGCGATAATTCCTACAGATCAATTCTCGAATACCTGTACCACATATAACAGACAGCGCCGTATATAGGAAGAATAATATCTGAGGTCAGGCTGATGAATAGTACATGGGAATGTGTCCCGATAATAAAGAGTACTCTTGTGCCCCTGGCAATAGTCATTGTCCTGTTAAGTGGATGCGGTTCCTCAAATCACCTTGCCGACTATGAATATCGAGACCATTCGTTGGCAGTGGCGTTCGATTATCCACCTTATCCGGAAGTGTTTACCGGTCCGTATTTTCCCGGTCATCCGGACCGGCCGATCCACGCTGTCATTCGGCTCGGTACACGGATTGCAAAAGAGATTGAAGCCAGTGAGCTCCGCGACAGGCTGGAAGAAGCGTCCGAAGAGATCGACATCGCCTTCGAAGTTGCTGACAGGGTGCTCGTCCGATCTGCCCGCTACCTCCGGACCACGGTGACTGATGACCAGGCCGCTGCCGACTATCTTATGGAAGTCAGAATTCGTGACTATGGGATAGATGCAAAAGAATGGAATTCCGCCGCCCGGTTCTTCATCGATGCCGAGGTTACCCTGATCGATGGATTCAGTGGTCGTGAGATCTGGAAAACACGGGTCCGGGAAAGGGAAAATGTAGCTCCGGCAATATTCGGACCCGGAGCAGTAAGAGATGTTGTCACGGCCAATGCATTCTCACGCCTGTCCGTCGAGGAAATCACAATAGCCCTGGACCGACTCGCAGAGTTTTCCGCCGATCATATCGTTGGACACCTGAGACGCTCCCTGCAGAAAGCCCGAGGCTAGGCAGGGCTCGACGTTGGTCACTGGTCATTGTTCATTGGTCACTGGTCATTGGTCATTAGTCATTGGTCACTAGTCATTGGTCACTAGTCATTAGCCGTATGGTATGGTCCCGTCATCCCTCGACCAACCCTCCCCGTCATCCTGAGCGCAGCGAAGGACCTAGATGTTTCGCTCAGGCTCAACATGACAGGATGGTTGCATAACGGCCAGACCAAGGACCCTCATCCCTCATCCCCCATCCCTCATCCCTCATCCCTCATTCACATCTTCTCTATCAACAAAATCAGGCTTTAGGAGTACATTAACCTTACAGTTCCATTGCCTCTCGAGTAACGAACCCCGGATTCGCCATGCCCAAACGCACAGATCATTTCAACGCTCGCGACACTCTGTCCACACCCGACGGAAATGCCTATATCTATCGTCTTGATGCGCTGGAAAAGGCTGGCTACTCGGGCATCAACCGACTGCCATATTCGATAAAGGTGCTCCTTGAGTCCGTCCTGCGTGAGTGCGATGATTTTCAGGTCACAAAGGATGACATCGATCTTCTTGCATCGTACGACCCTCGCAATCCGGCTTCCAAAGAGATTCCCTTTAAACCTGCACGGGTTCTGCTTCAGGATTTTACCGGAGTCCCGGCTGTCGTCGACCTTGCGGCTATGCGTTCTGCCATGGCGCGCCTCGGAGGTAATCCTGATGAGATCAATCCCCGCGTGCCGGTACACCTAATAATCGATCACTCTGTTCAGGTGGACGCGTTTGGAACACCCGCAGCTCTCCAGATAAATGCAGAGCGAGAGTTCGTACGGAACAGGGAGCGCTACGAATTCCTGCGCTGGGGAAAGCAAGCATTTGACAATTTTTCTGTTGTGCCACCGGCGAGCGGTATCTGTCACCAGGTCAATCTCGAATACGTCGCACGCTGTGTGTGGTCGCGACCCGAAGATGGGCTGCAGGTTCTGTACCCCGATTCTTTGGTCGGTACTGATTCGCACACGACGATGATCGATGGGCTTGGTGTAGTCGGATGGGGGGTAGGTGGAATAGAGGCCGAAGCAGTCATGCTGGGTCAGCCCATCTATATGCTCATGCCCGAAGTCGTCGGTTTTCGCCTGACCGGAAAGTTACCCGAAGGCGCGACGGCAACGGACCTCGTGCTAACCGTCACGCAGCAGCTTCGAGCCTACGGTGTGGTCGGGAAATTTGTAGAGTTCTTTGGTGATGGACTCGACAACATGACCGTTCCGGATCGTGCAACCATCGCGAACATGTCCCCGGAGTACGGAGCTACAATGGGATTCTTCCCAATTGATAATGCCACGCTCGACTACCTCCGTCAAACAGGTCGTCCTGACGCACTGGTTGAAACGGTCGAACGATACACGAAGGAGCAGGGCTTGTTCAGGACCTCTGACTCCGCTGATCCGGAATTTATCGACGTGCTGGAGCTCGACATGTCCACAGTCGTTCCGAGCTTGTCAGGACCTAAACGACCTCAGGACAGGATAGCGCTGCCGGACATGCAGTCGACCTTTAAGACGTCTCTCTCGGCTCCTGCGGGTCCGAAAGGTTTTGGTTTGAAAGAAGACCGGCTGAAGTCGACATGCGAGATCAAGGCCGAAGAGGAAGCCGGACTCGGCGAAGGATTCGGCGTCCAGGCAGACATTTCCCGCGCCGAGCATCGATATGTCGATGCAGACGGCGACCCTATTCGTCTTCGCCATGGTGATGTGGCTATCGCTGCAATCACAAGCTGTACAAACACGAGCAACCCGTCCGTCATGATCGGCGCCGGTCTCGTTGCAAAGAAGGCTGTAGAAAGAGGTTTGAAAGTTAAGCCGTACGTCAAGACGTCAATGGCGCCGGGTTCAAAAGTCGTAACGGATTATCTGCATGAAGCAGGTCTGTGGCCGTACCTCGACCAGCTTGGCTTCAATCTGGTTGGATATGGATGCACCACATGCATCGGAAATTCCGGCCCGCTTCCGGAGCCAGTCGCCGAAGCCATCAAGCAGGGTGATCTGATAGTTGCCGGAGTTCTGTCCGGTAACCGCAACTTCGAAGGAAGAATCCATTCACTGGTCCAGGCTAACTTCCTAGCCTCGCCGCCACTGGTTGTGGCATATGCACTTGCCGGCACTGTAAATATTGATCTGACAAAGGATCCTATCGGCACCGACTCGGCAGGGAAGGACGTATACCTCAGAGACATCTGGCCGACCTCAAAAGATATTGCTGACGCGGTCAAGGCTTCCGTCACGCCTGAAATGTTCAAGAAAGAGTACACTGGCATCGAAGACTCCAACGAGACCTGGAATGCCATTTCGATTCCTGAAGGATCGATCTACGATTGGAATTCAGAATCGACGTACGTTCAGGAGCCACCGTTCTTCTTTGATCTGACACCCGAAACCCCGGCTATATCGCCGGTCAAAGGTGCGAGGGTTCTGGCCAAGCTGGGCGACTCGACAACAACGGACCACATTTCGCCTGCTGGCTCGATTCCACCGTCCGGCCCGGCGGGTAAATACCTGCAGGACAGAGACGTCAGCTTTCTCGATTTTAACTCGTTCGGATCGCGCCGTGGAAACCACGAAGTCATGATGCGCGGAACGTTCGCGAACATCCGAATCAAGAATCAACTTCTGCCGGGCACAGAGGGTGGCGTTACCCGGTATTTGCCGACCGGAGAAACACTCCCGATCTACGATGCAGCAATGAAGTACATCGAAGATGAAATCCCGCTGGTTATCCTTGCCGGAAAAGACTACGGTATGGGTTCATCACGAGACTGGGCGGCCAAAGGAACACTGCTCCTCGGTGTCAAGGCAGTAATCGCTGATTCGTATGAGCGGATTCACAGGTCAAACCTGATTGGTATGGGTGTACTTCCACTTGAGTACATGAAAGATATCAATGCCGCAACGCTGGGACTGGATGGAACCGAGACCTACGACATCCCGGTGACAAACGAAATCAAAGCCGGAGATGTCCTGACCGTCACCGCGACGAAGACCGACGGAACAGTCATCGAGTTCAAGGCCCTGTGTCGACTCGATACACCCGTTGAAGTCGAGTGC